>JACPTX010000029.1 GCA_016192545.1 Candidatus Omnitrophota bacterium | reverse complement strand
AGCCGGCAGGCTTCCTCGCGATCGGCCTGCGCCAGCGACGGCGAGTCGGCCGTCACCGCCAACACCCGTTCGCGGCCCAAGGTCTCGCGGGCCAGCGCCAGCAGGAGCGTGGAGTCCACCCCCCCGGAAAATGCCACGATCGCCTGCCGGCATCTTTGGAGGATGCCCCGAACCTGTTCGAGCTTTTCCGTTACCTGGTCACTCATCACTGGTCATTCCCCGCCGCAGGCGGGGTGATCCAGCCGCCGCCCAGCACCACGCCGCCGTCATAGAAGACCGCGGCCTGCCCTGGGGCGATGGCCGCCTGAGGGTCTGCAAACTCGATCGTCGCTGACGCGCCGCCGTCCTCCGGCGCGATCGTCGCCTGGGCCGGCGTGTGGCGGGCGCGGATCTTCACCCAGGCCGAACGCGGCGCGCGCGGCGGCTCGATGGACACCCAGTTCAGCCGCGCCACGCGGCAGCGCGAGCTGAGGAGATCCTCTTGAGCCCCGACGACCAGGCGGTTCTGCGCGCGGTCAATCGCCACGACATAGCGCGGCGAGCCGACCGCGATCCCCAGGCCTCCGCGCTGCCCGATCGTATAGCCCAGCAGCCCTTGATGGGTCCCGAGGACCTGGCCATGCGTATCCACGATCGGCCCGGGCTCCTCCGCCGCCTTCAGCTCCCGGCGGAGAAAGCCGTCTTTGTTCCGGTCGCGGACGAAGCAGACGTCCTGGCTGTCCGGCTTGTCCGCCGTGACCAAGCCGAGGCGATGCGCCGTCTCGCGGACGCGCGATTTCGTGAGCGCGCCGATGGGAAACAGCGCGCGGCCGAGCTGCTCCTGCGTCAAGCCGAAGAGCACGTACGACTGGTCCTTGGACTCATCCGCGGCCTGCCGGAGCAGCTGGCGGCCGCTCGCCTCATCCACGCCGCGCCGGGCGTAGTGGCCCGTCGCGACGTAGGCGGCCCCGACGGCGTCTGCGTGGCGCAGGAGCTCGCCGAACTTGATGGAGTTGTTGCAGGCGATGCAGGGGTTGGGGGTCAGGCCGCCGGCATAGCTGTCGACGAAATAGTCGATGACGTGCGTGCGGAACGCGTCCACCAGCTCCAGCGTCTCATGCGGAATCCCCAGCCGCCCGGCGACGGATTTGGCGTCCAGCGCGTCGCGGACCGAACAGCACAGCCGGGTGCCGCTGGACACGCAGACGTCCTTGCCCCAGAGCTGCAGGGTGACCCCCACCAGGTCGAACCCCTGGTCCTTGAGGAGGGCGGCGGCCACCGAGCTGTCCACCCCTCCGCTCATGGCGACGAGCACGCGTGTCGGCTTCATCCTCAGGTCGGGGTCAGACCCCGTCAGTTAAGACCATCGTTCTTGAGGGGTCTGACCCCTTCTGTGTCGTCGGCCGCCGCAGAAACCGGTTGGGGGGCGGCCGGCCATGCGTCAGCCAGCGAGAAGAGATAGTCCACCAGATGGTCCAGCTCTTCCTCGGTCAGGCGCTCCTTCCAGGCCGGCATGTAGAGCGGCGGGACGGGACGGGACGGATCCAGCCTCGGCACGGGCTGCCGGCCGGCGCGGATCAGCTCCTTCAGTCCCTCGCGGTCCTGCTCGTAATACGCCTTCACGAGCACCAGCGGCGGGGCCTCCTGCCACAAGACCGCATTGAGGTTGCGGCGCCCGCCGCGTCCCTCGGTCCCGTGACAGGCCACACAACCCAGTCGTTCGAACACTGCGCGGCCCGCCTCGATCGAGGAGGCGTAGGTTGGCTGGGGCGCGGCTGGCGGAGACGGAAGCACATATTTCGCAGGCAGACTTTCGCCGGTCAGACCGAGCATGTAGACGGTCAGCGCCCAGGCCTCGTCGTCGCTCAGCCCGTAGTGGGGCATGAAGGTCGGATAGATTTCTTCCTCGCCCGGCGGGAGCTCATGCGCGCGGAAGCCCGGCGTGACGCGGCGCGGCTCCTTGAAGTGCTCGTACACCCACTGGGAGAAGTTGTGATGTCCCTCGACAAAGGTGAAATCGAGCAGTTGCCACGGCTTGTCGCCCATGTCCGAGAGATCGATGGAGACCGTCTGCCCGACGCCGTGCACCGCGTGGCAGCCGGCGCAGCCGTGCTGTTTATACAGCGCGATCCCCTGCCGCAGCGCCGGCACGTGGTCGCGGATGCGCTCCAGATCCCCGTGGCACTTCAGGCAGGAGGCTTGCACCAGCCGGCCGCGCAGCAGCGGCCTCTCCCAGTGCTTCACGTCGCCGTGGGCCGCCTGGACCTCGGTGGCCAAGCCCTGCCCGTCGTGGCAGACCGTGCAGCCGAACTTCTCCGGCGGATGCCAGGCCAGATAGTCGCCCGGATGCGCGGTGAACGGTTCCTCGGCCAGCGCCAGCTGCGGCTTGTCAATGGCGAGGTGGCAGGTGGTGCAGCGGTCCACGCGATGGAGCTCCGACACGATCAGCTGCTTGATGCCGCCGCTCAAGCCCCTGCGCTCGTCCTTCGCGAGGGACCTGAAGAATTGACGCTGATAGCCGGCCCACTCGCGGCTGAGATCCTGCCACATGGCCAGCACGAACAGGCCCGCCAGCGCCGCCGTGCTCAGCAGAAACAGGAGGCGCTTCATCTCTAGATGTTAAAGCTGACGCCGGGGAAGCTGATGAGGTACTTGATCCCGAACAGCAGCCGCAGCACGATCTTCCCCAGCACGCCCATCATGCACAGGAACAGCCCCATCACGAGGCTGTATTTGACCAGCCCGACCTCTTCATAGAGCCGGTCCTTGAACCGGGCGAAGCCGACGCCGATCCAGCCCAGCAGCAATCCCACCGCGGCGATGAGGCCTGCAATCACGGTGTAGCCGACGCCGGGACCAAGCCGCTCGACCAGGTGGTACAGCCCGGAGGCGACCGGCGCGTTGGGCGCATGCCCCAGCGACTGGAACAGCATCGTGTATTTGGAGTTCTCGGGGTAATCCGGGTCCGGCGCCCAGATGAGCGGCACGAAGATCGCCGCCGCCATCACCACGCCCAGCCCCAGATGCAGCGCGGCGGAGAACCGCGCCGGGGCACCAGGGCCGCCGCGCGCCGCCAACCGATCCTTCACGAGCTTCGGGATCGGGATCCCCTGCAGGAAGTAGCCAAGCAGGAGCAGGCCGCCCCACAGGTTCGGCAGGTTCTTCAGCGTCAGTTTGGTGACGCGCCGGTGCGACCAGGCCTCCCATGGCCAGTACCATTCCCAGTTCGGCCCGCGGCAGTAGTAGCCGATGAAGATGAGCGCGAACCACATGACGACCCCGAGCATGAAGACGCTCACCGCAAACGGCCGTTCCGTCGGCACCCACAGCGCCCCGCGCCGGTCCATCGTCGGGTACCGCCCGACGCCCTTGGGGTTCACGTCCACGTACGGGATCGCCATCAGTCCGACGATGATGATGGTCGGCAGCGCCACGCCGGCGATCCAGGGATCGAAATAGACCAGCAGCTCCTGGAGCCCGACGAAATACCACGGCGCCTTGGACGGGTTCGGCGTCACGTTGAGGTTGGCGATCCCCTCCAGCGGCGCCTGCATCGCCATGGACCAGACGAACAGGACGATGGTCGACAGGAGGGCGGCCAGGAACTCCCGCGACACCAGGTGCGGCCACACGTCCACCTTCTCGCCGGTCTGCCGGGAGAACGCGTCCTTCCGGACCCGCCAGAGGTGGACGCACAGGAAGACGCAGAAGATGAACGGCACCGCGATGCAGTGCAGCACGTAGAAGCGGATCAGCGTCGCATCCCCGATCACCGTCCCGCCGATCAGGCCGAACCGCGCGTCATTCGCCGGCGTGATGAACGGCAGGCGGAACGGCCCTTCGTTGCCGACGATCGGGCTGCTTGCCGCCATCTGCGCCCCGACCGTCACGGCCCACAGCGCGAGCTGATCCCATGGCAGGAGGTAGCCGGTGTAGCTCAGGAACAGCGTCATGACGAGCAGGAGCACCCCGACCACCCAGTTGTACTCGCGGGGCGGCTTGTAGGCGCCGGTCAGGAAGACGCGGACCATGTGGAGGATGACGACGACCACCATCAGATGGGCCGCCCAGCGGTGCATGTTCCGCAGCAGCCCCCCGAGCGTCACGGCATAGGCGAGGTCCTTGATGTCCTGATACGCGTGGATCGTCGTGGGGCGGTAGTAGAACATGAGGAGGATGCCGGTCACGGTGAGGACCAGGAACATGTAAAAGGACAAGCCGCCCATCCCCCACGTGTAGACGACGCGCAGCGCGTCCTTCGGCACCCGCACCGGATGCAGGTGGAGGAACACGTTGCCGAAGACCCGCTGGAGGCGCGTGCGGGGGGTGTCGGAAAAGTCGTGCCGGAAGATGGACTTCCAGAGCTTGCTCTTCTTGACGTACTGTTTCACGTCGGCCATGCCGCTAGGCCTTCATGGGCAGGAAGAAGTCGCCTTGCTCGCGCGGGCCCTGGCGGTTTTCCAGCCGTCCCTTGTCGATGAAGAGCTGTCCGTCATCCGCCAGCTGGATCGCGCAGCGCCACAGGGGCTTGGGGGCCGGGCCGGCGATCACGTCGCCGTGCGTGTTGAAGTTGGAGCCGTGGCAGGGGCATTTGAACCGCCCCTCGGCATCAAACCAGTTCGGGGTGCAGCCCAGATGGGTGCAGCGCGCCCAGAAGCAGTAAAAGCCCTCCGTGGTGCGGACGATCCAGACCCGCTGGGCCTTCTTCCACTTCTCGTTGATGCCCAGCGCAAATTCCTCCGGCCGGCCGGCCTTGAAGGACAGCGACGGCTCGTACAGCACGTTCGGAAACAGGTACTTCAGGTTGGACAGCAGCCAGCCGCCCAAGAACAGATAGAAGAACGCCCAACCGGCCTTCAGCAAAAATTCCCGTCGGCCGAACCGCTCCTCCAGCCATGTCCACGTGACCGGCGAGGCCGTGCGGCTGCTCATGCGCCCGGGGACCCTTTCCCCTTCCCTTTCCCCTTGACCGCCCGTTGAAATTCCCGGATCCCCTCCCCCAGCGCCCGGCCGACCTCCGGCAGCCTCCGCGCGCCCACGATGAGGAGCACGATGGCCAGGATGAGGACCAATTCGCCGAATCCGATCCGCCCCATAAGATCCTCCTCCTCTAGAGGGGTCAGACCCCTCAAGACTATCGGTCCCGCTCAATGGCGTACCGGGCCAACTGCCGGTACGTCTCGGTCAACACAATGCCGTTGCGCACCGCCACCGCCTCGGTCGCCTGCCGCATGAATGTCTCGGCCGCCTGCCTGGCCTGCGTCACGGCGCCCCGGCGCCGCGCCTCCCGCGCCACCCGCGAGAGGAACCCTCGGGGAGCCGTGCGTGTCTGCAGCAACGGCGCAAAGAACGTGTCCCTCGAGCGCCTCGGCAGGGCGTTCGCCAGATAGATGATCGGCAAGGACAGCAACCCGTTGTCCAAATCGGCCTGCAGGTCTTTGCCGACCACCGCTTCTTCTCCGATGAGATCCAGGCAGTCATCCATAATCTGAAACGCCATGCCGAAATTCCACCCGAATTCGCTCACCTGCTTGACCGTCTGCGGCTTGGCGCCTGCGACCTGCGCGCCGAGCCGGCAGCAGGCCGCGATGAGCGCGGCGGTCTTGTCCCGGATAATCCGAAAATAGTCCTCTTCCGTCATCGTCAGATTGAACCGGTGCTTGACTTCCAGGAACTCCCCGCGCGACATCTGCTGGCAGACCTCCGCCATCGCGCTGGTCACCTGCGCATCATGCAGCTCCGCCAGGATCGCGAACGCCGTCGCATAGAGGTAGTCGCCCATCAGGACGGCCCGCTCGGTCCCGAAGCGCGAGTGGAACGTCGGCTGCCGCCGCCGCAGGACCGACTCGTCGATGATGTCATCGTGAATCAGCGTCGCCGTGTGAATGAGCTCGACCGCCGTGGCCAGATCCACCAGGGCCCGGCGGTGCTGACGGGCCTCCCCGCTGCGCCCCGCCAGCAGCACCAGCGCCGGCCGCAGGCGCTTGCCGCCGGCCGTAATGAGGTAGGCGGCCATCCGCGCGACCGGGTTCTGGAGGCAGGCCATCAGCCGGTCCGTCACGCGCCCCAGGTCCTCCTGGACCGGTTCGAGAATCTGCGACAGCCGCCCGCCGCCCGATGCCATCAGGGCCTCACCGCCGGCTTCTCCGCGATGTAGAGGCTGGCGAGCCCGAACGCCAGCGGGCGATGCGTCGCCGCCAGCCCGCAGGCGTTGAGCAGCGCGACGAATTCCAGCGGCGCCAGGAACTGCCTGACGGAGCGGGCCAGATACGTAAACGGCCAGAGCCGGCCGGTCAGACACAGCCCGATGAGCCGGGCCGCCGTCCCTAAAAAGACGAGATACCCCGCCAGGACGAGCGGGTTGGAGGGCCGCCCGGTCTCCAGCACCACGAGCCTGCCGCGCGGCTTGAGCACCCGGCCCATCTCGCAGATCCCCGCCTTGAGATCGCTGAGGTTGCGCGTCGAAAAGCCGATCACCACCCGGTCAAACCGTCCGGACGCAAACGGCAGCACCTGCGCATCTCCCCGCAGCCAGGTGATGGCGTGCGGTCTGGCGGACGGCTTCTGCACGGCGCAGCGCAGCATGGTCTCATTGAAATCGAGCCCCACGATCCGCCCGCTGCCGTTCAACTGCGCCGCGCAGAGGAACGCCAGGTCCCCGGTTCCTGTGCAGACATCCAAGACGTCCATGCCCTGCGCCAACCCGCCGGCCTTGAGGGCGAGGCGCCGCCAGCTCCGGTCCATCCCCAGGCTGGCGATCCGGTTGAACCAGTCGTACCGCGGCGCGATCGTGGTGAACAGCCGATGGACGAACAGCCGCTTGGAGCCTCCGGTCTCTCTCATGGCGAATCCTGCGCCGCCGCCGGCGCGCCGTGCCTGCCGGCAGGCAGGCGGTCGCGTCCCAGATAGAACGCCAGCGCCTCCAGCTCAAGCGCCATGTCGACATTGCGCAGCCGCACCGAGGGCGGCACGTCCAGACGCGCGGGCGCGAAATTGACGATCGCGCGCACCCCGCCCCGCACGAACCGGTCGCACACCCCCTGGGCCGCCTCGGAGGGCACGGTGATGATGCCGATATGAATCCGGTGCCGCCGCATCAGCGCCTCCAGCTCGTCGCTGGACGCGACCGTCAGGCCCTGGATCGTCCGCCCCACCTTCTGCGGATCGGCATCCACGATGACGCGGAACACAAATCCCCGCTCGCGGAATCCCCGATACGCCAGGAGCGCGGACCCGAGGTTCCCGGCCCCGGCCAGCGCGACATGCCACGTCCGGCCCTGGATCCCGAGGATGCGGCTCAGCGCGGCCAGCAGGCGCTGGATCTCGTAGCCGCGGCCGCTGGTCCCGAACTGCCCGAAATAGTTGAGGTCCCGCCGGACCTGCGCGTCCGTGAACCTCAGATGCTGCGCCAGCCGCCGGGACGAGACGAAGCCGTTTCCCTGACGGCGGATCCGGCTCAGCTCCCGCACGTAGAGCGAGAGCCGCTCGACGCAGGCCTCGGGGATCTGCCGCCTCAAGCCATTGGTGCGCCGCATCCCGTTGGTGCGTGTCATGGTTCGACTTCGCTCACCATGACCCTGAGCAAGGCCGAAGGCCGCGTCGAATGGGTCATCGCAGGGCCCGCGACACGCTGGCGATGGCGCGCTCCACCATCCGAGGCGTGTGGCGCACGGACAGGAACATCGCTTCAAACTGCGAGGGCGGCACCAGGATGCCGTCCTGCCGGAGCGTATTCGCGGCGTGCGCGAAGCGCGCCGCATCGGCGCGCTGGGCGCCGGCGAAGTCCGTCACCGGATGATCGCTGAAGAAGATCGTCAGCATGGAGCCGAGCTGATTGACGTGCACCGCGATTCCGGCCCGCCGCGCCGCATCGCGAATCCCTCCGGCCAGCTGCCCGCCCAGTTCGGCCAGGCGCGCGTAGGGACGGGTGCGCTGCAATGCCTGGATGGTCGCCAGGCCGGCGGCCATCGCCGCGGGATGCCCGGCGAAGGTCCCGCCGTGATACACGTCGCCCTCCGGCGCCAGCCGGCGCATCAGCTCGCGGCGCCCCCCGACCGCCCCGATGGGAAATCCTCCGCCGATGATCTTGCCCAACACGGTCAGGTCCGGCGTCACGTTGAAGCGCGCCTGCGCGCCGCCGAATGCCACGCGGAACCCGGTCACCACCTCATCAAAGATGAGGAGGCTGCCGTGCTGAGCCGCCAGCTCGCGGAGGCGCTGGAGAAACTGGCGCGGCGGGACGACCACCCCCATGTTCGCGGCGACCGGCTCCAGGATCACCGCCGCGATCTGTCCGGGAAACCGCCGGAAGGCGGCTTCAGCCGTCTGGACATCCGCGTACGGGGCGACGATGGTCTCCTGCGCGATGGTCTCCGGCACACCTGCGCTGCGCTTGACCAGCAGGCCGTCGCTGTGCCCATGATAGCAGCCCTCGAACGTCACGATCTTGGAGCGGCCGGTGCAGGCGCGGGCCAGGCGGATGGCGGTCATGCACGCCTCGGTCCCTGAGGCGGTGAAGCGGATCTGCTCGACGGACGGCATGGCCTCATGGATGGCCTGCGCCAGCGCGACCTCGCCCTCGTGCGTCAGCCCGAGATGCCACCCCGCAGTCAGCCGGCGGCGGACGGCCTGCGTCACTGACGGATGGGCATGGCCGAGGAGCAGCGCGCCCCAGCCCATGATGAAATCCACGAATCGGCGGCCGCCGGCATCGGTCACCACCGCGCCCTTGCCGCGCGCCAGCACCAACGGCTCCTGCCCCACCGCGCGGAACGCCCGCACCGGGCTGTTCACCCCGCCGACCAGCACGGCCGAAGAGTCTGGGGCAGCGGGTGACGCGGAGCGGGGGCCCCCGCCGCCCGCCCGCATGTCCGCGCGCTTTATGCCGGACGAGGACGGACGGTGGGGTCGCGCAGCGGCAGGACCCGCTGCCAATTTTTGACTGTTGGTTGCACTCATCGCTCTTGCAGCACTTTGGCGGCGTCTTTCGCCCAGTAGGTCAGAATCATGTCGGCGCCTGCCCGGCGGATCGCCAGCAGCAGCTCCAGCCACGTCGAGCGCTCGATGAGCCAGCCGCGCGATCCGGCCGCCTTCACCATGGCGTATTCCCCGCTGACGTTGAACGCCGCCACCGGACAGCCGAACCGCTGCTTGACCCGATGGATCACGTCGAGATACGCCAGGGCGGGCTTGACCATGACGATGTCCGCCCCTTCCTCCAGATCGAGGGCGGCCTCCCGCAGCGCTTCCTCGACGTTGGCCGGGTCCATCTGATAGGACTTGCGGTCGCCGAAGGATGGGCTGGAGCCGACCGCCTCGCGGAACGGCCCGTAGAGACTCGAGGCGAACTTCGCCGCGTACGACATGATGGGCACCTGCGGACGCTCCGCCTGGTCCAGCGCCTTGCGGATCGCCGCGACGCGCCCGTCCATCATGTCGGAGGGGGCGACCATGTCCGCGCCGGCCTGCGCATGCGAGACCGCGGTCTTGGCCAGCAGCTCCAGCGTCGCGTCGTTATCGATCCAGAAATCCCGTTCCGTTCGAGGTTCAAGGTTCGAGGTTGAAGGCCTTCGACTCTTTTTCCCTTGAACCTTGAACTTTGAACCTTGAACTGTTCTGACGACGCCGCAATGCCCGTGGCTCGTGTAGGGACACAAGCACACGTCCGTGATGACGAGCAGGTCCGGCACGGCCGCCTTGATCGCGGCCACCGCCTGCTGCACGATGCCGTCCTTGGCATAGGCCTCGCCGGCCTTCTCGTCCTTGCGCTGCCCGATGCCGAACAAGAGCACGGCGGGGATGCGCAGCTCGGCCAACTCCCGGCATTCCTTCACGAGCTGATCCACCGAGAGCTGGAACTGCCCCGGCATCGAGGGGATCGCCGCCCGCACGCCCTTGCCCGCGCGGACGAACAGCGGCATGATGAGCTGCTCGACCGACAGGCGCGTCTCGCGCGCCAGCCGGCGCAGCGGCTCACGCTGACGCAATCGT
>JACPTX010000024.1 GCA_016192545.1 Candidatus Omnitrophota bacterium | reverse complement strand
CCCAGCACGGGAATGTCCCCGAGCACCGGCACCTTGGTCAGCTGCTCGGTGAGGCTGTCCTTCATGAGGCCGCCCAGCACCACGGTCTGGCCGTCCTGGATGACCACGCTGGTCGTCAGCTGGCTGGAGGTGAACTCGGGGACCTTGACGTCGCCCCCCAAATCTTTGAACGTCCCGCTGAACTGGCTGACCTCCGGCGCGATCACGAGCGTGATCGTCTTCAAGTCTCCGCCGACGCTCGGCGTCACGTTCAGCAGGATCCCGACGTCCCGCTTCTGGAAATCCTGGGGCACGTTCACGAACTCGGTCTCGCCGGCGTCCTCGAAGTCGCCGTCCCCGTTGACGTCAAACTGGACCAGCGAGACCTCGTAGCGGGTCGGATAGCGGAATTCATCCACGACCTTGATCGATGCGGGCTGGTTGTTCAGCGTGGTGATCTGGGGGGCGGAGAGTGTTTTGCCCTTCTGGCTCTCTCCCAGGAGGTGCAGGACGGATTCGAACTGGAACGCGTTCAAGATCCCCTGGAGGGTGATGTTCGCGCCCTCATCTTCCCGGCTCAAGGCGGGGAACTTGAACCCGCCGGCCTTCGTGAGGATGTGGCCCGGCCCCTGGCTCTCCAGGCCGGGTCCCACATTGTCCGCCGTCCCCTTCTTCGTCAAGGCGTAATCGCCGGTCAGCACGCCTTCGAGCGCGCGCTGCTCCAGCTCGGTCAACGTCACCTCGACGAAGCGGGCCTCGATCAGCACCTGCGTCGGCGTGACATCGAGCTGGCTCAACAACCGTTCCACCTTGCGGAGGTTCTCGGCGGTGTTGGTCAGGATGATCGAGCCGCTGCGCTCATCCACCACCAGCTTGCTGCCGGACGGCTGCGTGACGGCCTGCTCGATCATGCCCTGGAAGGACTCCATCTTCAGGATCGTGTTCGGCTTGGCGGCGGACGTTTCCAGCGCGAACGGCCCCAGGCCGCTGCGCAGGAAGAAGACGCGCGTCTCCAGCGGCTCGTTGTCGAACTCCTCGGGGGTCGCGATGAGGATCGCGCGGCCGTCGGCCCGATAGGCCAGATCCAGGCGCTTCACGAGATATTTCAGCGCCATCTCCAGCGGCAGCTGGTCCACCCGCAGCGAGACGCGCTGCTTCGTCAGGTCGATGCGGGGCGAGGGGATGATGCTGACGTTGGCGGAATCCGCCAGAAAATCCAGGACGTCGCTGAAGGCCACGTCCTGGAAATCGAAGCTGATCGGCTCGCGCAATCGCGAGAGGACCGGCGCCGCGGCCTCCGAGGCGCTGGCCGGCTGCACGCTCGGCTTCTTGTAGGCCGGCTCCGGCGTGAGCAGCTCCGCGCGGGAGACGTCGTTCATCAGCTGCTGATCATCAAGCTCGCCGCGGCGCTCCAGCGCCGTCTCGTCCTGCTCGAGCTTGGCGAGGGTCGCCTGATGCAGCAAGCGGCGGGCCGGCTCATGCGCCGGATCCTGCGCCAGCAGTGTTTGGAGCAGCTCCAGCGCCTGGTCGTACCGGCGTTCCTTCATCGCCAGCTTCGCGAATTTCACGGCCGTTTCCTGCTCGACGCGCTTGGCGGTCAGCAGCCGTTCCAGCTCCGGCACGGGCGCCTGGCCGGCTTCCGGGGGCAGCTGCGCGCGCAGCCTGACCCGCTGCTCGGCCTGCTTGGCTTCCGCGCGGGCGATCAACTGTGTGGCGGATGTCACGAGCGCATGGGAGGGATCCAGCAGCGCCAATTGCTGCAGTGTCTCGATCGCCTTCGCATACTCGCCGCGGCGATAGCGCTCCAGCCCCTGCTGATACAACGTCTTGAGCTGGCGTTCGCGGGCGAGCTGGATCTGACGCTGCGCCTGCGCGTCCTGACGGGCCTGGGCCCCGGCTTTTTCCTGGGCGAGGCGCACGGCGAGATCCATGGCTTGCGTGCGGAGCTTGGCGCTGTGCTGCTGGCGCTGCAGTTCCTGCTCGACCACTTGGCGCTTCACGCGCTCGAGGGTCTCGCGCATGACGCGGCGGGCCTCGAGGCGCCGCAGGCCGTTCAGGGCGGAGGGATGCTCGGGGGCAAAACGCAGGACGGTGGTGAAGGCGTCTCGCGCGGCGGCCAGGTCGTCCTGCTGCAGGGCCTGCTCGCCGTACCGCAGGTACTGGTCGATGACTTCAGGCGGGGCCACGTCCTGCGCGCCACACGCCGTCGAAGCGCACCAGACATGGCTTCCAACTATCGCCGCGACCCACCACACCAGGGTCGCGGACCGTCTTCCGCGCAGTGGAATCGTCACTCCTCCTTGCTGCTGCTTTCCTTCTTCCCTTCTTTTGATGTCAGGCGCAAGAGAAGCGGTTCCTGCGAATTTGGTGTTGATAATACCACCTGCGTTTCCGCGATGTCAAGGACTTTGAATCCTGCAACTTCTTGTCCCACTTGGAGAAAATACGTTTTCTTGGCGGTGGCATCCTCGAGGACCGCCCGCTGCTTGGTCCCCATGAGCACCCGGCCTTTGAAGATGAATTGCGGCGGGGGCGGGGCTGACGCGGCCGGGACGGCGTCCCCGCCGGCCCCTGGCGTCTCCGGAATGTTCCGTCGCTGCGGAGAAAACGGATTGGCCCGGATGAACCCCTTCAAGAAGGCCTCAGGCAGCTCTCCGGCGTAGGCGAACTCGCGGGGCGTGGGGTACTGTTCGCGGACATGCTGCCACGGTTCGGTGGCGAGGACCGGCGGAAGCATCCGGCGCACCTGCTGCTGCCACTGCCAGAGCCCCGCCGCCAGCAACGCCAAGAGGCCGGCCGTCACCACCGCATCCCACGGCGTCTCTTTCATGCGTCGTCTTCGCCGTCTTCGTCGAACGCGGGCTTGGTGACGAGATAGCGGGTCAGCACCAGCTCGACGTCAAGGGCCCCGGCGTCGGTGGACTTCAGCCGCAAGACCTGCACGTCCGCCATGGGCTTGGCGCGGTCCAGCACCCCGAGCACGTTCGTCAGGGTCTCCAGTGAGCAGGTCAGGCGCAGGCGGACCGGCAGGCGCATGAGGAACGTGTCCGCGCCTTCCTCGTTGGCCGGCATCGGCTGCGGGTCCTCGACTTTCACCGACGCCAACTGCGCGATGTCCTGCGCCAGGATGAGCTCGGCGGCATCCTCGATGAGCTCCAACTGCAGGAGCAATCGCGGCACCGCATCGGCCGGCGGGACGTCTTTCGGAAATCCCAACTGGGCCGGCGAGGGCATGCCGCGGGCGGCCGCCAGCCGTTCCAGGGTTCGCTGCACCTCATGCACGCGCTGCTGGAAATAGAGCTGGGGGTCGGCGTGCGCCTCGTCCGCCGACGGGAGCATCGCGATGAGCCGCACGGCCTTGGCATACTGCTGGTCCAGGGCGGTTCCCCGGCCGGTCAGATAGGTGACCGCCTCGCGATTCGGCGGCAGCCGTCCGCCGAGATGCAGGGTCTTCAGGGCCGAGCGCTTGCGCGCAATCTCCTGGTTCAACGCCTCCGCCTGCACCCGCCAGCCGAAGAAGCCGGCGGCCGCAAGCCCGAGGAACCCCACGGTGCCGAGGGTGGCCAGCGACAGGCGCATCGGCGCAGCCATCACGGGGACTCCACCGCCGCCTCGCCGCCGCCATCCTGCTGCGGGGAGCCGAGCGGCTGCTGCAGTTGGACGGTGAAGGACACGAGCTCTTTGCCCGTGGTCTTATCCGTCGTCACCGTCGTGCCCAGGAGCTTCACCCCGGTCCATCCGGCCGAGGATTTGAGGAGATCCATGAAGCGGGTGAGACTCTCGAACGACCGGGCATAGCCGTCCACGACGCCGTCCAGCTCCACATCCTTGATCAGATCGGCTTTCGTCAACCAGATTTCATCCGGCATCACGTCCGCGAGCTGTCCGAACGCCCGGATGACCCGGGGACGCGTCCGGGCCACGGCCTCCAGTTGCCGGAGGCGCGCCTCCACACGAGCCTGCCGTTTCAGCAGGCCGCGCGCTTCGGGCCGCAGGGCCTGGTACTGTTGTTCCTGTTTGGCGAGCGTCGCGAGCATCTCCTGCCGGCGCTGCAGATCCGTCACGATTCCCAGGGCGCCGAACGCCAAGGCCAAGACCGCGCACAACGCGCAGGCCGACCACGCCAGGCGGCGCGCCTGCGCCGTCCGTCGGCGCCGGATGACCTCGCCCAACAGGTTCATCGTCAAGCGGGCGCTCCCGAGCCCTTGGAGCGCGAGGCCGCAGGCAACCACCAGGTGCGGGGTGTTGGCGCTGCCGCCCCCGACCGCGGTCGGGGCGGGGGTCACGAGGCGCAGGAGATCGAGCACGTCCACCGGACACTGCAGCTCAGGCGCCAGATCCTGCGCCAGCAAATTCAGGGCGGCCGGACCTCCGAAAATCCAGACCCGTTGGGCCGCCGCCTCCGCCCCGACCCCGACGACCGTCGGGGGGGCCGCGGACGGCTTCTCGCCGAAGAGCTCATGCAGGCTGTTCCAGGAACTCTTCAACAAGGCGAGAAGCTCTTGTCTGGAGGCGTCTTGGCTGCGGAGGGTCGTGAAGACATGCAGGCCCGACGGCTTCATCAGAATCCACTCCAGCAACGGGCCGTCGATGCGCAGCAACACGCCGCAGGTCCCGCGGTTCCCCTGGTACTGGAACCACGTGTTGGCCGCCGCCACGGCCGACACCCCGACCGCCTGAATCGCGATGCCGGCCCGCTGGCAGGCGCTCAACCGCTCCTCCAACAGCGAGCGTTTGGTGGCGGCCACGACGGCCGGCGCGGAGGGGGTCGTCACGGCGTCACGGCGGGGGCCGCCGGGGCCCTGCCCGTTGCCGGAGAACCACTGATAATGCCAGACCGCGTCCTCCACGTCATACGGCAGATGCTGCTGCAGCTCGAACTGGACCGCGAGGGCCTCCCGCTCGCGGTTGACGACGAGGGGGTGCACGGTGGTGACCACGGAGGCGCTGGTGGGGATGCCGATGATGACCGGGGATCTGATGGGGAGGGACTTCCGCAGCTGTTTGAGCGCGCCCGCGAGATCGTCCACGGACTCGCCGGACCACGAGACCTGCGCGGCGTTGAGGAGCCGGAAGCCTGAGCCCTCCCGCTCAAGACTCACCGCCCGGATGACCGAGGTCCCCAGCTCAAGCCCGACGCTCGCCGCCATGATTGGGCTTGTTGTAACATGTCCGCCCGACGCCGTCAAGGATACGGGGTCAGACCCCGTCTGTGCTGGAGGGGTCTGACCCCTTTTTGGGAGGTTACGGGAGGGTGATGCAGCTGCGGCCGTCGCGCGTGCCGTCAGCGGACATCACCGAGCACACGCCGCAGGATTGCGGGTCCACGACGCTGGAACAGGCGATCAGGAGCTGCTCGCCCGGCACCATGGGACAGGCGCATCTCCGCTTCTGGGAGGCGAAACAGGTGGACGAAGTAGGGCCTTGCGCCATCACGACGAGTACGCCGCTGATTGCGGCGGCGCTCAGCATGAGCCACGCGCGCATCATTCGACCCGCCAGAGCTTGATGGGGGCGCCGCGCGGAAGGAAGAGGCCCGGCGTTTCCACCCCGACGATCCACGTGCGCTCCGCCGGTGTGGGATCCTCCTCGTCCGGCTGGATGCCGGGAATCCCGTTGACCTCCTTGGCGGCCTTCACCTTGAAGTAGTGGTTCCCGAAGACCAGCTCCGCCGGCGCGGCGGCCGTGGTCTGGTCGCTCCACTCCGACCAGGCGTTG
>JACPTX010000022.1 GCA_016192545.1 Candidatus Omnitrophota bacterium | reverse complement strand
GTGGCGGCGGCGCTGGCCGACGGCTCCTTCGGGATGGCGCGGGAGACGAGCCAGCTCATCAACCGCGCGATCCGCGACGGGGCCCGGCGCCGCCAGGGGCTGGGCGAGGCGGTCGGCTCGATGATCAAGAAGAGCCGGCTGCCGTTCCGCAACCTGAGCCTGCTGGCGACGTGCCATGAGCTGGGGGTGCCGGCGACGGTGCACGTCGCCATCGGCACCGACATCATCCACCAGCAGGCGGTTGCGGACGGGGCGGCGATCGGCCAGACGTCGTTGGCGGATTTCCGCAAGCTGACCGGAGTGGTGGCGACGCTCGGCGGCGGCGGGGTGGCGGGGAACCTCGGCTCGGCCGTCATCCTGCCGGAGGTCTTCCTGAAAGCGGTCTCGGTGTCGCGCAACCTGGGCCATGCGGTGAAAGATTTCACCGCGTTTGACTTCGACATGGTCCGGCATTACCGGCCCCATGAAAACGTGCTGAAGCGCCCGACGCTGCTCGGGGGGACCGCCGTGCACATCACCGGCCACCACGAGCTGCTGATCCCCCTGCTCGCGCAGGCGGTGCTGGAGGAGTTGTGATGCCCGGCCGCGTGCCGTCGTTGAACCCGACACAATTCCGCAGCCGCCTGCAGGCGTTCCGGCGGGCCCGCGTGCTCGTCGTCGGCGACCTGATGCTGGATGAATTCGTCTGGGGCAAGGTCAGCCGGATCAGCCCCGAGGCGCCGGTGCCGGTCGTCTGGGTGCAATCCGAATCGGTCATGCCGGGGGGCGCGGCCAACGTCGCCAACAACATCCGCGCCCTCGGCGGCCAGGTCCGGCTCGTCGGCGTGGTGGGGACGGACCGCTGGAGCGAGGTGCTGGTGGAGGATCTGGCGAAGCGCCGCCTCGACACCTCGGGCGTGCTGCGCGACCCCTCGCGGCCGACCATCATCAAGACCCGGGTCATCGCCCACCACCAGCAGGTGGTGCGGGTGGACCGCGAGCCCATGTCGCCGTTCAGCGGCGCGCTGGTGAACCGGCTGGTCTCGATGGTGCGCGGGCAGCTCGACAAGGTGGACGCCGTGGTGATCGAGGACTACGGCAAGGGCGTGATCAGCCGCGAGCTCCTCCGGCAGGTCATCCCGCTGGCCCGCGCGCAGCGCAAGCTCATCACCGTCGATCCGAAAATTGATCACCTGGACCTCTATCAGCAGGTGACCGCCCTCACCCCCAACCGCGCCGAGGCCGGCGAGGCCGTGGGGCGGGAGCTGGACACCGAGCAGGACGTCATCCGCGCGGGGACGGAATTGCTGCACAAGCTGCGCTGCGAGGGGCTGCTGCTCACGCTCGGCGAAGACGGGATGTGCCTGTTTGAGCAGGGCGGGCGCCGCACGCGCATCCCCACCGTCGCGCAGGAGGTGTTCGACGTGGCCGGGGCCGGCGACACGGTGGTCGCGACGTTCACCCTCGCGCTGGCCAGCGGGGCCTCCATGCCGGAGGCGGCGGTCATCGCCAACCACGCGGCCGGCATCGTCGTCGGGAAGGTCGGCGTCGCCACCACGACGCCGGACGAGCTGCTGGCCCGTCTCAACCAAAAACCAAGAACGTTCAGGGTTCAAGGTTCAGGGTTCAAGGTAAAGCCCTCGAACCTTCAACCTCGAACCTAGAACGCATGTCGATGAAAGCGGTGGGAATTATTCCGGCGCGATACGGCTCGACGCGGTTGCCGGCGAAGGCGCTCGCCATGCTCAACGGCACCCCGCTCATCCAGCATGTGTACGAGCAGGCCAGGCAGGCCACGCGGCTGGACGAGGTGATCGTCGCGACGGATGATGAGCGCATCGTGCAGGCGGTGGCGCAGGCCGGCGGCAAAGCCATGATGACCAGCGCCGCGCACCGCTCAGGAACCGACCGCGTCGCGGAGGTCGCGCGCACGCTGGACGCGCAGGTCGTCCTCAACATCCAGGGCGATGAGCCGCTCATCCGCCCGGAGCAGCTCGATCAGCTCGCGGACTTCCTGCTGGCGCACGGGGCGGTGCCGATGGCGACGCTGCGCACGCCGATCGCGCGCTGCGAGGATGCGGCGAATCCCAACATCGTCAAAGTGGTCGTGGACCAGGACGGCTACGCCCTGTACTTTTCGCGCGCGCCGATTCCGTTCCGCCGGCCGGTGTCTGGCTCCCCGCCTACAGGACGTGCGGTGGGCGGGGTGCCTGACACCGGGAGTGTCTACTGGAAGCACATCGGGGTCTACGGCTATCAACGTGACTTTCTGCTGAAGTTCCCGCATCTGGAGCCAACCGCCTTGGAGCAACTGGAGCAATTGGAGCAGCTGCGGGCGCTGGAGCGCGGCTACCGGATCGCGGTGCTCGACACCGCGCATGACACGGTCAGCGTGGATACGGCCGAAGACCTCAAGCGCGTGGAGCAGCTCCTGGCAGGATCGCGGCGATGATCCCACGCCCTAGCTGTCAGCCACCGGCTGGTTTCAGACGCCGCCGGCCAGGCTGGAGACTCGGAAGGCGTCTGAAACGGCCAGCCCGCGGCTGGCCCAGCCAGGGCGTGGGATGACCAAATACATCTTCGTGACGGGCGGGGTGGTGTCGAGCCTGGGCAAGGGGATCGCCTCGGCGTCCATCGGCCTCTTGCTGAAATCGCGCGGCCTGAAGGTGACGCTGCAGAAGCTCGACCCCTACATGAACGTCGACCCCGGCACCATGAGCCCCTACCAGCACGGGGAGGTCTACGTGACCGAGGACGGCGCCGAGACCGACCTGGACCTGGGCCACTACGAGCGCTTCACCGGCCTGACGATGTCGAAGGACAACAACGTGACCGCCGGCAAGATCTACTACTCCGTCATCACGAAGGAACGCCGCGGCGACTACCTCGGCAAGACCGTGCAGGTGGTGCCGCACATCACCGATGAGATCAAATCGTCCATCACCAAGCTCGCGAAGACAGGCAGCCCCGACGTCGTCATCGTCGAGGTCGGCGGCACGGTCGGCGACATCGAAGGGCTGCCGTTCCTCGAAGCGATCCGCCAGCTGCGGCTGGAGCTGGGGCGCGGCAACTCGCTCAACATCCACCTGACGCTGGTGCCCTACATCAAGGCGGCGGAGGAGCTGAAGACCAAGCCGACCCAGCACTCGGTCGGCAAGCTGCGCGAGATCGGGCTGCAGCCGGAGATCCTCCTGTGCCGGACGGAAAAACCCTTGTCGGAGCAGGTGCGGCAGAAGATCGCGCTGTTCTGCAACGTCGAGCCGGAGGCGGTCATCCAGGCGCTCGACGTGCGCGACGTCTACGAGGTGCCGCTGATGTTCAGCCAGCAGGGGCTGGATGGCACCATCATCCGCCTGCTGGACCTGCCGCCCGGCCGGGAGGACCTGAACGGCTGGCGCTCGCAGGTCGTCGAGCGGGCGCTGCATCCGGCCAAGACCGTGCGCATCGCCGTCGTCGGCAAATACATCCAATTGCAGGACGCCTACAAGTCGATCGACGAGGCCCTGCGGCACGGGGGCCTGGCCAACAACGCGAAGGTCGAGGTGAAAAAGGTGGACGCCGAGCAGGTGAGCAAGGACGGGCCCGAGGCCCAGCTGGGCGACGTGCAAGGGGTGTTGATCCCGGGCGGGTTCGGCCACCGCGGCATCGAGGGGAAGCTCGAGGCGATCCGCTACGCCCGCGAGAAGAAGATCCCGTTCCTCGGCATCTGCCTCGGGATGCAGTGCGCGGTGATTGAGTTCGCGCGCAACGTCCTGGGGCTGGCCGGCGCCAACTCGACGGAGTTCGACGCCAAGACCCCGGCTCCGGTCATCAGCCTCCTGGAGGAGCAGCAGCGCGTCACCCACCTCGGCGGGACGATGCGGCTGGGGGCCTCGGTCTACCGCCTCGTCCCTGGCACGAAGGCGCATGAGGCCTATCAGCTCCCTGAGGCCGCGGAGCGCCACCGCCACCGCTACGAGTTCAACAACACCTACCGCGAGGCGTTCGAGAAGAAGGGCATGGTCTTCTCCGGCATTTACCCGCAGGATGATCTGGTGGAAGTGGTCGAGCTCGCAGGCCACCCCTGGTTCGTCGCGGGACAGTTCCACCCGGAGTTCAAGTCCCGTCCGCTGGAGCCGCATCCGCTGTTCCGCGGGTTCGTCAAAGCCGCCCTCCAGCGCGAATGACAACCCAAAGGCGTTCTAGGTTCAAGGTTGAAGGTTCAAGGGAGAAACATGAACCTCGAACCTCGAACCTCGAACCTCGAACGACGTGTGTTCGCATTGGTGCCATCACGGTCGGCGCTGGCTGCCTGCCGGTCGTCATCGCCGGCCCCGACGTGATTGAGAGCGAGCGGCACGTCCTGTCGCATGCGCAGCGCATGAAGAAGATTTGCGACCGGGTCGGGCTGCCCTACATCTTGAAGTGCAGCTACGACAAGGCGAACCGCACGGCGCGGGACTCGTACCGGGGGCCGGGCCTCAGGAAGGGGCTGGCGATCCTGGCGAAGGTGAAGCGCGAGCTGGGGATCCCGGTGCTGAGCGACGTGCACTGCCGCGAGGAGATCGCGCCGGCCGCCGAGGTGCTCGACATCCTCCAGGTGCCGGCGTTCCTGTGCCGGCAGACCGATTTCGTCACGGCGGTGGCGAAGACGAAGAAGCCGATGAATCTGAAGAAAGGCCAGTTCCTCGCGCCCTGGGACATGCGGCACGTCATCGAGAAGGCCGAGGCCGCCGGCAACCGGACGATTCTCGTGACGGAACGCGGGGCCTCGTTCGGCTACAATAACCTGGTGTCGGACCTGCGCAGCCTGCAGGTGCTAGCGGGATTCGGCTGGCCCGTCATCTACGACGGGACGCACTCGGTGCAATTGCCCGGCGGATTGGGCCGCGCCTCCGGCGGGGCTCGTGAGTTCGTGCCCGCGCTGGTGCGCGCCGCCGTCGCGACCGGCTTCTGCCACGGGCTCTTCCTCGAAGTCCATGAGGACCCGGACCACGCGCCCTGCGACGGGCCGAACATGCTGCCGTTGGATCAATTGGAGGGTCTGTTACAAGAGGTCAAGGCGATCTACCGCACGCTGAACGGTCAGGGGTCAGACCCCTCAAGGACCCCATGACGACGCGCCGCGCGTCGCTGCGGCGCGCCAAGGACGTCCTGCAGATCGAGGCGGAGGCGATCCGCCGGCTCATCCCGCGGCTCGGCGCTTCGTTCGAGGAGGCGGTCGGCCTGCTGCTCGGCTGCCGGGGCCGCGTCGTGGTGGCCGGCATGGGCAAGGCCGGCATCATCGGCCAGAAGCTGTCCGCGACCCTGGCCTCGACCGGCACGCCGAGCCTGTGGGTGCACCCGGTCGAGGCGGTCCACGGCGACCTGGGGCGGGTCACGAAGGACGACGTGATGATCGCGCTCTCGAACAGCGGCGAGACGCCGGAGCTGACCCAGCTCCTGCCGCTCCTCAAGCAGATCGGGACGCAGGTCATCGCCCTGACCGGCAACGTGCGCTCGCAGCTCGCGCGGCACAGCGACGTGGTGCTGGACGTGTCGGTCCGCCGCGAGGCCTGCTCGCTCAACCTCGCCCCCACCGCCTCGACGACGGCGATGCTGGCGATGAGCGACGCGCTGGCGGTCGTCGTCGCGGAGCGCCGCGGCTTCAAGGAGCGGGACTTCGCGCTGTTTCATCCGGGCGGGCAGCTGGGGAGGCGCTTGCTGCTGCGGGTGCGCGACCTCATGCGCACCGGCGCCTCCAACCCGGTGATGCCGCAGACCGCCCTGGTCAAAGACGTGCTGTTCGCCATCACGAAGGCCCGCGCCGGCTGCGCCAGCATCGTGGACGGGCAGGGCCGGCTGGTGGGGATCTTCACGGACGGCGACCTGCGCCGCCATCTGCGGGACACGCCCACCCTGGCGGGCATCAGGGTCCGCGCCATCATGACCAAGACTCCGAAGACGATCCAGCCCGACCGGCTGGCCGCGGAGGCGCTGCGGCTCATGCGGGAATACCGGATCGACGAGCTGGTCGTGGTGGACGCCAAGCGCCGCCCGGTCGGGCTGCTGGACGTCCAAGATCTCCTCAAGGCCGGCTTCTAACGGTTGACTCTCGTGTCTGCCGAACTTCCCCCTGAGCTGTTGGCGCGGGCGAGCCGTGTCTCCGCCCTCATCCTGGACGTGGATGGGGTGCTGACGGATGGGCGCATCATTTATGATGAGCTGGGGGATGAGCTGAAGCTCTTTGACGTGCAGGACGGGGCCGGACTGGTCTACTGGAAGCGGGCGGGCCTGAAGTCCGCCGTCATCACGGCCCGCAAGACCCGGCTCGTCACGCGCCGCGCCAAGGAGATGCAGGTGGATTTCCTGGCGCAGGGTGCCTCCAACAAGCTGGCGGCCTGCGAGCAGTTTCTGAAGAAATCCCGGTTGTCGTTCGAGCAGGTCTGCGCGATCGGCGATGATTTGATGGACCTGCCGATCCTCCGGCGGGCGGCCCTGGCGGTCGCCGTCCCCAATGCCATGGAGGAGGTCAAGGCCGCCAGCCACCATGTGACCGCCCGCCCAGGCGGGAAGGGAGCCGTGCGCGAGGTGGTGACCCTCATCCTGAAGGCCAAAGGGCTTTGGGATGAGGTGCTGAAGACCTATCAAGTCTAAATGGGGTCTGACCCCTTTATTACACGTAACCCTCATCAGCATTTTTAAATTTTTAGTAAAAGTATTGAATTATAATCGGCCTAATGGTATACTGATGAATCAGACACGCTCCAATCGAGGCGATGGAGCAGGAGTGGGAGATGAAAGGCAACGGCAACGGAAGCGGCGCCAAGCGTCAGCAGATCATGACCCTCCGGGAGGTCGCCGGGTATCTGGGCCTGCACGTGATGACGGTCTATAAGCTCACGCGCGAGGGACGGGTGCCGGCGGCGAAGATCGGCGGGCAGTGGCGCTTCAAGCGGGATGTGCTCGACCAATGGCTTGAAGCGCAGATGCGCAGGCGCTCGGTCACAAAGGGGTAACGTGCCACAGTTCGGAGCCCCGAACGTCCTGACGGCGGAGGCCCTCCGCGTGCCGTAAACGCTTCTCCTCCGACAAGCTGAAAAAAAGGGGTCAGACCCCTCAAGAACGACGGTTTAACTGACGGGGTCTGACCCCTTTACTTTGCGCAAGGTCCATCAGACCTTGCGTTTTTTTGTTGTCTGGAGTATCATAAATGGGTTTTGGACGCCCTCATGAAGCATCCCCTCAGACGTCGATGGATGTGGATGGCATTTCTGGGCTTACGGGCGGTTGTCCGGTGGCTGCCGCTTCCCGTCGCCCAGGTGCTGGGCCGCTTCCTCGGCACTGCCGCCTACGGGCTGCTTGGCCGCTATCGGCGCCTGACCCTGGAGCATCTGCGGACTGCGCTGGGACCGGCGGCCGGCGCCGACACCTGCCGGGAGATTACGCGCGGCGTCTTCGTGAATCTCGGCAAGACCGCGATGGAGTGGTTCGTGCTCGACCGCGCCTCGCCCGCGCGCCTGCGCCGGTGGGTGGAGGTGCACGGCCTGTCCCATCTGCAGCACGCGCTGGCGAAGGGCAAAGGGGTCATCGCGGTGTCGGCGCATTTCGGCAACTGGGAGCTCCTGCCGGCGGCGCTGGCCGGCCTCGGATTTGAGGGCGGGGTGCTGGCGCGTCCGCTGCGGTATCCTGAGTACGACGCGTTCCTGAAGGCCATGCGCGCGCGCAAGGGCGTGGCGACGTATGACCGCGGATCGGTCAAGGACGTCGCGCGGGCCCTGCGGGCGAATCAGATCGTCGGGGTCGTGCCGGACCAGGACGTGGACAGCTTGGAGGGCGTCTTCGTGGAATTTTTCGACCGCCCGGCCTACACCCCGGTCGGCCCGGCGGCGCTGTCGCTGATGGCCGGCGCCCCGATCGTGCCGTGCTTCGTCGTGCGCGACGGCCGCCGCTTCCGCGTGCTGCTCGAGGAGCCGATCGCGATCGAGCGGAGCGGCGACCGCACGCAGGACCTCATCGCCCTCACCCAGCAATGGAGCCGCGTCGTCGAATCCTACATCCGCCGGTATCCCGACCAGTGGGCCTGGATGCACCGGCGCTGGAAGACGCAACCTACTTCAGCCCACAGCCCACAGCACACAGCAGACAGCCACGGTGAGTCGACGCGGAGCGCTGGGCCTCGACGGACCCTTGAGCCGGTGCTCTCGCTGATACTGTGTGCGGTGTGCTCGCTGCTGTGCGCTCAGACGGGGTGGGCGGAGGCGCCGGCCCACGGGGAGCAGGCGCAGGCTCCGGCCGAGGAGGGCGTGGCCCAGCAGATGGACCGCTTCACGATGTCCGGCTACACCCCGGAGGGGACCAAGCGCTGGGAGCTCACCGGCACCGGCGCCAGCGTGGAGAGCGAGATCGTGACGATTCACCGGCCGGACGCGATCGGCTATGACGTCGCGCAGGACTCCACCCAGCCGCCGGAGGGCCCGTCGCGCACCGCGTATCTGCAGGCCAGCGTCGCGCAGGTCGAGCAGTCCAGCCGCCGCATCCGGATGGAGCATGACGTCGCCATCCACACGTCCGACGGCCTGTGGCTCTTCAGCCCCCTCATGTATTGGCTGCCGGACCAGAGCGAATTGACCACGGACCAGCCGGTCCGTCTTGAAACCGACCACATGCTGCTGTACGGATACGGCGCCACCGGCCAGACGCAGTTGAAGCAGGCGGTGATCCTGCGCGACGTCGAGCTCCTCCTGAATTCTGACGACGACTCCGCGCCGGGGCAGGCCGGCAAGAAGTCGCACGTGCGCATCACCTGCGACGGGCCGCTGACCTTCGATTACCACCGCTACATCGCGACGTTCGAGCGGAACGTCCACGTCAACGACGGGCAGACCGACCTGTACTCGGACACGCTGGTCGCCTATCTGCACAGGACCAACCGGACGATCACCTATGCCCAGGCGGACGGCCGCGTGCGCATCGTGCAGGGCCCGCACACGGCGGACAGCCGGCGCGCCATCTACGAGCC
>JACPTX010000023.1 GCA_016192545.1 Candidatus Omnitrophota bacterium | reverse complement strand
TCCAGCACGTCGAGAAAGGCGCGGCCTCCACGTTCTTCTGGCAGCTCAAGGAGGGCGAGCCCGTGACCATCTCCGGCCCCCACGGGCGGTTCACCCTGAAGGAGCCGCTCACCTACCAGCCGGTGTTCATGGCGACGGGCACCGGGGTGGCGCCGTTCCGCAGCATGATCCAGCACTTGTACCATGTGAACTGCCTGCAGGACATCTGGCTGATTTTCGGCTGCCGCTACGAGCACACCGTCTTGTATGAGGCCGAGTTCAAGACCCTAGCGTCCATGAAGCACAACTTCCATTACCTGCCGACCGTCAGCCGGCCGAAGGAGTGGCAGGGGGAGACCGGGCACATCCAGCAGACGTTCCAGAAGCACATCCGGGATTTCACGAACAAGGAAATCTACGTCTGCGGCTGGCTGGAGGTGGTGAAGGCGGTGGTCAAGGACCTCACCGAGCTGGGCGTGCCGCCGGCGCAACTGCACTACGAGGAATGGTGATGGACGGGATCACGATCGGGCACACGCCGGACATGGACGACGCCTTCATGTTCTATGCGCTGGCCGAAGGCAAGGTACGGCTGGACAGCCTCGCCGTCCGGCACGTCATCGAGGACATCCAGCGCCTCAACGAACGGGCGCTGAAGGCGGAGCTCGACGTCACGGCGGTCTCCGCGGCCGGCTACCCAGCGGTCGCGAAGGACTACTGGATTCTCTCGGTGGGCTCCAGCGTCGGCCAGAACTACGGCCCGCTGGTCGTGTCGATGAAGCCGCTCAATCCGTCGGACCTGCAGGGAAGGCGCATTGCGGTGCCCGGGCTGCAAACCACCGCGTACCTCCTCCTCAAGCTCGCGGTGCCGGGCTTTGTGCCGGTGGAGATGAGCTTCGAGAAAATTTCCGACGCGGTGCTGAACGGGCAGGTCGAAGCGGGGCTCCTGATCCACGAGCGGCAGCTCACCTACCGGGACCAGGGCCTGCTGCCCATCCTGGACCTGGGCACGTGGTGGCACACCACCCACCACCTGCCGCTGCCGCTGGGGCTCAACGTCGTCAAGCGGACATTGGGCAGGAAGCTCGCCGCGCAGATTGCCAAGGCCCTGAGGGACAGCATCCTGTTCGCGATGAGCCACCAGGATGACGCGATTCAGTGGTCGCTGCGGTACGGACGCGGCATTGACGTCAACCGCGCCAGGCAGTTCGTCAGCATGTACGTCAACGAAGAAACGCTCGCGCTCTCCCGCCACAGCCGCGAGGCGCTGCGCCTGCTCTACCTGCAGGCCGCCGAGCGGGAGCTCATCTCCTCCGTTCCCCGCCTCACCATCATCGAACCGCCTCAGTAAAAGGGGTCAGACCCCTCATCAACTGACGGGGTCTGACCCCTTCGTGGGGAGCCAGTAGGTCTTCCGGCGGAACACGTCGGTCCGGAGATTCGTCACCCGGTCCAGGAACAGCGTCCCGTCCAGGTGATCCAGCTCGTGCTGGGCGGCGATCGCCTCGAACCCCTCCAGCCGCCGCGCCCACCACCGCCCCTGCGCATCCATCGCTTTGACCTGCACGGCCGCTGCCCGTGGGACGTTGCCGGTGAAATCCGGGATGGACAGGCACCCCTCGCGCTGGACGAGCTCGCCGTCCTGCGCCGTGATCGCGGGGTTCACGAACACCATCAGGCCAGCGACCGAGGCGGGCACCCCCGCAGGGGGTCGCCGAGGAAGTCCTGAGGCCGCAGGCCGAAGGATGCCCTCTGCCTTGGGATGGCCAGTCACATCCACCACCGCGACGCGGAGGTTCACGCCGACCTGCGGCGCGGCCAGCCCCACGCAGCGCGGATGGCGGCGCATCGTCTCGATGAGGTCATGGATGAGACGCGCCACCTGAGGGGTGAACTGCTCGACGGGGCGGCTGGGGGTCTTCAGGCAGGAGTCGGGAAGGGTCCGGATCGGGAGAATCGCCATCCCGCGATCCGAGTCACAGCACCTGCGTGTCGGTCGCGCGCAGATTCACCGCCACCCCGAGCCGCCGGGCCAACTGCTTGAGCCGACGCTCCAGCCGCGTGACGGCCAGCCCGGGCGGCAGCTCCACCTCCAGCATCATGAGATAGAGGGGCTTCTTCGCGGCCGCGGCGCGGTGGGTGGACACATCGGCGATGTTCACCTTCAGGCCCGCGAGGAGCGCGGACACGCGGTAGACGATGCCCGGGTGATCCGCGCCGTAGACGGTGATCAGGCACGGCGATCTCCGCGCATGGCCGACGGATTCAGCAGCGGTGAGGGCTTTGAGGTGCGTCGCGAGCCCCGCCTCGCGCAGCGGCCGGCAGGCCTGCTCCAACCGGACCTGCGTGACGGCGGGCCTCGCGGAGAACACGACCATGATGGCGAATTCCCCGGCCAGGCGCGTCATCGCCGAGTCCTCGAGGTTGCAGCCCAGCGCGTAGAGGATCTTGGTGACACGCGCCACGATCCCGGGACGGTCCCTGCCCAGGGCCGTCAGAATCCACCGCCGGCTCATCAGCGGCTGCAGGACTCGCTGCAGTACCCGGCGTCAATGGAGAATTTGCCGGGGCCCCCGAACATCAGGGCCAGGGCACCGCCCAGCAGCGCCAGGTTGTATTCGATGCCATGCCCCACGCCCGGCGTCATGGCGAAGTTCATGAAGAAGCCATTCGGCAGGTGCACCTTCACCATCGCGACCAGCATCACGCACGCCAGCCCGAGCGCAGCCAGGCGGGTCGAGAACCCGGCGAGGACCGCCAGCCCCCCGACGAATTCCGTGGCACCGGCCAGCGCCGCCATGAGCACCCCCGGCTGAAGCCCGATCTGCTCGAAGAACGCCCCGGTCCCCGCCAGCCCGCCGCCGCCGAACCACCCGAACAGCTTCTGGGCGCCGTGGGCCGTGAAAATCACGCCCAGCGCGATCCGCAGGCACAGCGGCCCCAGCTCGGCATAGGAGGCCACCTTCTTGCTGATCTTACCCGCCATGCGCCACCCCCGCGTTGCCGTCTCCGTTGACCTCGATCTCGAACCCCATGTCCTCGATCATGCGGCGCGCCTCGTCCGCCTGCTGGCCCGGCGTGGTCAGATAGCCCTCGACGAAGATGGAGTTCGCCGCATAGAGCGCCAGCGCCTGGACGGAGCGCAGGTTCACCTCGCGCCCGCCGGCGGCGCGGATTTCGCTCGACGGGTTGAGAAACCGGAACAGGCACAGCACCTTCAGGCATTTCATCGGCGTCAGATGCCGGTAGGACTCGAACGGCGTGCCTGGAATCGAATGGAGGAAGTTGACGGGGATGGAATCGATCTGCAGCTCCCGGACGGCGTAGGCCAAATCGAGGATGTCCTCGTCGGTCTCGCCCATGCCGATGATGCCGCCGCTGCAGGTCATCAGGCCCGCCCGGCGCACGTTGCGCACCGTGTTGACGCGGTCCTGGTACGTGTGGGTGGTGCAGATGTTCGGGTGATGGCGCTCGCTCGTGTTGAGGTTGTGGTTCACCCACCCCACGCCGGCCTCTTTCAGGCGGCGCGCCTGCTCCTCGGACATGATGCCGAGCGACACGCAGAGCTCCACCGGGTAGCGCGCCCTGATGGCCCGCGCCGTCTCGCAGAACCGCTCGATGTCGGCGTCGCTCGGCCCCCGGCCGCCGGTCACCATGCAGTAGCGCTTGGCCTTCGCCTCATGGGCGCGCCGCGCGCCGTCGAGGAGCTGCTCGACGGGCAGCAGGCGGTACTTGTCGATCTTCGCCGTGGAGACCGACGACTGCGAGCAGTAGTGGCAGTCCTCCGGGCACAGGCCGCTGCGGGCGTTCTGCAGCACGCAGACCTTCACCCGCTTGCCGAAATGCGCGCGGCGCACCTCAAACGCGGCCTGCAGGGCCTCCGGCACGCGCTCATCCGGCAGCGCCAGCATCGCCCGCCCCTCCTCGCGGGTGATGGCGGCGCCGCGGAGCGAGCGTTCAATAATGGAGGACCACTTCAGGTCCGTCAGGCGGACTCCGTCAGCCACACCTGCAGATGGCGCCCGTTCTGCTGCAGCCCCACCTTGCCCTCGCGGGCCAGCCACCCGATCGCCATGTGCGTGACGGGCGCCGGGACGCCGAGCTGCTTCTCCACCGCCGCCAGATTGGTCTTGCCTGTCCGGCTCAGGCACTGCCACGCCTGGCCGGCGATCTCCCCCACTTCCGCCACACCCCACGCCGCCTTCAACTGCACCGGCATTGCTGACCTCCTCTCGGGGCGATGCCCCGTTACCACTGCTTGACGATCCCGTAGAGCGTCGTGCGCTGGGCCGGCTGAAAGCCGGATTCCCGGATCAGGGTCACCATTTCCTCCACCGACGTCTTGTTGATGAAGTCGGCGGCCGCGTGGACGTTCTCTTCAAACAAGGTCCCGCCGAAGTCATCCGCCCCGAAGTGCAGCGCGACCTGCCCCGTCTTCTTGCCCTCGGAGAACCACGACGCCTGGACGTGCGGGACGTTGTCGAGATAGACACGGGAGAGCGCGATCATCCGCAGGTAGCGGGTCGGCAGGGCGTGACGGGCGATGCGCGGCTCCAGCGGCGTGTGGCCCGGCTTGAAGCTCCACGGGATGAACGCGGTGAAGCCGCCGGTCTCGTCCTGGAGCCGCCGGAGATGGTCGAGATGCTCGAGGATGTCGCTGTCTTCCTCGATGTGCCCGAACATCATCGTCGCGGTGGACTTGAAGCCCAGGCGGTGCGCCTCGCGATGCACCGACAGCCATGCCTCCGCCGGTCCTTTCTTCGTCGACAGTCTGCGGCGGATGCGGTCGGACAGAATCTCCGCGCCGCCGCCGGGCAGGGTGTACTGCCCGGCCTCCTTCAGGCGCTCGAGGACGCCGCGGATGGACAGCCCCGACACCTGCGCCATCATCGCCACTTCCGACGCGGTGAAGAAGTGCGGGGTGACCTGCGGGAACCGCCGGCGCGTCTCGCGCACGAGCGTGAGGTAATAGTCCAGCGGGATCTGCGGGTTGTGCCCGCCCTGCAGGAGCACGGTCGTCGCGCCCAGCTCCGCCGCGCGCCGGATCTTCTCCATGACCTGCTCGACGGTGAGGGCGTAGCCGTCCGCAGCGCCCGGCTTGCGGTAGAACGCGCAGAAGACGCAGTCGGTGACGCAGACGTTGGTGTAGTTGGGATTGGAATCAATCACGAACGTGACGCGCGGCTCAGGGATGCGGCGGAAGCGCACGGCGTTCGCCAGGGCCGCCAGCTCAAGCAGCCCCGCCTCGCGCAGGAGATAGAGGGCCTCCTCGCGGTCAATCCGCTCTCCAGCGAGCGCCTTGTCCTGAATGGTCTCAAAGCAGATGGTGGTCATGCGCGAGCCGGCCGAACCGGGCGATGGCGTCTTCCTCTTGCGGGCCGAATCGGTAGACGAAGCGTTCCAGGTACGCCTTCAACGCCTCAGGAGGAATGCCGAGGGACGGCGACCGCCCGGCGGCCAGCGCCTCAAGCCGGCCCCGATTGGCCGCGAGCTGCATCTGCAGTTGCCGCGAGAGCCGCTGCTTGTCAGCGGCGGAGAGGTCCTTGCGAACCGCCCACACCGCGAAGACCGCCGGCAGATGCTGCCACATCCACCACTCAAACGCCAGGTCAACCTCGTACGGATACCGCCGGACGGCGGCGTGGTGCGCCCTCAGCGCCTCGTCGCCGATCAGCAGCGCCGCCTCCGCGTCGTCAGGCCCGCCGCGCTGATACGCCTTCGGCCTGATCTGATAACGCACCTCAAGGATGAGGCGCAACAGCAGCGCGGTCGTCGAGGTCTCTTCAGTCACCGCAATCACGGCATCATCGAGCTGGCGGAGCGGCTTGCGCGAAAACAGCATCGTGCTGCCGCACCGTCCCCGCACGGCGATTCCCAGCGCGCCGAGACGCTCGAACCGGTCCTGCAGACGGAGGAAATCCGCCAGGGCCATGGGCCCGGCCGCCACCCGCCCGGCTTCCGCCTCGGCCCCGAGCCGGCGCGGCGGCACATCCATCCACTCCCACGACTCGTCGCCGGCAAATCCCTCAAAGAACGGGAGGCAGTTCAGGTACGGCACGCGCGCGATGACGGTCTTGGCCTGCAGCTCAGACGAGGGCATGGCCATTCTCGTAGATGGTGACCGTATTGTAGAGCGCATCGCGCTCGACCGGGACACAGCCCGCCTCGCGGATGAGCTCGATCAGCCGCTCGCGGGTCTGGGTGACGGGGGTGGCGGCGTCGGCGGCGTGCATGATGCGCTCCTCCCCGATGGTCCCGTCGAGGTCATCCGCGCCGAAGCTCAAGGCGATGGAGGCGATCTCCTCGCCCATCGTCACCCAGTAGGCCTTGATGTGCGGGACGTTGTCGAGCAGGAGGCGGGCGATGGCGATCGTCTTCAAGTCCTCGATCGCGGAGGCCTGGCGCTCGACGACGCGCGTCCTGCCGACCTGATACGCCAGCGGGATGAAGCTCATCAGCCCGCCGGTCTCGTCCTGCAGCCCGCGCAGCTTCAGGATGTGGTCCACGCGCTCCTCATGCGTCTCCATGTGGCCGTAGAGGAGCGTGGAGTTCGTCGGAATCCCGAGGCGGTGCGCGATCCGGTGGATCTCCAGCCAGCGCGGGACGCCGATCTTGAACGGAAAGAGCGCCTTGCGCACCCGCTCCGAGAACACCTCCGCCCCGCCGCCAGGCAGCGCGTCGAGCCCGGCCGCTTTCAACTGGCCCAGCACCTCCTCGACGGACAGCCGGAATTTCTTCGAGAAGAAGTCGATCTCCACGGCGGTGAACGCCTTGATCTGCACCTGCGGGAAGCGCGCTTTGATGGCGCGCAGCATCCCGACGTAGTAGTGCCAGGGCCAGTCCGGATGCAGGCCGCCGACGATGTGGACCTCGCGGATGCGCTCGTCGCAGCGCGCCAGCACCTCCTCGAGGGTCATCTCATAGGCGTTGGGGCGCCCGCGCTTCGTCGCGAAGTCGCAGAAGCGGCAGGAGAGCACGCAGACGTTCGTGGGGTTGATCTGGCGGTTGAGGACGAAATGCGCGCGGTTCGCCCAGCGCGCCTGCTTGACGCGGTCAGCCAGCCGTCCCAGCGCGAGAATCTCGCCGGTCTGGAAGAGCTCGAGCGCCTCATCGCGCGTCAGGCGCTCTGTGCGGTCCACTTTGCCGCTTACGCGTTCCAGTATTGATTCCATCGGCGGTTCACGAGATCCACCACGGCTGGGTCCATCTCAATGGGATCCGGGTAGCCGGGCTTGAACGTCGCGTCAATCCCCAAGAGCCCCCGGTACACCGGCCAGGAGCCGTTCAGCTCGGCCTGCGTGAAGACGACGTCGCGCGCCGGGTCGAAGCGGGTGAAGATGCCGCATAGGAGGCTCTCGCGGTCGTCGAGGTTGACGTCCTGACTGACCGCGGCGATGAGCTTGACCGAGCCGAAATTCGGCGCGCGCACCAGCGCCTCGATCACCTCGCGCCCCTCGCCCTCGACCTGCACGGCCAGCAGGCAGCCTTCCAGACAGCGGGAGGCGCGGATGCGCGGGTGCAGCCGGACGATGTCGCGCTCCTCAACCTCGACCGGCGGAGGGTCGGCCGCCGCGCCGTTGCTCGTCGCGTCGAGCACCATCTTGCTGCCGAGGTTGAGGGTGAAACTTGCAAAATCCAGCGTATCAAAAGGCACCCCGGGAAGCAAGAGGAAGTCCTTCGCCGGATCGAAATGCTCCCGGACCGCCGCCAGCACCGCCCGGAGGTCGCGCGCGTTGACGTCCGCGTCCACCAGCACCAGGCATTTCGTGAGCGCCATCTGCCCGGTCCCCAGCAGGCCCAGCGCGGTCTTCATCCCCTCCTTCCCGAACCGTTCCCAGACCGACGCCACCCCCAAGCTGTGAAACCCCGCCTCGTAATACGCCCAGAGGTCCCGCAGCTCCGGATGGATGAGCCGGATCATCGGCAGGAGCATCTCCTGCACCGCGTTGCCGATGTACTTGTCCTCCTGCGGCGGCTTGCCGACCACCGCCGAGAGGTACACCGGGTTGGCGCGGCGGGTCAGGTGCTGCACCCAGAGCACCGGGCACGGCTTGGGATGCGAGTAGTGCCCGAAGTGGTCGCCGAACGGCCCCTCCGGCATGCGCTCGTCCGGCGGGACGATCCCTTCCAGGACGATCTCGGCCTCCGCCGGCGCCACGGTCACGCCGCTCCTGCCCAGCACGAGGGGGATGCGGCGGCCTTTCAAAAATCCCGCGAAGGCGAGCTCATCAACGCCCTCCGGCAGCGGCGAGACCGCGGCGAGATAGAGGACCGGATCCCCGCCGATGATGACCGACACGGCCAGCGCCCGGCCTTGCTGCTCGGCCTTCCAATAATGGAACCCTCCCCCTTTCTGAATCTGCCAGTGCATCAACACCTGGTCCGGCCCCGCGACCTGCATCCGGTAGATGCCGAGGTTCCTGACGTCCGTGTCCGGATCGTGCGTCAGCACCATCCCGCAGGTGATGAACCGGCCGGCATCTTTCGGCCAGCATTTCATGATGGGCAAGTTCATGAGATCGGCTTCCGCGCGCTCCTGACACGCCGCTTTCTTCACGCGCTTCGGCGGCATCGCCAGCACCCGCCCGATGGTTTTCCATTCGTCCAGGAGCTTCTTGGGCCGCGGCGGCATGGCCGCCTCGATGAGCCGCTTCAGCTCTGCGCCGACTTCCTGCGGGTGCCTGCCGAGGGCCAGCTCGATCCGCCGGTCGCTGCCCAGGATGTTGATGGCCAGCGGAAAGGGCGAGCCCTTGACGCGCTCAAACAGCAGGGCGGGCCCCTCCCGCTTCACCACGCGCGTCGCAATCTCGGTGAT
>JACPTX010000020.1 GCA_016192545.1 Candidatus Omnitrophota bacterium | reverse complement strand
ACGCCGTTCTGGATGCCTTTCAGCCCCATGAAGTCGCAGCGGTGGACAACCTCGAACCCCGGCATGGATTTCTCCATGATGAAGGCCGTGATCTGTTTGCGCTCGCGTCCGCCGACCGTCACCGACGGGGTCCGGGCCATCACCACGACGACCTCCGCGACCGGCCCGTTCGTGCACCAGAGCTTTTCCCCGTTGAGCAGGTAGGAGTCCCCGCCGTCCACCGGCATGGCGGTGGTGTCCATATTCGCAGGGTCCGAGCCGACGCCGAGCTCGGTCAAGGCGAAGGCCGAGACCGTACCGGCGGCCAGCCTGGGAAGATAGCGGCGCTTCTGCTCCTCGGTGCCGAACAGCATCAGCGGCTGCGGGGCGCCGATGCTCTGATGGGCGCTCAGCCACACCGCGGTCGAGCCGCAGTAGCTGGCGACCAGGGAGATGACGCGGTTGTAGTTCACCTGGGAGAGCCCCACGCCGCCGTACGGTTGAGGGATTTTCATCCCGAAGCACCCCAGACGGGCCAGGCCTTCAATGACGTGCGCGGGGAGCTCCCCGGTCCGGTCGACCTCGTCCGGGTCCAGGTGTTCCCGCAAGAACGTTTCCACGCGGCGCAGGTAGCCGTCGCCGATCCGGCGGTCTTCCTCGCTCTGGGTCGGATAGGGCACGACCAGGTCCAGCCGGAACCGGCCCATAAAGAGGTCGCCAAGAAAGCTGGCGTGCTGCACGGCTTCACGCGCCGCTTCCGTGACCTCCAGGGCTTCCGGGGCGCCGTGTCCCATGGGTGTGGGGCTCATGCAGGGCTCACCACGTTTGCCGGGTTTCCCTGCAGGAAGCCGGCGATGTTCGACACGGTGGTTTCCAGGATGCGCTGCAGCGCCTCCCGGCTGTCGAAGGCGATGTGCGGCGTAATCACGACGTTTTCGCGGTGCAGGAGGATGTGGTTCTTGAGCGCGGTGATCAGGCGTTCCTTGGGAAAGTCCTTTTCCAGCAGCTGGCGCTCCTCCTTCACCAGCTCCTCGCCTTCCAGGACGTCGAGCCCGGCGCCGCCGACGATGCCCTCATCCAGCGCCCAGACCAGCGCGTGGGTGTCCACCAGGCCGCCCCGGGCCGTGTTGATGAAGAGCGCCCCCCGTTTCATCAGGCGGAACGTGTCCCGGTTCAGGAGATGGTGCGTGGCGGGCGCATACGGCAGGTGCAGGCTGACGATGTCAGACCGCCGCAACAATTCAGGCAGGGAGACGTAACGAAAATCCAGCACATCCCGGAGGAACGGATCCTTCCGGGTATCGTAGGCCAGCACCTCCATCCCGAAGCCCTTGGCCATCTTGATGACGTGCATGCCGATGCGGCCGGCGCCGACGACGCCGAGCGCCTTGCCTTTCAGGTCGAATCCCTGCAGGCCCTGCAGCGAGAAGTCCCCTTTCACGGTCCGGACGTAGGCTTTGTGCACGTTGCGGGAGAGCGCGAGAATCAGGGCGAAGGTGTGCTCGGCCACGGTGCTCTCGCCGTAGGACGGCACGTTTGAAACCTGGATCTTCCCGGCCCGGCAGGCCCTGAGATCAATGTGGTCGAAGCCGGTGGACCGGGTGGCGATAAACCGCAGCCCGGGCAGCCGCCTGAGCACGGCGCGGGTGAGGGTGGAATAGATGAAGACCGAAACGACCGCCGCGCCGCGGGCGTCCGCCAGCGTCTGTTCGGTGAGCGGCTCAGTGACAAAGCGGGCGCTCAATCGCGTGCTGTTGAGCGCCCGGGTGAGATGCCGACGTTCCCACGGGGCGGTTTCGAAAAACACCGCCTTCATGTGTTGGTGAACTTCGGCTGCCGTTTCTCCAGGAACGCCGCCACACCCTCCTTGGCATCTGCGGTGTCGGCGACCATGCCGAAGGCCTTCACCTCAAGCGCCAGGCCCTCGTCCAGCGAATGCCCCAGCCCCTCCTCGATCGCGTGCAGCGCCTGGCGCACCGCGACCTGCCCCTTCGCGGCGATCTTCCGGGCGAGGTCTTTGGCGGCCTTGAGCACCTGGTCCTGCGGGACGACGAGGTTCACGAGGCCCAGCCGGTGCGCCTCTTGGGCGTTGATCAGGTCGCCCGTGAGCGTCAGCTCGATCGCCTTGGCGCGGCCGACAAGCCGCGGCAGGCGCTGCGTGCCGCCGAATCCCGGGATGATGCCGAGATTGATTTCCGGCTGGCCGAACCGGGCCCGGTCGCCGCTCACGCGCAGGTGGCAGGCCATGGCCAGCTCGTTGCCGCCGCCGAGGCACACGCCGTTGATGGCGGCGATGACCGGCTTGCCGAGCCGCTGGATTTTCATGAGGATCCGTTGGCCTTCCGCCGCCACCTGGGCGGCCTCCTGTCCTGAGGCGAGCCCGCCGATTTCTTTGATATCCGCGCCGGCGATGAACGCGAAGCTTCCGCCCCCGGTGAGAATCACCACCTTCACCGCCTCCTCCGCCCGCAGCTCTTCGAGGCAGACGTCCAGCTCCTGCATCAGCTGCCGGCTGAGCGCATTCACCGGCGGGCGGTCAATCGTCACGACGGCGACGCCTTCCTCCACGGCACGCTTGAGGAACGACTGGGTTGTCGGATTCGGCATGGTCGGCTCCTACTCGCTGTACTCGAAGAACCCCTTCTTGGTTTTCCTGCCCAGATGCCCGGCGCCGACCTTCCGTTTCAGGAGCGGCGAGGGCCAGAACCGGCTCCCCAGTTGCGTGGTGAGCTGTTCCAGGTCCTGCAGGACGACGTCGAGCCCGACCTCGTCGGCGTAGTGCAGGAGCCCGCCCTTCGATTGCGGAAAGCCGATCCCGGCGATGACGGCCAGGTCCACATCCGCCGCGGTGCAGACCCGTTCCTCCAGGCATCGGACGGCCTCATTGACCATCGGCAGGATGAGCCGGTTGACCGAAAACGCCCCTGTGACTGTTGTGGAAGCCGCCAGCTCCTTGAGCATGGCGTCCAGCTCCGGATCAGACTGGTCCGCCCGGTCCCCGTAGAGGTAGAACCCCGCCCCGGATTTCACCCCGTAGCGGCCTTTGGCATGCATCCGTTCCCAGATGGCGGCCGGCTGCATCCGCTCGCCGTAGGCGTCGACCAGGACGTTGACCACTTCCCGGCAGACGTCAAACCCCAGGTTGTCGACGAGCGCAAACGGCCCCATCGGCAGGCCGAACTCCCGGATCGCCTCATCGATCTGTTTCGGCGAGGCGCTGCCTTCCTGGGCGCAGCAGGCGGCCTCATTGAGGTACGGCATGAGGATGCGGTTGACCAGGAAGCCGGGGCACTCATTGACCCGGACCGGCAGCTTCCGCAGCAGCTCGGCGAAGCCGGTGACGTCGGAGGCGGTTTCGTCAGACGTCTCCAGCCCCGGGATGACCTCGACGAGCTTCATGATATGCGCCGGATAGAAGAAGTGCATCCCGATGACCTTGTGGGGGCGCTTCGTCGCCGCGCCGAGCGCGGAAATCGACAGCGAGGACGTGTTGGACGCCAGGATGGCGCCTTCCGGCGTGGCGGCGTCGAGGTCGTTGAAAATCTTCCGTTTCAGCTCGAGCTGCTCGGGAACCGCCTCGACCACCAGGTCGACCTCCCGGAACGCGTCATAGGTCGTCGCCCCGGTCACCAGCGCCATCTTCTGCTCCGTCTCTTCCTGCGTCATCTTGCCGCGGTCCACCCGGCGCTGGTAGATCTTGCGGATGACGTCGAGCCCTTTGTCCACGCGGGCCTCGTCGACGTCCTTGAGCACGACCGGCGTGCCGCTGAAGGTGATGGTCTGGGCGATCTCGGCGCCCATCGCCCCGGCCCCCACCACGGCGGTCTTATAGATGTACATCAGGCGCGTTCGAAGATCATGGCGGCCCCCTGCCCCCCGCCGACGCACAGCGTCGCCAGGCCCAGGGACAGGTTGCGGCGCTTCATTTCGTGCAGGAGGGTGACGGCGATGCGGGTGCCGCTTTGTCCGACCGGATGGCCGAGGGCGATCGCCCCGCCGTTGACATTGACGATGTCCCGGTTCAGGTTCAAGGCCTTCTCACAGGCCAGGTAGGTGGCGGCGAACGCCTCGTTGATCTCCATGAGCTGGATGTCCTTCAACGTGAGCTTCGCTTTGTTGAGCACGTCCGGAACGGCCAGCGCCGGCCCCAGCCCCATCCGCTCCGGCTCCAGCCCCACGACCGTGTAGGCGCGGATCTTGGCCAGCGGCGTATACCCCAGCGACTTGGCGCGCTCCGCGGACATCACGAGGACGCAGGCGGCCCCGTCGGCGTTGAAGCAGCTGTTGCCTGGCGTGACCGTGCCGCCTTCCTTGAAGACCGCCGGATACTGGCTCAGCATCTGCTCATTCAGCGCGGGGTTGATGCCCTCGTCCTGCGCCAGCGGCTCCGGAGGCAGCTCCTTGCCGTAGGCTTTCTTCGGGACCATGACCGTCAGCAGCTCGTCCTTGAACCGCCCCTCACGGGTGGCCCGGAAGGCGCGCTGGTGGGACAGCATCGCGAAGCGGTCCTGGTCCTGCCGCGAAATGCTGAATTCTTCCACGAGGTTTTCAGCCGTCCGGCCCATGATCTGGCCGCAGACCGGATCGGTCAGCCCTTCCCACACCGTGTCGATCAGCTCGGAGTGGCGCAGCCGCTTGCCCCACCGGATGTCCCGGTTGACGTAGGGCGATGCGCTCATGCATTCGGCGCCGCCGGCGATCTGCACGTCGCGGTCCCCGGCGACGATATTCTGGAAGGCGTTGATGATCGTCTGCAGACCCGAGGCGCAGTTGCGCTGGACCGTATACGCCGGCACCTGCTTGGGCAGGCCGGCCATCAGCGCGATGACCCGCGCGATGTTGGGCGCGTCGGAGGCCTGCCCCACGCAGCCGACGATGACCTCCTCGACGTCCGCCGGCTTGAGGCGGGTGCGCGTGAGGAGCTCCCGCACGGCCAACTCGCCGAGGCGCTGCGCGGTGAGCGATTTGAGCGCCCCTCCGAAGGCGCCTTGGGCGGTCCGAAGTCCGTCGACGATCACGACGTCTGCAGGCATCAGGGAAGTATCGTACCGGGGTCTTCGCGGGTTGTCAACGCAGGGGGGGTGGTCGGGGACGGCGCCGCGGCCGAAGAGCCGTCCACGATGCCGGTCAGGCGTTTGAGAATGGGCAGATGCCGGAACGCCTCCTCTTCCCCGCGCCGGATGAATTTCTCCGGGTTGTAGAACTCCAGCCAGTGCGAGCCCGGGACGGTGGGCCGGAGGATGAGGTCCGCCTCGCGGCAGGACACCTCCGCGATCTGGAATTCCATCGACTGCATGGAGCGCATGATGACGTCGAACACCAGCGGGGACACGGATCGGAAGAACTCCTGGCGGAGCCGCATCCAGAGCCGGACCGGAAAGCTCTTGGACGCCAGCTGCGCGTCCCACTCGGTTTTATGTCGCTGGACCTCCTGGAGATGCTGCGTCAGCTCCGGCGTCGTGGGGAAGACATTGACGGCAATCACGCGGTTGGCCCCGGCCTGCTTCAGCGCGCTGACCGGCACCGGGTTGATCACGCCGCCGTCGAGGCAGATCTTGCCCTGGCGGATGACCGGCTTGAAGATGCCGGGGATGGAGACCGAGGCGCGGACCGCCTCGGCGATCGGGCCGGATTCGAACACGATTTCCTCCCGGGCCATGGGGTTGGTCGCAATGATTTTCAGCGGCAGCCACGTGTCTTCAAACGTCTTGCCCTCGAAGTCCTTCTGGAGCGTCGCCATCAATTGCGAGCCCTGGATGGGGCCGCCGACCAACGGACCCATGATCACCGCGAGCAACACGCAGACAAAGATTCCCAAGATGAGCCCCGCCCAGAACCCCGTCAGAAGCCCCATGCCCACACCGGCCACGGCGCCGATGATGACACTGAGCAGCGGCAGACTCAGGTCCAGCACGAAGAGCCGCCGGATGTCCCAGGGCTCTTTGAACCGCAACGCCATCTGCTCCAGGTCGTCCGCCGTATGGCCGCAGGCCCAGAGGCCGGCGATCAGCGCCCCGATGCTGGAGCCCGCGATGATATCGACCTGAATGCGCTCCCGCTCGAGGACCTTCAGGATGCCGACGTGCGCCAGGCCCAGCGCGGCGCCGGACCCCAGCGCCAGTCCCACCAGCACCCCGCCCAGTTCGCGCGCAATGCGCCGGACGTTCCTGGTATACGGCGACTCGCGGCTTTCCAGCAGCCGCACGAGCTCCTCCGGGGTCAGCTCGCCGGTCTCCGGTCCGATGCGCGGCAGGACATGGTTGACGGGGTGGGCGAGGGCTTGGGCGACGTCGCGCGGGCTGAGGCGTTCCCCGCCGCCGTCCATGAGGTTCAGGATGACTTTCATCTGCTCGTCGCGATAGTTGACCGCTTCCCGCAGCTGATGCTGCAGGGCGGAGGTCCGGATGACGTTCTCCCGCGTGCAGTCGCTGACGAGATAGATTTGGTCGGCCTGGGTCAGGGCTTTGAGGACCGCGGCGTTCACCTCGACCGGCAGGTCCAGGAGGATGTAGTGAAAGCGCTTGGTCAGGCCGCTGACGAGCGGGGCGATGAGGGCCTCCCCTTCCGCTTCCGTCATCAGCTCCCCGGCATAGAGGAAGCGGAACCCGAGCGGATGGGCGGTCGTGTCGTGTTCGACCACCTCTTCGGCCAAGAGACTGCGGCGCGTGACCGGGAACGTGCGGGCGTGCGGCGTCGCGCCGAACAGCCGGTTCACCTCGCCTTCAGGGGTGCTGAGATCGACGACCACGGCCTCGCGGCCGGTTTCTCGGCGCAGGGAGGCCGCCAGGGCCACGGCAAACACGGTCCGGCCGACGCCTTTCGCGGCGCTGTACATCGCGACGACGGTCGCCTCGCCCACGCCGCCGGCCTGGGCCTTGGTCCGGAGGCGCTTCGAGAGCAGGCGGCTCAGGTACAGCACCAGCGAGGGGATCCGGTTCAGGAGGTCTTCGAACGACGGCTTGTCGAGCTCCAGGACGAGCGTATCATTGATCGCCTCGACGGTGGCCGAGTGCACTTCCCCGGTCAGCAGGGAGATTTCGCCGAACGTGTCGCCGTTGTGGAGGACGGTGTAGACCTGCCGCTGCTCGTTGGCGACGGTGTAGACCTGCAGGCGCCCCGAGGCGACGAGGTAGAACGCCTGCGCGCGCTCCCCTTCGTGATACACCGCCTCGCCTTTCTTGTATTCGACGAGGCGGGAACGCTCGGCGACGAGCTGGAGCTGGTCTTCCGTGCAGGCGGCGAAGAGCGGGATCTTCCTGAGGATCGCGAGCTTATCCTTGGGGCGCGGCAAATCAAAGGTGGTCATCGCGGGATCCTCGACAGCGCTGCGCGGATGCGGGCCGGGACGTTGGTGAAGAGGCCGTCGATCCCCATCCGCGCCAGCCGCCGCGCCTCCTGCGGGTCATCCACGGTCCACGCATGGACCCGCAATCCTGCGGCATGCGCGTCTGCGACGAGCGAAGGGCTGACCAGCGAGACGTGGGGGTGGAAGGCCCGGCACTGCAGGCGGATGGCGCGGCGCAGGGCGCGGCGGGGGCGGTCGCGGCAGAGCAGCGCCCTGGCCAGCCGCGGAGCCGCCGCCTTCACGCGGCCCAGCAGCCCGGCATCGAACGACGAGATGAGCACGCGGCCGGCGGTCCGCGTGCCGCGCACGCGGCGAACGAGCTGCCGGATGAGCGCGCGCCGCCTGGCGGTCCGCTTGAGCTCCAGGTTGATGCGGCGCGGCGGCGGGATCAGCGAGAGCGCCTGCGAGGCGAGCAGGATGCGCTCGCCGGAAAACCTCGGCGCAAACCAGGCCCCGGCCTCCAGGCGTGCGAGCTCGGCGTATCGGCGCATGCCGAGCCTGCCCCGGCCGTCGGTGGTTCGTTCCAGGCGGTCATCGTGGAAGATGACCAGGCGCCGGTCTCGCGTCATCTGCACGTCCAGCTCAATCATGTCGGCCCGGTATCGGAGGGCCAGCCGGATGGCCGCGCGCGTGCCCTCCGGCGCCTCGGCCGAGGCGCCGCGGTGCGCGATCACGAGGATCCCGCCGTGGCGGGACGCGATGTGTCGCATAGCCTCACCGGATCATACCGCTTGGCCCGGCAGCGTGCCGCGGCCGAGCCGTTGCGCACCGCCAGCTCCACATACCCCAGTGACCCGGCGATCGCGAGCAGCTCGTTCGGGCGTCCCTCCTCGTATGAGGATACCACACGGACGCGGCGCTGTTGATACCGGACTTCCCACCGCGAGGGCAGGGCCAGGAGACCGGCCGGCAGGTTGGTGATGAGGTTGCCGAACGCATCAAGATGGAGGACGCAGCCGGTGAGGGTCCGCCCGAGGCGCTTCAGCGGCGGAATCGCCAACGTGCGGTAGCGGCGGACGGGAATGCCGAACTGGCGCAGCGGCCGCCCCTGGGCCAGCTCCGCGGCCACCGGCGCGATGATATCCCGCCCGTGGAAGGTGTGGCTGACCGCCGGGAGCCAGCATCGCGGGTTGGTCAGTTTCACGAGCGCCCGCCGCTTCGCCCGTTCCAGGACGAGCGAGAGCAAGCCGTTGTCCGGGGCCACGAAGCGCTGGCCGTCGGCTTCCGCGGCGAGCAACGGACGCTCGGTGCCGACGCCCGGATCCACGACGCACGCGAAGACGGTCTGCGCGGGAAACCACGGGGCCGCGGCGGCGAGCGTGAAGGCGCCGGCCGCGACATCCTGCGGCGGGATCTCATGGGTGATGTCCACCAGATGCGTCTGCGGGCGGGTCCGGAGGATGACCCCCTTCATGCAGGCGGCATACCAGTCCGCCGTGCCGAAATCAGTCAAGAGGGCGATGAGGGGGGTGCGCGAAGCAGCCATCGGTCAAGGAACTCCGCCACACGTTGCGTATAGGCTGTCGGGTCCGCGGCAAAGGCGCCGACGTGTTTGGCCTGCGGCTCAATCCACAGGTCCTTCGGACCCCGCCACCGGGCGAAGATCGCCTGGGCGTCCTGGATCGGGACCGCGGCGTCCTGCGCGCCGTGGATGATCAGCGCCGGCTGCGGACACTGCGCCGCCAGCACGAGCGGATCGCGCGCCGCCAATCGACGTCCGAGCGCCAGCTGGACCCCCAGCCAGGTGATCCAGGCCCACGGGACCGCCGGCAGGCGGTAGTCCCGCCGGATCGCCTTGGCCAGGATGGGAAACAGACGGGCGTACGTCGAGTCGAGCACCACGCCGTGAAGATCCGGCATCCGCAGCGCGGCCTGACAGGCCACCGCCCCGCCGAGCGAGAATCCGAGAAGTCCGAGCGGCTGCGGGGCCAGCGCAGGCTGCCGTCGGATCCACTGCCGGATCGCCTCCAGGTCCTGGACATCCTCCACGCCGAAGCTGCATCGGCCGGGGCGCGTCTCATGCCCGCGCAGGTCGAAGAGGATCACCGTGTAGCCTCGCCGGCGCAGGCGGTCCGCCAGTTCGACCAGCTGCAGCCGGCTGGCGTGATACCCGTGGCAGGCCACCACCACGCCGCGCGGCGGCTCCGCCTCAAACACCCACAGGTCAAACGAGGCGCCATCCAGGCCTGTGAGCGCCACGCGGCGATAAGGCGGAAACGGGTCGGGTGCGGGGAACGGTGTGCTGACCGGATGCAGCGTGCGGCGGGTGGAACGGATTCCCCACCACGCGATCGCCAGTCCGACGCCTGCCAGAAGCCACCCGATCACCACGGCGAATGTTACTGGCGGGTTGCGGCACCGGACCGGTGCTGCTGCACGTAGCGGGCCAGGGCCGCGCGACTGGGCGCGGACAGGTCGTTGAAGAAAATCGCCACCTGATACCCGGAGCGCCTGGGAGCCGCTTGAGGCGGTTCGATGCGCACCACGATCCCCACGCAGGTGATGGACAGGGGTTTGGCGTCCAAGAGCTCCAGGCGGATCTGCAGCTTCGTGAGCAGCGGGAGGAACCGTTTGACCGTGCAGCAGACGCCGGAGGCGCTCAAGTTTTCCGTCCGGGTCGTGAACACCCCGGCCCGGTCTGCAATCGTCAGCGGGAGCTGCTTGGCGACCCGGGTCGCTCGACGCCGTTCACTCATCCCGGCGGCCACTTCATCGGACGGCCGCCGAGCAGATGCAGGTGCAGATGCCACACGCTCTGCCCGGCCTGCGGGCCGCAGTTCATCACGAGCCGATAGCCCGGCTCCGCAATCCCGGACTGTTGTGCCAGGCGGTTGGCCATGAGCACGGTTTGTCCCACCACGCGGGCCGTCTCCGGCGTCAGGTCCGACAGGCGGGCGATGTGCGATTTCGGGATGACGAGCAGGTGCGTCGGCGCCTGCGGATTGACGTCCTTGAAGGCGAGCACGTCGTCATCTTCTGCCACGATCTCCGCCGGCAGCCTCCGCTGGGCGATCCGGCAGAAGAGGCAGTCGTCGTTCATCCCCCGGCCTTGGCTGCTTTTGGAGCTTCCTTCGGAGCGGCCGCGGCCTCCGCGGGCGCCGCAGTCTTGGCGGGCGCTTCTTTGACCGGCTCGCCTGGGGCGTGCTTGGCGGTCTGCTCCTGCTTGGCTTTGGCCTGGGCCGCCTGCCAGCAGCCTTTCTTGCAGGCGTACTGGCCGTTGCGGTAGTACCACGATTTCTTGCTCAGCCGCTTATTGCACGTGGGGCAGTTCGTCGGTCGATCAGGCATGCGTCTCCTCAACGTGATGGGGGAACTCCCCCAAGGGACATTGGTCGCACTCGGGATCTCGCCGGTGGCAGTACGACTTGCCGACGGCGACCAGCAGGGCGTGAAATTCGTTGAACACCTTCGGATCCTCCGGCAGGCGGTCCATCACGAACCGCTGGATGACCTCATAGGGCTCATCGCCCTCCGCCAGGTGATGCCGGCGGAAAATCCGGCGGGTGTAGGCGTCCACCACCGCGACCGGCTGCTGGCCGGCGTACAGCAGGATGGAATCCGCGGTCTCCGGGCCGATGCCCGGGAGGCCCAGCAATTCCTGCCGCAGGGTCCACGGCTCGGTGCGGAACATCCGGCGGGGACTCGCGCCGTAGCGCGCGACGTACCAGCGGCTGAACGTCTTCAGCCGCGCCGCCTTCTGCGTGAAATAGCCGCTGGGGCGGATCAACCGCCGCAACACCGAGGGCCGGAGCCGCGCCATCGTCCTGGCCGACAACGCGCAGGCCTGTTTCACGTTGGCCATCGCCCGTTCGACGTTGTGCCAGTTGGTGCTCTGCGTGACAATGGCACCCACCATGACCTCGAACGCGCTGCGTGCCGGCCACCAGTGCTGAGGACCGAGCCGTCTGAGCAACCGCCGGTAGATCGTTCGCAGCGACGGGAGGCTCCTGGAAGACATCCAGACGCCATGATAACACAGCGCAGGAAACCGGTCAAACCTGAAGCGGCACCGAGCAACGAAGGCCGGGTGAACCGGCCGCGGCTCAGTGGACGGTCCAGACGACCCAGTGCCAGACGAGCGCGAGTCCCAGGCCGATCATGAGCCCCAGGACCACGTCAGGAAGGCGAGGATTGAAGAACGGCACGTACACGACTCCCCCCACAACAGGACACCCTACAGCGACAAGGGAGCTATTGTACGTCGGATGCTCGACGCTGGTCAAGCGGAATCTCGACGGAAAAAAAAGAGACTGCTCCGCGTCGAAGGCGGAGCAGTCTCAGTCTTCGCCGTCCTGGGTGCGGGTTACTTGACCGCCAGCTTCAGGACGCCTATCACACTCAACAGGACGAACAACAGCTTATACGAGTCGAGTGGATAGTGCAGTCCGATCGTGATACCCAGGATGGCGCCGACAAACACGTCCATCCCGCGCTCTGACAGCTTCATCTCCTCCAACTCACCTCCTCCGTAGACATTTGTCTATTTTCTAGACTCCTGTCTACCGTGCTCCACCTGCAACTATACCATATCGGAAGGCAAGTAGCAAGTCTTATGAGTTAACTTGTTTATTTTAAATAGGTTATAGATGAGGATTAGAGGCCGGCAGGAGCGAGAGCAGAGGAGATTTTCTGGAGATAGCTAGACAAGCGTTTGGTATTTTCTTCAGAGAGATCCTCGAACATCAGGCCGAGATGGTATTGGTCGCTCTGGGGAACCTCCTTGACCCAGACAATCTTGGCTTTGAGATTAAGGGGGTGCTCCCCGGCTTCCAGGCACAACTCCACCGATACCGGGCACGAGGCGGGCCGAAACACCGGGCTGAGGCACCGCGCCCCCCCGGCGCCGAGATCCTTGGTGAGCGTTTGGATAATGCGCTGCTCCCCGAGCACCACCAAATGAATCGGCAGATACGACTGGACCCGCGGAGATTGCCGGCGCTCCTCGCCCATCACCTCGCCCCCCATGCTGACACCGCCCAACGTAGCACGCCTTGAACCGGGTGTCAAGATCAGAGAGGGGTCAGACCCCGTCAGTTGAGGCCGTCGTTCTTGAGGGGTCTGACCCCTTTTCTTTGCGTCTTGCGTCGGAGACGGTTTCACCCTACAATGAACGGGAGGATGTATCTCGACTTCCTGGGCCTGCGCGAGAAACCGTTTTCCGTCACGTCGGACCCCGCCTTTCTGTATCTGTCCCGCCGCCACCGCGAAGCGCTCTCCCACATGAGCTACGGGATCCGCGAGCGCAAGGGGTTCGTGGAAATCACCGGTGAGATCGGCACCGGCAAGACCACGCTGTGCAAGGCGCTCCTGCGCCAGCTGGACGAGACGACGAAGACCGCGCTCATCCTGCATTCCGGGCTGTCGGAGCTGCAGCTGCTGCAGGCCGTCGTGCAGGACTTCGGCCTCAACCCGATGCGCAGCAACCGCGTCAACCTCTTCAATCAGCTCAACGGCTTCCTGATCGAGGAAGCCACGCGCGGCCACAACGTCGTCCTCATCATCGATGAAGCCCAGCACCTCAGCCCGCGCGTGCTCGAGCAGATCCGCATGCTCTCCAACCTCGAGACCGACAAGGAAAAGCTCATTCAGATCATCCTCGTCGGGCAGCCGCAGCTGCGCGAGAAGCTGAGCCTGCCCTCCCTCCGGCAGATCCAACAGCGCATCGCCGTGCGCTATCACATCCAGCCGCTGGATCTCGACGAGGTCCGCACCTATATCGAGCACCGGATGCAGGTCGCCGGCTCGGACGGGAGCCTCGTGTGGGCGGATGAGGCGCTGGAGGAGGTCTTTCAGTGTTCCGACCAGGAAATCGTGCGGCGCAGCTATCAAGAGTTGATGGGGGAGGTGGCGGTGACGGCCGACGACGGAGCCGCCAGCCCGACATGAGCCTCATCGAGGAAGCCCTCAGAAAAGCGCAGCTCGAGCGGCCGAGCGGGCGGTCGGCCCCGCCACTCCATGGAGTGGCGGGGCAGGCGTCTTCGGTGGCGGTGGAGGACCCGCCTCCCCGAGCCGTTCCCCTCCCGCGGGTGCGGCCTGTTGCGCACGCCCCATCCGCACAGCCGGCCCCGGCCACAGCGGGACTCCAGCCGGGGCTGGCCGCAGGCGCCGGGCTGCTGGTGATTGGCGTGCTGGCATGGTTCTGGTTGGGGACTCGGTCTTCCCCGCGCGCCCCAGCCCCCACGTCTGCGGCTCCAGTTGCCGCGCCGCGTCCGGTCTTCCGGAAACAGCCGCCGTTTCAGCTCACCGGGGTGGTCGGAGGACCCGGAGAGCCGCTGGCCATCATTAACGGGCAGATCGTGAAGGTGGGGGACGCCGTGGCCGGCGCGGTGCTGCTTGAGGTGGGATCCAACAGCGCGCGGCTGCGCCGGGGGAACGAGGAGCTGGTTCTCACGACCAGCCCGTAATCAGCCGACCAGTTTGTAGACCACGTCGTGCCGCCGGCAACGCTGGGCCATTTGCACGCCGACGGATTGGCCCGCCTGGGCCTCCTGAATCGCCTGCCGGTCAACCTGCATCGACTCGATGGCCTGCTGGAAGTCCGTCGTGTGCCCCTTCACGTAAATCCGCTCCCCGACCCGCAGCGGCGCCTTCAACGCGATGATGGCCGCTGAGGGGTGGGCGAAGAACTGCTCGATCCGTCCAATCTCCTCCATCTTCGGCTCAGGCATCTGGTCCTCCCTGTCTCGATCCGCCTCACGTGACGTGGTGGCGGATCACCGGCCACATGACGGACGGTGACACCGACTCGCTGACGAGGACCCGGCCGACCCGGGTCATCAGCACCCACCGCATGGTCCCCCGAAGGAACTTTTTGTCGTGGACCAGCGCCCGGCGCACGGCAGCCAGCGGGACCCCCGAGGCGCGCGTCGGCAGCCCTGCGGCCTTCAAGAGCCTGCTGAGCCGCGCATGGTCCGCGCGCGGCGTCACGCCCATGGCCACGCCGAGCGCCGAGGCGCAGGCCATCCCCACGGCGATCGCTTCCCCGTGCGTGAACCGCCGATAGGCGGTCGCGGCTTCCAAGGCGTGTCCCAGCGTATGCCCGAAGTTGAGGATGGTGCGCCGTCCGCTGGTTTCCTGCTCATCCTGCGAGACGACCCGCGCTTTGATGCGCACACACCGCTCGACCATCACGCGGTCCGCCCGCAGCTCGCCGCGCAGGCAGGCGGTGAGGTGGTCTTCCAGGTAGCGGAACAGCGCCGGGTCCCCGATCGCCGCGTACTTGATGATTTCGGACACGCCTGAGCGCCGCTGGCGGGGCGGCAGGTGCGTCAAGAGCCCCAGGTGATTGACGACGAGCCGGGGCTGGTAGAACGCCCCCACCGCGTTCTTGGCCGTCGGCAGATCCACGCCCACCTTGCCGCCGATGCCGGAGTCGACCTGGGCCAGCAGCGTCGTCGGCAGCTGGACGTAGGGCACCCCGCGCCGGAACACCGCGGCGACAAACCCGGCCAGGTCCCCGATGACTCCCCCGCCGAAGGCGAAGAGCACCGGCACGCGCATCGCGGACTGCCGGGCCAGCCGGCGGATGACCCGCTCCGCCATGGCGGAGGATTTGCTGCGCTCGGATTCCGGCACCGCGATCGTCCGGAGATGCCAGCCTGCCCGGCGCAACGGCGGGATGAGCTCGCGGCCGAACCGCCGCAGCAGGCTCGGGTGTGAGACGATGCAGCCCCACGGCTCAAGGCGCAGGGCCTCCAGCCACGCCGGCAGCTGCCGGTAGGAGCTGGTGAGGCGGATGGCGTAGGACCGTGGGCCCAACCGGACGGTCACGGCGTTCATGGGGCGTTCAAGAGATTCGGGGGCATGCCCAGATCATCGGTGAGGACTTCCCCGGCATGCGCCGGTCCTTCTGCGAGGAACAACCCGTGCTTGGGCCATCCGAAGGTGACCGTGACCGTGGCGGTGACCGCCGTGCCATGCGGATGCCCGGTATCGCCGTCCAGCCCGGAGGGGATGTCGGCCGACACGACCGGTGTGCCGGAGGTGTTGATGCGCCGGATCAGCTCGGCGTAGAGCGGCCGCACCGGCCCCGCCACGCCGATCCCCAGGAGCGCATCGATGATGGCGCGGCTCTCCCTCATCCAGCGGTCGGCGTCACGCAGGTGCTCCGGGGCGGTGCATTCATGCAGGGGCACGTCACACGCGCGCACGAGACGGGCATAGACGGCCGGCTCGTCTTTCAGTCGGCTGGCCGTGCCGAGCAGGAGGACCCGCGGCCGGTAGCCCCATCGCGCCAGCTGCCAGGCGGCGCACAGGCCGTCGCCGCCGTTGTAGCCGGTCCCGCAGCAGACGAGGAGCGGGGCGGCGGGTTCGAGAAATCGTTGGGCGGTATGGGCGACGGCGAGGCCCGCCTGATGCATGAGGAGCAGGCGCGGAATCCCGATGGCGTGAATGGCCGTCTCATCGAGGCGTTGCATCTGGGCGACGGACACCGCACGTCCCTTCGGCGGAACCGGTCCTTCGGCTCGGGCTTCCGGCCCTCGCTCAGGATGTCGCCCTATGCGTGTATCAGGTGTCATCCCGCCGTGGTCAGGTGGGCTCCACGGGGCACGGATCACGCGGCGGCGGGAGGCGCTTTCGGGGCGGTCTCGGCCTCAGGAGCGGCGCCTTCGGCCGGCGCTTCCTTCGGCGCCGCCTTCTTAGCCTTGATCCGTTCCTGCTTGATCTTGGGCAGCCCGAACGCTGACCGGCCTTCGGTCCACAGTCCGCGGGTCATGAGATGGCGCAGCCGCTCGTGCCGCTTCAGCACATTGCGGGTGCTGCCGGTCTTGCCTCCGGACTTTCTGAGTGAAGAATGAATGGACATCGGATCCCCGTTAGAGACTTCTGACGAAACAATCCCCGTAGCGCGGCTTGAGCGACGTCAGCTTGTCGCTGGCGCGGGCTTTGCTCGGAAACGGCCCGACGCACAGCAGCAGGCGGCCGGTCTTCTGCACCAGGAACGCCTGCTCCCCCTGCCGGCGCAGCCGCTGCAGTTCCTGCTGCGCGAGCGCCGGATTCCGGTAGCTCACGACTTGGATCGCGAAGGCGGAGGCCGGCGGATCCGAGGCGACCCTCACCGGCGTCTTCAGCGTCTTCTTCGGCGCCGGCGTCTTCGTGGGACTCGGCGCGGTCCGTGACGGGACCGTCGTGGCCGGCGGTGACAGCAGCGTGGCCTTGGTCTTGCCCTCGAGCGGCTGCCGGGACGCCGGGCTTCCCGCGGCGGTCGTCCGGAAGTCGGATGACGACGTATCGCCGAGCGCCAGATGCTTGCCGCGCTCCACACCCAGGGCGAAGACCACGGAGGTCCCAATCAGCCCGACGATGACCAGGAGGACCAGATGGTCGGCGTGCAGCGTGAAGTTGGCGAACGGCGGCGCGGCGCCCCGCCTGCGGCTGGGCTGGACCGCCACGTCGAACAATTCCAGCTGTCGGTCACGCTCGTCCATCAAAACCCTTGTATTGTACGCAGATTCAGCGACGAGGTCAATCCTGTTTTCCCATCCAGGCGCGGGGCTCGGCGCCGCGCACCAGCCGCTGGAGATTCGTTCGATGGCGGGCGACAATCAGCAGGGCCAGCGACGCCCCCAGGAGGACTTCAGCGGATGACCGATGCAGCGCGGCCTGGGCCAGCGGAATCGCGGCCGCGGACGCCATCGAAGCGACGGACACGTACCGGCAGGCCGTGAACACGATCAGCCACACGCCGAGGACGAGGCTTGCCAGCAGCGGCAGGCTGCCCGCCAACGCGCCCAGCGTGGTGGCCACGCCCTTCCCTCCCCGGAAGCTCAGGAAACACGGAAAGACGTGTCCGATGACCGCCGCGACGCCGTACGCCAGGACCCAGGCTGGGGTTGGCTGCGCGAGGAACCAGCGCGGCAGCAGGGCCGTGGCGAGGAGACCTTTGGCGACATCCACGACCAGGACGGTCGTCCCGGCCCAGGGACCGGCCGCGCGCAGGGCGTTCGTCGCGCCGACGTTGCCGCTGCCGACGGTGCGGATGTCGATGCGCTTCACCCACTTGACCAGCCAGTAGGCGCTCGGGATGGAGCCGAGGAGATAACAGGCGAGGAGTCCGAGGCCTTCCATCAGGCTAGCTGAGGAGCCGCACGCCGGTCCGCAGATACGCCATCCCTGAGAGCACCGTCAGCGCCGTCGCCGCGGCCAGCCAGGCCATTTTCCCCGGCACCTGCAGGAGCACCACGGGCACGACCAGCATCTGCGCGGCGATCGCGCCCTTCCCCAGCCAGCTGGGCTTGACGACGAGCTTGCCGGTCAGGACGAACAGGAGGAGGGTCCCGGTGATCAGGATGGCATCCCGGCTGATCACGATGAGGTTGAACCACGCGGGGATGCGCATCCAGTCCGGCAGCCCGTGGATGAGCGAGAGGCTGATGAGCGCGCTGAGGATGAGGACCTTGTCCGCGACGGGATCCAGGATCGCGCCCAGCTGGGACTGCTGGCGTTTGGAGCGCGCGATGAAGCCGTCCGCGGCGTCGGAGAGCATCCCGATCAGGAACAGCGCCAGGCTGACATACCGCAGCCAGTCGCGGGTCGGGTGATAATACAGGATGGAGGCGACGAGGCACGGCGCCAACAAGATCCGGAACACCGAAATCTTGTTGGCGAGGCTCATGGTTCGACTTCGCTCACCATGACCCTGAGCAAGCGAAGCGCGTCGAACGGGTCATCCCCCAGCGAGGACCTTACTGCTCTTTGTAGCGGAGCTCGACCCCGTGATTCGGGCAGTACTTGACGGTCTCAGGGTAGACCTCGCCGCCGACCGGGCAGAATTTCGTTCCGCCGGTCGCCGCCGGCGCTTGCTGAGAGGCCGCGGGCGGAAACTGCTGCTGCTCGATTTTCTTGTCCTGTTCTTCCAAGGCGTGCCCGACCATCGCGCCGCCCAGCGCGCCGAGCCCCGCGCCGATCGCCGTGCCCGCGCCGGCATGATCGCTCTGGTTCCCGATGATGGCGCCGGTCCCGGCCCCGAGCAAGCCGCCGAGCACCGCGCCCTGGGTGGTCTTGGATTGCGCCGCCGTGCCCATGCTCTCGCAGCCGGCCATCGCGACCGCGCAGACTCCCAGGATGAGCGCTGTTCCCCACTTCATCGGACACCTCCTTCCCTTTTTAGAGGGGTCAGACCCCGTCAGTTCTTGAGGGGTCTGACCCCTCTCTACTGTAACACGAAGTCTGCAGGGACGCAAGTCCCGCTGAGTTACTGCAGGGCGCGGATGCGCTTCGGCGGCCAGAAGATACAGACGGCTTTGCCGATCAGCAGGCGTTGCGGAACGAACCCCCAGAACCGGCTGTCATGCGAGGAGGACGAGTTGTCGCCCAGCACGTAATACATCCCCTCCGGCACCTCCACGGCGTGCTGGGCCTGGCCGAACTCACCCTGGTTGTAGTAGGTCGTCTCCTGGACGACCGCGGATCCCGCCGGCCGGCCGTTGATGACGACGCGGCCGCCGCGGATTTCGACCCGGTCGCCGCCGACCGCGATGAGCCGCTTGATGAACGGCCGCTTGGGATTCTCCGGGAACCGGAAGACGATCACCTCGCCGTGCTGCGGCTCCCGGAAACGATAGAGGAACTTGTTCACGAGGATGCGGTCGCCCTCCAGGAGCGTCGGGCGCATCGAGCCCGAGGGGATCTTGAACGGCGCGACGATGAAGGTGCGGATGAGCAGGGCCAGCGCCGCGGCCCAGAGGATGGATTCCAGGTTCTCGCGCAGGCTGGACCGCGGGGAGGACCTGGACGATCTGCGCGCCCGCATCAGATCTTGAAGACCGCCAGGAAGGCGTCCTGCGGGATCTCGACCCGCCCGAACTGCTTCATCCGCTTTTTGCCTTCCCGCTGGCGTTCCCAGAGCTTGCGCTTGCGGGTGATGTCGCCCCCGTAGCATTTCCCCGTCACGTGCTTGGCCAACGCGCGGATCGATTCGCGGGCGATGATGTGGCTGCCGACCGCGGCCTGCACCGTGACCTCGAAGAGCTGCCGCGGGATGATCCCCTTCAGCCGCTCGACGAGCAGGCGGCCTTTCTCCTGCGCCTTGTCCTTGGCGACGATCGAGGACAGCGGCTCGCACGGCTCCCCGTTGATCAACAGGTCCAGGCGCACGAGCTGTCCCGGCCGGTAGCCGATGAGCTCGTAATCGAAGGAGCCATAGCCCCGCGTGAGCGATTTCAGCCGGTCGTAGAAATCCACGAGGATCTCGCTCAACGGAAGCTCCACCACCAGCTTGACGCGCGTGTCGCTCAGGAACTCGGTGGACTTATGCGCGCCCCGTTTCTGCTTCACCAGGTCCATCACGGTGCCGAGCGCATCCGCCGGGATGAGCGCGACCGCCTCGACATAGGGCTCGCGGATCTCCTCGATCGCGGGCGGCGGCGGCAGCTTCGAGGGGTTCTCGATTTCGAGGATCCCGCCGTGGCGGGGCTTGACCTGGTACACGACGCTCGGCGTCGTCAGGACCAGGTCCACGCCGAACTCCCGCTCCAGGCGCTCCTGCACGATCTCCATATGCAGCAGGCCGAGAAACCCGCAGCGGAATCCCTGCCCCAGCGCCTCGGACTGCTCCGGGGCGAACTGAAAGGCCGCATCGGTGAGCGAAAACTTCTCCATCGCGGTTTTGAGCGTTTCGAGGTCCTGCGCCTTGGCGGGATAGACCCCGGCGAACACCATCGGTTTGACCCGCCGGAACCCCGGCAGGGGTACCGCGACCGGGCGGGCGGTCTCGGTGACCGTATCGCCGGCCAGGACGTCGTGCGGATGGCGGATGTTGGCCGTGAGATACCCGACTTCCCCGGCAGACAGTTCCTCGACCTCCACCGGCTTCGGCGTCAGGATTCCCAGCTCCTGCACCTCGCAGCGCGCCTTGCGGCCCATCAGCGAGAGGCCCATCCCGCGCCGCAGCACGCCGTCCACCACGCGCACGAAGACGACGACGCCTTTGTACGAGTCGTAGGTCGAGTCAAACACGAGGCCGGCCAGCGGCCGGCCAGGGTCGCCGCCCGGTGGCGGAATCTCCTGCACGATGCGCTCCAGCAGGTCGTCAACGCCGAGCCCCTCTTTGGCGCTGACATGGCTGATCGCGCTCGGCGCCGGCTGCAGGAGCTGCCGGATCTCGCGCGTGGTGCGGTCCACCTCGGCATGGCCCAGGTCGATTTTGTTGATGACCGGCAGGATCGTCAGGCCGTGCTCCCGCGCCAGGAGATAGTTGGCCACCGTCTGCGCCTCCACCCCCTGCGCCGCGTCGACGACGAGGAGGGTCCCCTCGCAGGACTGCAGGCTCTTGGCCACTTCGAAGGAGAAGTCCACGTGGCCCGGGGTGTCGATGAGATCGAGGAGGTACTCCTGCCGGTCGCGCGCCCGGTAGCGCAGCCGGACGTACGAGGCCTTGATCGTGATCCCCCGCTCGCGCTCCAGCTCCATGTCATCGAGGAGCTGGTCGTGGAAATCCCGGCGGTCCACGCCCCCGCTGCGCTCGATCAACCGGTCCGCCAGCGTGGACTTGCCGTGGTCGATGTGGGCAATGATGCAGAAATTGCGGATCAGGCGCTGGTCAATCACGGCGGGCTCACGTCCGCTTGACGAGTTGGACGCCGAATGCCAGCAGCCGGTTCACGCGGCCGGCGGCCGGGCTTTCGGCATAGACGCGGACGATCGGCTCGGTGCCGGAGCGGCGGAACAACAGCCAGCTGTCGTCGCGGCCGATCAACTTCACCCCATCCAGCCGCTTGACCTCGCTGACCGGAACGCCGGCGACGCGGTCCGGCGGGCGGCGGTGGAGCCGCTCGAAAAATTTCGCCACGCGGTCCTGCGACACGGTCAAATCCCGGCGGGCATAGAACCAGCGGCCGAACCGCCGCTCCAGGCGCCGGAGGATCTCCCGCAGACCGCGGCCCTGCATGGCCATCGCCTCCAGCACCAGGAGGCCCATGAAGATGCCGTCCCGCTCCGGCAGATACCCCCGGACGCCGATGCCGCCGGATTCTTCCCCGCCGATCAGGACGTCGTCCTCCTGCATGAGCTTGGCGATGTGCTTGAATCCTACCGGCACCTCAATGAGCTTCAGCCCGAGGGCGTCCGCCAGCCGGTTGATCATCGAGGTGTTGGAGATGGATTTGACCACGGCGCCGCGCCACCGGCGGGTCGTCATGAGATGCTCGGCGAGGACGCACAGCACTTGCCCCGGCGGGACGAACATCCCGTTGGAGGCGACGACGCCCAGGCGGTCCGCGTCCCCGTCGGTGGCCAGCCCGACGTCCCACCGGCGTCTCAGCACCTCGCGCTTCAGCTCGGTCAGGTGCGTGGGAATCGGCTCCGGCGCATGCCCCCCGAACAGCGGGTCAGGATTCGCGTGGAGCGTGTGGACCCGGCATCGTCCGCCGGCCAGGAGCTGTCCGGTGAGGGTGCCGCCTGCCCCGTGCATCGTCTCCACGACCACCTTCAGGCGGCTGCGGCGGATGACCGGCAGATCCACCGACCGCTTGATCCCGTTCAGAAACGCCGGCAGCAGATTCGCGTTCCGCACCAGCCCCTGGGCGAGGGCCTGCTCAAGCGGCAGCACGGCCGGCGGCCGGCGGCCGATGCGGCGTTCGATCGAGGCGACCGTCTCGGTGGTGGCGGAGCCGCCGAACGATTCCTTGACCTTCAGGCCGTTGTAGATGGCCGGGTTGTGGCTGGCCGTGATCATGATGCCGCAGGCCAGCTTGGCCTCGACCACATACCGGCTTACCGCGCACGTCGGGACCGCGCGGTCCGCGAGCACGCTGGACACCCCAGTGGCCGCCAGCACCTCGCAGACGCGCCGGGCGAAGTGGTCCGAGAGAAACCGCGTGTCATACCCGACGACGACCTTCGGCGCCTCCCCGCGCGGGCGGGTCGCCAGCAGATGCTCCGCGAGGGCCTGGGTGACCGCGCGCACGTTGGCGACGGTGAACTCCTCGGCCATGATGGCCCGCCAGCCCTCTGTGCCGAACCGAATGGTCATGGACGCTTCGTCCTCTCCACGTTGGGGCGCGCCGCGCGCAAGCTGTCGATGGCGGCGCGGTAATCCCGGCTCCTGAAAATGAAGGTGCCGGCGACCAGGACGTCGGCTCCGGCCTCGCAGACCAGCTTGGCGGTCTGCGCGTTGATGCCGCCGTCAACCTCCAGGTCGCCCTCAAACCACCGGCGCACGGCCCGGATTTTCTCCACGGTCTGCGGCAGAAACGCCTGGCCCCCGAATCCCGGCTCGACCGTCATGATCAGGATGAGGTCCACGTCCTGCGCGTAGGGCCGCAGCGCGTCCACCGGGGTGCCGGGTTTCACCGACAAGCCGGCCTTGAGGCCCTGGCGCCGCAGGTCGCGCAGGAACGTCCGCATGGCGGCGGGGTCCCGGAGCCCCTCGGCTTCGACATGGACCGTCAGATGATTGGCGCCGGCCCCGATGAAGGCCTCCGCATAGCGCTCGGGATGCTCGATCATGAGCTGCACGTCCAGGGGCAGCCGGGTGACGCGGTGGGCGGTCTCGACGATCACGGGCCCGAAGCTGATGTTCGGGACAAAGTGGCCGTCCATCACGTCGAGGTGGAGCCAGTCCGCGCCGGCCTGCTCGATGGCGCGGATTTCCTCGGCCACGCGGGTGAAGTCACAGGCCAGGGGTCATGCGCGGCCGCAGAGGTGGCGCAGGCCGTCGGCCTGCGAAGCCGGCACCGGCCCGATCGCCGCCAGGTACAGCCGTTCCGGGCGGAACAGCGCCCGGGCGACCTGCCGGATCTGGTGCGCGGTGACCCGGCTGATGCCGGCCAACACGTCCTGCGGACGCGAGATCCGCCCGACCGTGGCGGCCTGTTCCCCCATCCAGAGCATATGCTCCATCGTATCTTCGAGCCCCATCGACAGCTGCCCCCGGTAGAACTCCTTGGCCCGGCGCAATTCGGTGGGCCGCACGAGCTGGCGCCTGACCCGCGCCAACTCCGCCAGCACCGTGCGCAGGGTGGTCTCCAGCTTGCCGACGTCGCAGCCGGCGTAGATGACGAACGCCCCGGTGTCGCGGTAGCGCTTGACGTGCGTGCCGATCTCGTAGACCAGGCCGCGCTTCTCCCGGACCTCCCGGAACAGCCGGGAAGACATATTAGCTCCAAGCAGCACGTGGAGCAACTCCAACGCGAAGCGATGGCGGTGGGTCCGCGGCATCGCCGGCGTGCCCAGGCACACGTGCGTCTGCTCGGTCGGTTTGTTGAGCACCCGCACCTGCGGGCCGCGCGGGGGCCTGGGCGCGGCGGTCATCCGCGGGACAGGCCCGCGGCGCACGCGGCCGAACGCCCGGCGCAATTGCCGCACGACCCGGTCGGGCTCCAGGGCGCCGGCGCAGGAGACCAGGAGATGATTGGATTGATAGTGCCGGCGCCAGTACGCCGTCAGGTCACGGCGCTGGATCCGCTTGACCGTCTCCTCGGTGCCGGCCAGCAGCTGGCCGAGCGGGTGATTCGGCCACACCAGCTGGTTGAAAATCTCGTGGACGTGCTGGCCCGGCGCATCCCCGGCCATGCGGATTTCCTCGAGGATCACCTCGCGCTCCCGTTCGATGTCGCGCGCCCGCAACGAGGAGTGCAGCAGCATGTCCGAGAGCACCGCGATGGCCCGCCGCAGATAGCCGGCCGGCACCTTCGCCATGTAGCAGGTGAACTCTTCGGCCGTGAAGCCGTTGAGGAATCCCCCGACGCCCTCCACGGCCTGTTTGAGCGCCTCGCAGCTTCGGGTCGCCGTGCCCTTGAACAGCAGGTGCTCGATGAAGTGGGAAATCCCGCCCAGCGCGACCCGCTCATACCGGCCGCCGGCCTGCGCCCACATCCCGACGGAGGCGGACTCCGCCTGCGGCATCGGCCGCAGGACGATCAGCAGCCCGTTGGGCAATTCAAGGAATTGATAGGGCGTGTGCTTAGGTGCGTGTGGCATCCAAGTAGGCCTGGAGAATCAGCTGGGCCGCGACCTGATCGATCAATTGCCTGCGCTTCCGGCGTGACGCATCCGTGGCGAGCAGCGCGCGCTCTCCCTGGGCCGTGGTGAGCCGCTCGTCCACCGTCTCCACCGGGCAGCCCACCCGGCTGCGCAGGGCCTCCACGACCGACAAGACGCGCTGGGCCTGGGGCCCCGTCTCGCCCCGCATCGTCAACGGCAGCCCGACGACGATCACCCCCACCGCGTGCCGGCTGACGAGCGCGGCAATGGCGTCGAGGTCCTGGGCGGATGTCGTGTGCTCAATGGTCTGCAGCCGCTGCGCCGTCAGGCCCAAGGGATCGCTGAGCGCCACGCCGATCCGCCGCTCGCCGAGGTCGAGCCCCAAGATTCTCGGCATTACACGTAACGCGCCAAGCGCCGGTTCCGCCGGAGCCGCGCGACCACGTGACGGGTCGCCTGGGTCTGGTCGGGAGCCGCGATCAAGGTCGCGTCCGGCGTCTGGATGACGACGGCATTGCGCACGCCGACGGCGGCGACGAGATGGTCCTCCTGGCTGACCACGTGCACATTGCGGCTGTTCAACGCGACGGCCGGATGAGCCGCCCGGCCGATCCGGATCCAGCTGTCCCAACTGCCCAGGTCCTCCCACCCGAACCGGCCTTCCACGACGAGGCCGGTGCGCTGATGCGCCATGACGCCATGATCAAAGGACACGGGGCGAAGGCCGCGATACGCGCGAGCCAGGGCCTGAGCGGAAGGCCTGCCGCGTTGGCCGGACGTCCTCCGCGGCCCCTGCGGGATCAGGCGGGCCGCATGCACGGGCAGCCACCGCCGAAACGCGTGGAGGAACACCCCGGCCTTCCCGACGAAGATGCCCGCGTTCCAGAAGACCTGACCCCGGCGCAGCAGGCGCCGAGCCAGGCGCGGCGAAGGTTTTTCGACGAATCGCCTCAAGCCGAACACCCGGCAGCCCTGCCGCGTTCCGAGCCGGGGGCCGACGCACAAATACCCCAGGCCGGAATGCGCGCGCGCCGGGCGGATGCCCAGCATCACCAGCTCATCGGTCTGCCGCGCCAGGGCGATCGCGGCGCGCAGGCTGCGGCGCCACGACGCCGGGGAGGACACCCAGTGATCGGCCGGGAGGGCCACCATCACGCGATCCGGCTCTGCCTGCAGCGACGCGGCGGCGAGCGCCAGGCAGGCCGCGGTGTTTTTGCCCTCCGGCTCGACCAACACATGGCGGCGCCACCTGGACGGCAGGACTCCCCGGATCGCGCCGGTCTGCTCCGCGGTGGTCACGATCAGCACGCGCGAGCCCCGTGAGCCCCGCGAACACAGCGGGGCGAGGCGCTGGAGCGCGGCTTCCAACAGGCTCGTCGTGCCGTCAGGCGCCACGCAGACCTTGGGACGGCTCTCGCGCACCAGCGGCCAGAGCCGTTCGCCTCTTCCCCCCGCCATGATGACAAAGACCGGCGCAGCCATCACACGCTCCTTCGCAATGCCCTGAGAAATGCCGCGGCGCGTTTCGTCAACGCGGCCGGGTGCCGCAGATGCGGTTCGATGGTGCGGAGCAAGGCGCTGCCGACGATGACCCCGTCCGCGGCCCGGGCGACCATCTTGGCCTGCGCCGGCGTCGAGATGCCGAATCCCACGCAGATGGGGGTCGTGGTGATGAGCCTCAACTGGCGCACCCCCTGCAGCCATTCACGCGGCAGGCGCGCGCGGGCCCCGGTGGTGCCGGTCACGGACACGTAATAGATGAAGCCGCGGGAGGCCCGGGCGATCCGGCGCAGGCGCTCTGGGGGGCTGGTGGGGGCGGCCAGGAACACGGTCTCCAGCCCGAACCGGCTGCCGGCCTGCGGCAGTCCCTCGGCTTCTTCAGGCGGCAGATCCGGCACGATGAGGCCGCTGGCTCCTGCGTGCGCCGCGTCGCGGATGAAGGGGATCGGGTCGCCGGCGCGGGCCCGGCCGCCGCCGTATTGCATCACCGGGTTCCAATAGGACAGGAGCACGACGGGGATGCGGAGGGTCCGGCGCATCTGTGCAATCAGGCGCAGGATGGCCTGCGGCGTCGCGCCGCCGGCCAAGGCCCGGCCGGAGGCGCGCTGGATGACCGGGCCGTCCGCCAGCGGATCGGAAAACGGCATCCCGATTTCCACGAGATCCGCGCCGGCCTCGGCGAGCGCCCGCACCAGATCCCGCGTGACGCGGAGGGTCGGGTCGCCGCCCATCACAAACGGGATCAGCGCCTTGCGGCGGGCCCGGCGCAGACGCTCAAACGCGGCGCGGATTCGTTCCATCAGTCGTCAAATGGCGCGCCAGCGTTTCCACGTCTTTATCGCCGCGGCCGGACAGCCCGAGGATGATGAGACTGCGCCTCGGCAGCGTCGGGGCGAGGCGGGCGAGGTAGCCGATCGCATGGGCCGGCTCCAGCGCCGGGATGATGCCTTCGGTCTCGGCCAGGAGCGCGCATCCCTTCAGCGCGGCGGCATCCGACACCGCGACGTAACGCGCGCGGCCGATGCGCTGGTAGTAGGCGTGTTCGGGCCCTACGCCGGGATAGTCCAGGCCCGCCGCGATCGAGCGCGTCTCAAGGATTTGGCCGTGCCGGTCCTGCAGGACCAGGCTGCGGGCTCCGTGCAGGACGCCGGGCGAGCCCTTCACGAGCGTGGCTGCATGACGGCCGGCCCGCAGGCCGGTCCCGCCCGCCTCCACGCCGATGAACCGGACCCGGCGGTCGCGGACGAATGGGTGGAACAGACCGATGGCGTTGGAGCCCCCGCCGACGCAGGCCAGCAGATAGTCCGGCAGCCGCCCTTCGGCCTCCAGGATCTGGCGGCGGGCCTCCTGCCCGATGACGGATTGAAACTCGCGGACCAGCATCGGATACGGGTGCGGGCCGACGACTGAGCCGAGGCAGTAATGCGTCGTGCGGACGTTCGTGACCCAGTCGCGGATCGCCTCGTTGCAGGCGTCCTTCAGCGTCCGGGTCCCGCTGGTGACCGGGACGACCGTCGCCCCCAGCAGCCGCATGCGGAACACGTTGAGGGCCTGCCGCGCCATGTCCTCCTCGCCCATGAACACGACGCACTGCAGGCCGAACCGCGCCGCCACCGTCGCGGTCGCGACCCCGTGCTGCCCTGCCCCGGTCTCGGCGATGAGGCGGCGCTTGCCCATGCGGATGGCCAGGAGGGCCTGCCCGAGGGTGTTGTTGATCTTGTGCGCGCCGGTGTGGAGGAGGTCTTCCCGTTTCAGATACGTCCGCCGGCCTCCCAGCGCTTCGCTGAGCCGCGCGGCGGGATAGAGCGGCGTCGGCCGGCCGGCGTAGCGGCGCAGGTAGTCCTCCAGTTCCCGGCGGAAGGCGCGATCCCGCCTGGCCTTGCGGAATGCGCGCTCCAGCTCGTCCAGCGCGGCCATGAGCGTTTCAGGGACGAACTTCCCCCCGAACGGCCCGAAATGGCCTCCGCGATCAGGCATGACTGTGTGTGGATTCATAGGGATGCGTCTGTGTCACGAAGTCGAACCATCTATGATAGCTGAAATTGCCGGCCGATGCCGAGATGCCGGGCACGGGCGAGCAGCGCCGTGCCGACGGCGACGTCGTGGACCGCCAGCCCGGTTGAATCAAACACCGTGATCTGCTGGGGACGGGTCCGGCCGGGACGACGGCCCAGCAGCACCTCGCCCACGGTCGCATGGATGTCCCGGGGGCGGAAGAGCCCTTGCGTGACCGGGACGTTGATCTCTCCCCCGTGGATCGCCTGTTCGCGATCGTCCACCACGACGCGGGCGTCGCGCAGAATGGCCGGATCCAGCTCCTGCTTGCCGGGCGCATCGGCGCCCACCGCGTTGATGTGCGTGCCGGGCGCGACCCAGGAACGCTTGACGAGGGGGCGCCGCGACGGGGTGATCGTCACGATGAGGTTCGCGCCCTCCACGCAGCGTTGCACGCCGGCCGCCGGCACCAAGGCCGCGCGCAGATGCCGCTGCGCGCCACGGCAGAATCGCCGGGCCTCCCCCGGGTCATAGCCCCAGACCCGGATCTGACGCAGGCGGAATCCCGCCTCGAGGGCCAGCAGCTGGTCAAGCGCCTGCGCCCCGCAGCCGACCAACCCGACGATCCGCGAGTCCGGGCGGGCCAAGGCCTTGGCCGCGACCCCGGCCGCCGCGCCGGTCCGCAGGCGTGTCACCAGCGTCCCATCGAGGATACCGAGGAGCGCGCCGGTCCGCGGGTCGTTGATGAGGATGACCGCCATCACCGTCGGCAGACCCTTGGCGCGGTTGCCGGGATGGACGTTGACCCATTTCATCCCGCAGGCCGGCGGATGCGCCAGGTACGCCGGCATCGCCCGGAAATCGCTGGCCCCGTAGGACGTCCGTCCAACGGGGCTGGCCTGGGGCAGCGGCAGATAGAGTTTCGGCGGCATCACGACCTCGCCGCGGGCCTGCGCGAGGAAGGCCTGCGCGACGAGCCGCAGCGCGGCGCGCATGTCGAGCAGCCGCCGGACCTCCCGCTGCGTCAGGATTAGAGGGGTCAGACCCCTCAAGAACGACGGTCTCGACTGACGGGGTCTGACCCCTTTACTGGCTGATGCGGAAGTGGATGACGTCGCCATCTTGCACCACGTAGTCCTTCCCCTCCACCCGCAGGAGCCCCTGGGAGCGGGCCTGCGCCTCGCCTCCGCAGCGCACGAAGGCGTCCACGGAGATGACTTCCGCCCGGATGAACTGCCGTTCAAAATCCGTGTGGATCACCCCGGCGGCCTGAGGCGCCTTGGCGCCCCGCGTCACGGTCCAGGCCTGGATGATACGCGAGATCGTCGTAAAGAACGTGATGAGGTTCAGCAGGGCGTAGCCGCTGCGCACCACGAGTGGCAGCGCGGACTCCTTCACGCCCAGCTCCCGCATCATCGCCACCCGGTCCGCCTCGTCCAGCTCGGCCAGCTCGGCTTCCAATTTGGCGCAGACGACGACGAACTGCGCCTGCTCGTCTTGGGCGCGCCGGGCCAGCTGTTGGGCCGCGGGGGGCGGCGCGTCCAGCGAGGCCTCGTCCACGTTGGCGGCATAGATGACCGGCTTGCGCGTCAACAGCTCCAGCCCGTTGGGCGCCGGATCCGGCATCCGCCGCACCGGCGTGCCCTGCCCGAGCGCCTGCCGGCACTGCTCCAGGGTCTCGACCAGGGCGCGGGCGTGCTGGTCTCCGCTCTTCGCGAGCTTCTGCTCTTTCTGGAGACGCCGCTCGACGATCTCGAGGTCTTTGAGCAGCAACTCCGTGTTGATCACGTCCACGTCCCGGAGCGGCTCCACGCTGTTCATGACGTGCGGCAGGTTCGGATCCTCGAAGCAGCGCACGACGTGCAGGAGCGCATCCACGGCAAACACGTGGCTCAGGAACTGGTTGCCCAGCCCTTCGCCTTGATGGGCGCCTTGGACCAGCCCGGCGATGTCGACGAACTCCAGGCTGGTGGGGATCAGCTGGTCATGCGGGATCAGCGCCGCGAGCCGGGTCAGGCGCGCATCGTCGACCGGGGCGACGCCCACATTGCGGTCGGTCGTCGTGAAGGGATAGGGAGCGACTGGCGCGTGGCCGCGCGTGAGGGCGTTGAAGAGGGTGGACTTCCCGACATTGGGCAGTCCGACCAGACCGAGCTTGGCGCTCATCCCTGCCGAAACTGCTGCCAGAGCCGCCGGAAGCGGCTCTCATAGAGCAATTGGTAGAGCGCCTGCTTGTCCGGAAACCAGCGGGCGGCTTCCTCGCGCAACGCCGCCTGCCGGATCTCAATGTCGATCTCCGGGACGTCCCCGGACACGATCAGCTCGCAGATCGCATCCGCCTGGCGCTGGAGTGCCCGCACATGCTCATCCTCATCGCACAGCGCCGCCAGGCGCAGCCCCAGCTCGTCCCGCACCGAGGCGCGATTACGCTCGGTCAGCGGCACCAATTCCACATCCTTCCGGTGCTTCAGCGCGGTGAGAAACGGCAGGGGCTGGATGCCGCCGGTCGCGACGACGCGCGGCCCGCGGTCCAGCGCGTCCTGCACCGCCTGCTGGAACGCCCTGGAGGACAGCTCCATCTTGCCGATCTCGTCGAGGAAGAGGATGAGCGCTTTGCGCATCGCGCGCCGGATGATGGTGACGGCCAGGTCATCCAAGACGGTGACGTTGACTCGATACGGGCCCACCCGGCAGGGGCTGTTGAGCCGGCGGTGCGCCAGCAGCGCCTGGCGTCCATCGAGGCTGCTCAGCCAGAATCCCTGCCGGACCTCTCGCTCCCGTAACTCTTCGGTCATGAACCCATCGACCGGCCCGCCGCGCAGCGCGTCAGCCAGGTGTTTGATGAGGGTGGTTTTGCCCACCCCCGGGCGTCCGATGATCAGGAGGTGCTTCATCCCGCCCCTTTGGCGACGGCGGTTCGCCTGATAACATTCGGTCTCGTATGTTCCATGTCGTGCCGATGAGGGTGAAACGTTCCGCCGGGGTCCAAAGGGGCGGGATCGCGGGGCTCACAACACGCCCCGATAGCGCGTGTTGTCCCGGTGGTAATATTCCAGGGGCGGCAGGATGGGAGCGTACTGCTCAGGATACGGGATGAAGAACGTCACGGTTTCATAGACCCCCACGGCGGTCCGGGCCGCGCCCTTGACGAGGCCGACCGCGCTGCCGGTCACAAACGTCGTCACGGGGTCCTTGGACGTGTAGCGCCTCTGAATCTGCAGCGGGACTTCCAGCCATCCGCCGAGGGTGTTGCCGAGGCCGCGGCCGAGTTTGTCGAATGCGGGGTGGAGATGGTGCTTGGCCATCCAGGCGTCCACGCGGTCGGACTGAGATGATTCCACCTCGACGGCCGCCGACGCCGGTGCGGCAAGGAGCAGGGATCCGCTGACCAGGGTGATCACGACCCACGATTTCATGCCATCCTCCTCAACAAGGGGTCAGACCCCTCAAGAGACGACCCCGAGGGCTTTCAGGCTGACGGTCCCTTCGCGTCCGAGAATGAGATGATCCACCACCTCAATCCCCAAGAGTTTCCCGGCCTGCACCAGGCGTTTCGTCAGGGTGAGGTCCTGCTCTGAGGGATGCGGGTCGCCTGAGGGGTGATTATGCGCCAGGATGACCGCGGCCGCGGAGGCGGCGATGGCTTCTTTGAAGAGCTCGCGGGGATGGACCAGGCTGGCTGACAGGCTGCCGACGGCGATCGGGCTCAGGCGGATCAGCCGCCGGCGATTGTCCAGCAGCAGGATGACAAAGTGCTCCTGCTGTTTCTGGAGCAGCGCCGGACGCAAAATCGTTGCGGCATCCTCGGCGGTTTCCACAGGACGCCGCGGGGCGTCCTGGTCCCAGCTGGCGATGAGCCGGCGGGCCAGCGCCACCGCCGCCTTCACCTGCACCGCTTTGGCCGGCCCGACGCCGCGGACCTGCGCCAGCTGTTCGACCGAGGCCTCCGCCAGGCCCGGCAGGTCCCCGAACGCGGCCAGCAGCCGCTGGGCGGTGACCAGCACCGATTCTCCGGCGATGCCCTTGCCGAGCAGACAGCAGAGGAGCTCCTGGTCCGACACCGCCTCAGGCCCAAGCGCCGTCAGGCGCTCCCGGGGACGCTCGGACACGGGCAATTCGCGAATGGTCAGATTCGCCCGCGGCTTCCCTCTCCACTTCACGGGTGCAGTTCGTACGGTCATCCGGCTCCTTCATCATACCGTGCACGTGCTCACCCGTCCAGCCCCACCTGCCGAGCCGATGACGCGGCACTTCAGCGGGAGTGGCGGACGCCGCGTTTGGCGCAGAACCGCTCGATCGGACAACGGCTGCACCACGGCGAGGTCGGGTGGCACAGATGCTGGCCGAACGTGACCAGCACGTCATTGAGGAGGCGCCAGTGCCGCCGAGGCAAGATCTTGCGCAGCGCGAATTCCGTCTCCTCCGGCGTGCGGCTCCGGACGTAGCCCCAGCGGTTCGTGATGCGGTGGACGTGCGTGTCCACGCAGATGCCGGGTTTCCGGTACGCCAGCGTCACGACGAGGTTGGCGGTCTTGCGGCCGACGCCCTTCAGGGTGAGCAGCTCGTCCAGGTCGTCCGGCACGCGGCCGCCGTACCGCTCCATCGGATAGATCGCCCGTTCCATCACGGGGATCGGCACCCGGCGCATCGCCTGGGGCGTGCGCGCCAGCCGGAACAACCGTTCCGAGGCCTGGCGGGTCGTCGCGTCCTTGGTGCGCAGGCTGAGGAGGCAGCTGATCAGCGTCGTGAACGGGTCGGCCTTGTAGCGGCCGACGACCGGCTCCTCCCACTGGCGGATCAGCCGTGTGAGGATGCGGATGACCTGATCGATGGTCCGGTTGGTGACCACGGTGGACTTACCAGATGTCCGTGAACAGCTCGCGGATTTTTTCGCTCACGTCTGGCGCGGTCATGAGCGCCTCCCCGATCAGCACGGCGTGGACCCCGAGGTCTTTCAGGCGCCGGACGTCGTCGCGGCTCGCAATACCGCTCTCCGCAACGACCACCTTGCCCTTCGGGATCTTGGGCAGGAGGCGCGCGGTCGTGTCCGGATGCATCGTGAAGGTGTCCAGGTCGCGGTGGTTGATGCCGATCAGCCGGGATCCGACGCGCAGCGCGGTGTCCAGCTCCGCGTCACCGTGCACCTCGACCAGCGCGTCCAGCCCCAGCGTCTCGGCCGCCTGGAGGCAGTCGCGCAGCTCATCGGCGCTGAGGATCCGCGCGATCAGCAGGACGGCGTCCGCGCCGTGAGCGGCCGCCTCGTAGACCTGGTACGGGTCCACAATGAAGTCTTTGCGCAGGAGCGGCAGGTCGGTGAATTGCCGGACGTCCCGGAGGAACTCGAGTTTGCCGCCGAAGAACGGCTCATCCGTCAGCACGGACAGGGCCGCCGCGCCGGCGTCCTGCATCTGCTGGGCGAGGCTGACCGGATCAAACCGCTCGCGCAGCATCCCCCGCGAGGGCGACTGGCGCTTCAGTTCCGCGATCAGCGCCGGAGGCTTCGGGGACGCTTCGAGTGCCTTGCAGAAACTGCGTTCGGCCAGATGGCCGCGCAGGCGGTGGGCCAGGTCCTCGAGCGGCCTCTCGCGTTTAGCCGCTTTCACCTCGGCCCGTTTGGAGTCCAGGATCTCGTCGAGGATCATGGCTGGTTCGAGAAGGCGATCACGCGGTCCAGCAGCGCCAAGACCCGTCCGGATTCCAGGGCGGCTTCGGCCTTCGCCACGCCCTCCGGAATACTGCGGGCCTGGTCGGCCACGTAGATGGCGCAGCCGGCGTTCAGTGCGACGATCTCGCGCCGGGGGGAGGGCCGCCCGCCCAAGACCTCCCGCGCCAGGCGGGCATTGTCCTGGGCATCCCCGCCCCGCAGCGCTTCCACGGTCGCCCGGGAATACCCCAACTCCTCGGGTCGGAGCCGCCCGGATTCAATCGAGCGGCCGGAGACTTCCAGGAAGATCGTCTGCTCGGTGGTCGTCGCCTCATCGAGTCCATCCAGCCCATGCACGACCATCCCATGACGCACGCCCAGCGCCTGCAGGGCCTCGGCGACCGGCTGCATCAGCCGCTCATCCGGGACCCCGACCAGTTGAAAGGCCAGCGGCGCGGGATTCGCCAGCGGCCCCACGAGGTTGAAAATCGTCCGGATGCCCAGGGTTTTCCGCACCTCGGCCACGGCCTTCATCGCGGGATGGAATTTCGGCGCAAAGCAAAACCCGAAGCCGATCTCTTCGATTGAGCGAGCCACCTGAGCAGGAGTCGCGTTGAGGTTCAGGCCCAGCGCTTCGAGCACATCGGCGCTGCCGCAGCGGCTGGAAGCAGCGCGGTTGCCGTGTTTCGAGACCCGCACGCCGCAGGCGGCGGCGGTCAGCGCGGCCAGCGTCGAGATGTTGAACGTTCCCTGCCGGTCGCCGCCCGTGCCGCACGTATCGCACAGCTCGCGCGGCTGTGAGAGCGGCAGGGGCACGGCCTGCCGGCGCAGGGCCTGGACCGCGCCCGCAATCTCCTCGGCGGTTTCTCCGCGTGCGGCGAGCGCCTGCAGGAAGGCCGCGAGCTCCTCCGGCGCCACCTGCCCGGTCATGATCCGCTCCATGGCTTCCAGCATCTGCGCCCGGGAGAGCGGGTGCTGGGCCAGGTCGGCGAATGCCGCGCTCATTGGCGTCGCTGACGGAAGGCCGTGACGAGCTGCAGGAAGTTGCGCAGAAGGTCTTTGCCGGGCTTCGTCAGGATGGATTCCGGATGGAATTGCACCCCGTAGACCGGAAACCGCCGATGGGCCAATCCCATAATTTCCCCCTCATGGGTCCAGGCGGTGACGACGAGGCTCTTGGGGAACCCCTCCCGGCGGACGATCAGCGAGTGGTAGCGCGTCGCCTCGAACGGGTTCGGCAGATGCCGGAACAGCGCGGAGCCGGCGTGATAGATCTTGGAGGTCTTGCCGTGCATGAGGCGCTTGGCGCGGACGACCTCCCCGCCGAACACCTCGCCGATGCATTGATGGCCGAGGCAGACGCCGAGGATCGGAACCCGGCCGGCAAAGGTCCGGATGAGCTCATTGGACACCCCGGCGTCTTTGGGGCTGCCGGGCCCCGGCGAAATCACGATGCCGGCCGGCCGGAGTGTTCGGACCTCCTCCACGGTCACCGCGTCATTGCGGCGGACTACCAGCTCCTCCCCCAGCTCGCCGAGGTACTGGACGAGGTTGTAGGTGAACGAATCGTAATTGTCGATCATGAGCAGCATATGATGTCCTTTCGGGGCGGGGCCTGCCGCCCCTCTAGGTGTCCAGCCCAGCGTCGGCCCGCGCCACGGCTTCCAGGCACCCCTGGGCCTTCTTCACGGTTTCCTGATACTCGCGGGCCGGGTGTGAATCCGCGACGATCCCGGCCCCGGCCTGCACCGAGGCCCGTCCCTGCTGCATGAGGATCGTCCGAATGGTGATGCAGGTATCGAGGTTGCCGGAAAAGCTCACATAGCCGACCGCCCCGGCATAGGGGCCGCGGGCCTCGCGCTCCAGTGCGGCGATGAGCTCCATCGCCCGGACCTTGGGCGCGCCGGTCACGGTGCCGGCGGGAAACGCCGCCCGCAGGACGTCGAAGGCGGTCTTGCCGCGCCGCAGCCTCGCCCGGACCCCGCTGACCAGATGCATCACGTGCGAATATTTTTCGACCACCATCAGCTCCGGCGTCGACACCGAGCCCGTCTGCGCGACCCGCCCCACATCATTGCGGCCGAGGTCCACCAGCATCAGGTGCTCGGCGCGCTCCTTCGGGCTGCGCAGGAGCTGCTGGATGCGCCGCTCATCGTCATGGTCGTCCCTGCCCCGGGGGCGCGTGCCGGCGATGGGCCGCGTCTCAATCCGCCCGTCCTCGCAGCGCACCAGCATCTCCGGCGAGGCGCCGGCCAGGCACAAGGGACCGAACCGCAGGAAATACATGTAGGGCGACGGGTTGAGCGAGCGCAGCGCGCGGTAGGCGTCAAACGGGGGGCAGCGGAAGGGCCGCTCGAACCGCTGAGACAGCACGACCTGGATGATGTCCCCGATGCGGATGTGGTGCTTGGCTTGCTTCACGATCCGGCTGAACTCGGCTTTCGACAGGTTCGACCGGACGCCGCGGCGAGGGGCGCGGCGTCCTTCGACTCTGCTCGGGACTCGCTGCGCTCGCAGGCGCTCGGCCAGCGCCCGGACTCCCGCACGGCACTCGCGATAGGCCTGCGCCGGCTGCCGTCCTTCCGTGAACGCATTGACGACCAGCAGGATCTTGTGCTGTGCGTGGTCGAAGATGACGATCGACTCCGTGAGCATCATCATCAGGTCGGGGACCTGCAGGGGATCGCGTTGGTGCGCCGGCAGCCGTTCCAAAAATCGCACCACGTCATACCCCAGATACCCGACAAGGCCGCCGTAGAACCGGGGCAGCTCAGGAGCCGGCGCGACATGGAAGCGCGTCATGAGCTGTTCCAATTCCCTCAACGGATCCTGCGGGGCGTCGTAGCGGCGGACGGTGGACCGGCTCGTGCCCGGGCGTTCGGTCAGTTCCATCCGGCGTCCCCGGCTGGTGACCAGGAGCCTCGGCCGGCTGCCCAGGAACGAGAATCGAGCCACCTTCTCTTCCCCCGCGACGGATTCCAGCAAGAAACTCGTCCTGCCGTCGTCGAGCTTGAGGAACGCGCTGACCGGGGTTTCCAGATCCGCGAGCAGCTCGCCCCAGACCGGAATCACATTGGCGCGCCGGGCCGACCGCGTAAACTCCTGCAGCGACGGGTGAATCTCCATCAGCGGTAGACGGCCGTGGGGTTGAAGACGCGCCGCTCGCGGACCACGAGGGTACCGCGCGGGCCCAGCCGCCGGAAATAGCAGCTGAAATAGCCGGCATGGCAGCCGGCCACCTGCTGCTCAACCAGGAAGAGCAGCGACTGGCCCTCGCAGTCGACGTGGACTTGCCTGATGCGCTGCGTGTGCCCCGAGGTTTCGCCTTTGAGCATCAGGCGGTTCTGGGACCGGCGGAAGACGTACACCTTCCCTTCTGCTAGGCTCCGTTTCAGCGCCTCGCGGCTCAGATAGCACAAGGTCAGGACGCGCCTGGAACGCGCATCCTGAATGACCGCGGGGATGAGCCCCTGGCGGTCGAACCGCAGGCGCTTCAAGATGATTGTGGGAGTCACGCGTGGAGTCATGGACGAACCGTCACCTGATGTGCGTTGAGATAGTCCTTCACCTGTCCGATGGACAGCTCCCCGAAGTGAAAGAGCGACGCGGCCAGCGCGGCATCCGCCTTGCCGTCGGTGAGCACGCGGAGAACATGCTCCGAGCTCCCGGCTCCGCCGGAGGCGATGACCGGAATCGTGACCGCCTCTGAGACCGCGCGGGTAAGCGCCAGGTCATAGCCGTCCTTGGTTCCGTCGCGGTCCATGCTGGTCAGAAGAATCTCCCCGGCCCCGCGCCGCTGGGCCTCCTGCGCCCATTCGATGGCGTCTTGTCCGGTCGGTGTCCGTCCTCCGTGCGTGTAGACTTCCCACCCGGCAGGGTGCGTCTGTTTGGCATCAATCGCCACGACGATGCATTGGCTGCCGAACCGCCGAGCCGCGTCGGCGATCAGCTCCGGACGCGCGACCGCCGCGGTGTTGATCGCGGCCTTATCCGCCCCGGCATTCAGCAGCCGGCGGATGTCGTCCACGCTGCGAATCCCGCCCCCGACCGTCACCGGCATGAACGCGACGGCCGCCGTGCGCTCGACGACGTCCAGGATGATCGGGCGGCGCTCGTGGCTGGCCGTGATGTCGAGGAAGACCAGCTCATCGGCCCCGGCGTCGTTGTAGGCGCGGGCCGCCTCGACGGGGTCGCCGGCGTCCCGCAGGTTCACGAAGTTGACGCCCTTGACGACCCGCCCCTTCTCGACATCAAGGCACGGGATGATGCGCTTGGCGAGCATCTGTGTCTGACCCCGACTCGACGGCACGGATCGCTTCCGGCAGGCGGATGGCGCCTTCGTACAGGGCCTTCCCGACAATCGTGCCTGCCAATCCCTGCGGCTCCAGCGCCTTCAGGCTCACGAGATCCTGCACCGTGGCGATCCCGCCTGACGCGATGAGGTGCATGGGACCGAGCTCCAGGATCTGCCTCAGCAAGGCGGTGTTCGGTCCCTGCAGGGTGCCGTCCCGCGACACGTCGGTGCAGATAATCCACTCCACCCCCAGCATGAGCACGCTGCGGACCAGTTGTTCCGGCGTGAGCGTCGTGGAGGACAGCCACCCTCGCGACACGACCTGTCCAGCGCGCGCGTCAATCGCGACCGCGATCTTGGGGCCATAGCGGTCCGCGGCCTCCTGGATGAACGCCGGGTCCTCGCAGGCCTTGGTGCCCAGGATGACCCGTGCGGCTCCGGCGGCCAGACATTTGGCCAGCGTGTCCTTGCTCCGGATCCCGCCGCTGAGCTCGACGTTCAGCCCTGAGCGCTGGATAATCTGCTCGGCGATGCCCAGGTTTGTATAGGTTCCCTCGAACGCGCCGTTCAGATCCACGACGTGCAGCCACTGGGCTCCCTGTTCCTTCCACCGCAGCGCGGCCGCGACCGGCTCGTCCGCGTAGACCGTGACCTGGTCGCGCCGGCCCTGCGTCAAGCGGACCACCTTGCCGTCCAAGACATCAATCGCCGGCAGAATCACCATCAGAGCTCGACGAAGTTCTTGAGCAACCGCAGTCCTAACGCCTGGCTCTTCTCGGGGTGGAATTGGGTCGCAAAGAGCCGGTCCTTCCAGACCATGGCGGTGAACCGGATGCCGTAGTCGGCCTCCAGCAGCACGAGCGAGCGATCCGCCGGGTCCGCATAGTACGAGTGCACGAAATAAAAGTAGCTGCCGTCCGGAATGTCCCCCAACACCGGGCACCCCTCCAGGTGTTGCCTTTTGCCTTTTGCGTTTTGACTTACTTGGTTCCATCCCATATGCGGGACCTTGAGCGTCATGGATCCGGCTGTGCCAGGAAACCGCCGGACGGTCCCCTGCAGCACGCCGAGCCCCTTGACCCCGGGGTCTTCTTCGCTGTCCTGGAACAGGAGCTGCAGACCGAGGCAGATCCCCAGGTAGGGCCTCCCCTGCCGGAGCGCCGCGCGGATCGGCTCAACGAGCCGGCGGTGCGCGAGCTCCTGCATCGCGGCGCCGAATGCTCCGACGCCTGGCAGGATGAGCTTCTCCGCCTTGGCCACCTCGCGGGGATCACTGGTCACGCGCGCCGAGGCCCCCACATGCTCCAGGGCCTTGGCGACGCTGCGCAGATTCCCCATGCCATAGTCAATCACGGTAATCATCAGGTATCGTAGAGGGGTCAGACCCCTCAAGAACGATGGTCTCAACTGACGGGGTCTGACCCCTCTAGACCCCTCTAGAGGATGCGTCCCTTGGAGGACGGCACGCCCTTCACGCGCGGGTCTCGCTGAACCGCCTGGGCCAGGGCCCGGGCCACGGCCTTGAACACCGCCTCGCAGGTGTGGTGGAAGTCCGAGCCGGCAAACACGTCCACGTGCACGGTCAGCTTGGCGCTGCGCGCGAATGACTCCAGCCAGTGCTCCAGGTCATCCCACTGATAGCGTGTGCCGGATCCTTGCAGCCGCGTGCGCGGGCGGCGGTGGTCGCGCAGCACCAGCTTGGGCCGTCCGGAGATGTCCACCACCGCGCGGGCCAAGGCTTCCTCCATCGGCACGTACGCCCAGCCGAACCGGCGGATCCCGCGGCCCCCGCGCAAGGCGCGACTCAGGGCCTGGCCGACCACCAACCCGACATCCTCGTTCGTGTGGTGGCTGTCCACCTCCAAATCCCCGGCGGCCCTGACGGAGAGGTCCAGCAGCCCATGCGTGCCCAAGAGGGTCAGCATGTGGTCGAGGAACGGCAAGCCCGTCCGGACCGACGCCGCGCCCTTCCCATCCAGGTTGAGGCGGACTCGGATCTCGGTCTCGCGGCTTGTGCGGGTCACGCTTGCGCGTCGGCTCATGGTTCGACTTCGCTCACCATGACCCTGAGCAAGCGAAGCGCGTCGAAGGGTCATGCCAGTCTCACTTTCACGGACTCGAAGTGCCGGGGCAGGCCCTCCAGCGCGGTGAGGCGCTCGACCGGCTCCCGGACTTTCTCCAGCGCGCCTTTGGTATACGAAATCACGTGCGTTTTGCGGATGAAATCGTCCACGCACAGCCCGGAAAAGATCCGGGCGGAGCCGCCGGTCGGCAGCACGTGGCTCGGCCCGGCGATGTAATCTCCGATGGTGACCGGCGAATACGCCCCCAGGAAGACCGCGCCGGCATGCCGGATCTGTTTCAGCAATTTCCTGGGCGAATTCACCATCAGCTGGAGGTGCTCAGGCGCCAGCCGGTTGGCCGCGTCCGCGGCTTCGCGCAGGCTCTTCACCGCGATGCAATACCCGGCGGGGATCTGCTTGCGCGCCAGCTTGGCCAGGGCCTTCGACGTCGTGATGAGGAACCCGATGCCGCCGGCATGCTCGGTTTCAGCCATGAGATCCGTCAGCACGAATTGCGCGTTGGCGGAGCGGTCCGCGATGACCGCGATTTCCGACGGCCCGGCGATGGTGTCCACGCCCACCAGGCCGAAGACCTGCCGCTTGGCTTCCACGACGTAGGCGTTCCCAGGCCCGATGATTTTGTCCACCTTGGGGACGGTCTTCGTCCCGAACGCAAACGCGGCGATCGCCTGCGCCCCCCCCACCTTGTAGAGCTCCTCCACGTGGAGGAGGCTGGCCATGACCAGGATGTTGGGATCCACGCCGCCGTGCTCCCGAGGCGGCGTCGCCAGGAAAATCTCTTTGACGCCGGCCTGCTGCGCCGGGATGACGGTCATGTACACCGTCGAGACGAGGCTGGCCGTGCCGCCGGGGATGTAGACCCCCACCCGCTCGACCGGGTCGAACTTCTCCGCGAGGAAGACGCCGTCATCGTCCACAATCCGCACCGGCCGCCGCCGGGGACGGCTGTAGAACGCCTGGACCTTTTGGATGGCGGTCTTGAAGTGCACGACGAGATTCGGGTCCATGTGCTGGAACGCCCCGGACCTCTCCGCCTCGGTCACGCGCAGCTGCCGGGCGGTGAGCCGCACCTTGTCGAAGCGCCGGGTATAGCGCAGCAGCGCCTCGTCCCCGTCCTGGCGCACGTCCTCGAGAATCTGGCGCACCCGCTCCTCGACCCGCCGCTTCCGGAGCAGCTGCCGGCTGCACAGCCGCTGCCACGCCTGTCCGGTGGTGGAGATGATTTTCATGGTTCGACTCGCTCTCGCTCGCTCACCATGACCCTGAGCCGCGTCGAAGGGTCATCATGCCAGCGCCTCGCGCAGGAGCTGCTCGGCCTGCGTCAAGGCCTCGGGAATCCGGGACGGGTCCTTGCCGCCTGCCTGCGCAAACTCCGGCCGCCCTCCCCCGCCGCCTTGCGTGATGGCGGCGATCGGCTTGAGCAGCCGGCCTGCGTGAAGCCCGCGCTTGACGAGCGTTGCGGTAAGGGCCATCACCCATGCGACTGTTGACGGTTGCTCGACAGACACCAGCAGGGCGACGCCGTCCGTGAGCGCCCCACGAATGGCATCCGCCATCGCGGCCAAGAGTTCCCGGTCCGCCCCGTCCACCCGGGCGGTCACCAACGCGACCCCGTTGATGCGCTTGGCCTCCGCGACGAATTGCCTGGCCTGCAGCCGGGCGAACTCGATTTTCAGATTCTTGAGCTGCCGCTCGGCCGCCTTGACCTGCTCGGCCATGTCCTCGATCCCCTGCAGGACATCCTGCGGCGACCGCCCGAGCTGTTCCGCGACCGCCCGGAGCACCTGGGCATCCTGCTGCCGGCGCGCCAGCGCGCTCTCGCCGACCATCGCCTCAATCCGGCGCGTCCCGGCCGCAATCGAGCTTTCCGCGACGATCTGGAACGCCCCGACCGAGCCGGTATGCCGCAAGTGCGTGCCGCCGCACAGCTCTTTGGAATAGTCGCCGATGGAGACCACGCGCACCTGCGAGTGGTATTTCTCGCCGAAGAGCGCGAGCGCCCCGGCCCGTTTCGCGTCTTCCACGTTCATCAGGTCGGTCTGCACGCGGTCTTCCGCAAGGATGCGGCTGTTGACCAGCTGCTCGACCTTCATGCGCTGCTCATCCTTCAGTCCGCCCAGGGCCGAGAAATCAAACCGCACCCGCTCCGCCTCGACGAGCGAGCCGGCCTGCACGGTCTCCGGCCCCAGCACCTTGCGCAGGGCCCAGTGCAGGAGGTGCGTCGCCGTGTGGCTGCGGGCGATCTGCAGGCGCCGCGCCGCATCCACGCCGGCGCGGACCGGCTCGTTCACCGACACGGTTCCCTGCCGGACCTTCGCCTGGTGCACGAGCAGCTCATCCGCCCACTGAGTTTCGAGCACGTCCAGCCGGCCTTTCGGCGCCTCAATCGTGCCCCGGTCCCCGACCTGGCCGCCGGATTCGCCGTAAAAGGGCGAGCGCTCCAGCACGACCCCGACTTCGTCGCCCTCGCGCGCGGATTGGACCCAGCCGTCCTGCTTCCAGATGCCTTTCACCACCGTATCGGTCTGGAGCGTGTCGTAGCCGACGAATTCGCTCCTGGGGACGTTTTTCAACGTGAGCGTCGTCGGGGTGAACACCGCCCCGCCGAACTGGCTGGCCGCCCTCGAACGCTCCTGTTGGGTTTTGAGGGCTGCCTCAAAACCGGACCGTTCCACGGTAACCCCCTGTTCTTGTGCAATCTCTACGGTTAATTCCAGTGGGAATCCGTATGTGTCATAGAGCTTGAAGGCCTCCGTACCCGAGATGGTCGAGTGATTTCTTGCACGAACGGTCTTGATTAACTCTGCGAGTTTCTCTGTTCCCGCTTCAAGGGTGATTGCAAATCGCGATTCCTCTTCCTCTATTACACGACTGATCACACCCTCTTTCTCGTGGAGCCTATCCCCGTACGGCGTTCCTTCCATCATCGATACCAGCAATTCCGCAAGCTGTGCGAGAAACGATGTCGTACCAGGATTAAATTCTTCGAAATCGAGGTTGATGATCTTGCGGCCAAACCGATAGGCTCTTCGGATGAGCATACGGAGGACATATCCGCGTGATTCATTCGAAGGCAAGACCCCCTCAGCAATTAAAAACGTAATCGCTCTCACATGATCAGCGATGGTCCTCACCGCCACGTGGTTATTGTGTATGTCTCTCCGAGAGCGTCGCGCCAATTCGACAATCTCATCAACAATAGGCTTAAATAAATCCGTATCATAGTCGGTCACGTCAGCGCGGCCGGTTTCGTGCTGCATGACGACGCGCGTGAGGCGTTCCAACCCCATGCCGGTGTCGATGT
>JACPTX010000030.1 GCA_016192545.1 Candidatus Omnitrophota bacterium | reverse complement strand
CGGTTCGTCTCCCGGACGGAGTGCTCGTGCGTGGGCAGATAGAAGAGGAAGAGATACAGTTGGTACGCCGGCGAGCGGTAGCCGGATTCCACCAGCAGCCGCCGGCCCAGCTCCTGCTCCATCGCGTCCATCATCGCCAGGTAGGCCTGGTGGACCTCGCGAGGGAGGAACTGGGGATCGAGAGGGCTCGGGATGCCGTCTTTGACGATCTGCTGCGGGCCGACGGCCACGAGGTCCTGGATCGCCGCGACTTCCCCGAAATAGTGGCTGGTCGCCCCAAGGGCTTCCGCCTTCAGGGCTCGGAACTCGTCGAGGAAGGCCTGTTGCGCTGGGGAGAGCGGCTGATAGAGCTCCTCCCATGCGAGGAGGTTCGCGGTGCCGTCCGGTTTCCTGGCGGTGATGAGCGGCTCAAGCTGCTGGAGGCTCGTCCGGAGGAGCTCGGCGTCAGGAGGCTCAAGCCCCTCGACGTTCAGGGCGGAGGCCGAAGGAGACAGAGACAGCCCGATTGCCCCGATGAGCAGGGCTCGGGACAACCGGGCTGCTCGAACACGAACCAGACCGCTCAACGCTTGCGCGAAGAGAGTTGCTCGATGAAGGATTCCAGCCAGCGGCCGGCGCGGTCCTTGCACCCCAGGCCGAAGGCCAGGCCCAGGGCCAGGCTGAAGCCCGCCAGGATGATCAGGAACACCTCACCGACAAACTGGATGCCCAACTGCTGCAGCGCTGCGACGCCGGAGAAGATGATCACGACCCCCTGCACGATCTCCGACAGCACCTGCGATTGCGAGACCCCGGCGTTGCTCGCCGCGGTCCGCACGGTGGCGGCCACGAACGACGCCGCGAAGATCCCGACGATCAAGATGAAGATCGACGCGACCACGTTCGGCAGGAACGTCACCACCTGCTCCAGCAGCTGCGCGGCCACGGTCAGCTGCAGCGCGTTGAGCGCGGCGATCACCACCATCAGGATCGCCAGCCAATAGATGATGACGCCGATCAGCTCGGAGAGCTTCTGCCTGATCCCCCCCTTGGTCAGCACGTCCGCCAGTTGAATCCGTTCCGCGAGCCTGTCCAACTGCACCGTCTTCAGGAGGCCCACCACGACGCTCTCCAGCGCCTTGGCGATGAGCCACCCGACCAGCAAGATGAGCAGGGCCCCCAGGAAGTTGGGCAGGAACCCAAACAGCTGGGTCAGCAACGACTGGATCGGTTGCATGAGAATCATGTTCCAATCCATCGTCTCACCTCCTCTCCGTGGTTAGGTCCGACCGGTACAGTCCATCCGCAAGCCGTCTTGCGGAGGCCTAGCGAGCATGATACTCATCCGTCCGGGCCAAGCCCTCGTCCACAAAGACGTACTCGGGCTCGATGACCGTCGCGTAGTGGGGAGGAGCGGGGAAGGGGAAGGTGCAGACTTCATAGAGACCCGCCGCCGTGCGGACAAACCCGCGGCCGATGCCGCGCAGCAGCCCCCAGGTCCAGCCCGCCAGGGCCCCCTGCGTTTGCGACGTCTCGTAGATGCGCTTCGGAATTTCGACCCAGCCCGTCACGAGATTGACGACGCCGCGGCCCAGCTTGGTGGCCGCGCCGGCGGTCTGCATCTGGGCGAAGGCGGGCGAGGAATGACTCAGGGAGGCGATGAGGACAACTGCGGCAAGAACCCCTGGGCGTGCGCGCATCAACCCTCCTTCAGTTCCGCCCACTCTAGCACACTCCAGGCCTGCAACACAAGTCCTTCGCACTTTGGTATGATACCCTCCATGGCTCGCTCAATCTGGTGGAAAGTCGGCCTGTTGGTCTTGTTGGTGGCGGGCGTGAGCGTGGGCTTGCGCGCCTTCGGGGTTGACCTGACCCGGGTCACGCCGGAGGGCGTGCGCAACTTCGTGCTCTCGTTCGGCGTCTGGGCGCCCCTGGTCTACATCGCGACCTATGGGCAGCCCCTCGTGCCGCTTCCCGCAATTGTCATGACGCTGACGGCCGGGATCGCCTTTGGACCGATCTGGGGCGTTCCGGCCGCGCTGACCGGGGCGACGATCCGTGCGTGCGGCCAACTGCTCCTGGCTCGCCTCCTGGGTCGCGAAGCGGTCGAAGCGCTGCTCAAGGGACGGCTGGCCGCCTTGGACCACAAGATCGGCCGGAACAGCTTTCAGACGGTGCTCCTGGTTCGGCTGATTCCGAATTTCCCGTTTGACGTGCAGAACTTCGCGCTGGGGTTCACGCAGGTACGCTTCGTGCCCTATGCGGTGGCCACGTTCCTGGGCATGGTGCCGGGCAGCTTCACGTATGTCTATCTGGGGTATTCCCTGACCGATTTGCGCAACGTCTGGAAGGTCGTCGTGGCGACCTTGCTCATCGTCGCGCTCGTCTGGGGGCAGCGCTGGTACGTCAAGCGCCGGCCGCTTGCGGGATGACCGAGCCCTGCGCCCACTGCGAGCCCGGCCCGGCGCGGCCCCGATGGTACGCCCAGCCGCGGACCTGGGCGGTGGGGGCGGCGGTGCCGTTGGCGGCGGCGGGTCTGGTGTGGCCGCCCCTGCGCGCCACGACCGAGCTGTTCGGGCGCTACGTCGCCGCGACGTGGTGGGCGATCGGCCTGGGCCTGCTGCTGGGCGGCGTGATTGAGCGGTTCGTGCCCAAGGAGTACATCGCCAAAGGCTTGAGCGCGCCGGGACCCCGCACCGTGCTCCTCGCCACCGGGTTGGGATTCCTGTTCAGCGGCTGCAGCCACGGCTGCCTCGCCCTGTCGATGGAGCTCCATAAGAAAGGGGCCGCGCCCGCCGCCGTCATCAGCTTTTTGCTGGCGAGTCCCTGGGCCAGCCTCTCGCTGACGTTGGTGATGGTGAGCCTGTTCGGACTCAAGGGCCTGGTCATTGTGATGGCGGCGCTGCTCGTGGCGTGCATCTCCGGGCTGGTCTTCCTGCAGTTGGGGCGCCGCGGGTTGATTGAGCCCAATCCCCACACGGTGCGCGTCGACCCGGACTTCTCCATCGCGCAGGACCTGGCGCAGCGCCTGGCCCGCTATCGGCTGACGGCCCGGCAGGTCGCGCAGGATGGCCGCGCCGTGCTCCGCGGCGCGTGGACGCTGGCGGACATGGTGGTCTGGTGGCTCCTCATCGGCTTCTTCCTCGCGAGCCTGTTGGGGTCGCTGATCCCGCACGAGGCGTTCGCGCGGTATTTCGGCCCGACGCTCCTCGGTCTGGCGGCGACGATGCTGGCGGCCGCCGTCATCGAGATCTGCTCCGAGGGCAGCGCGCCGCTGGCCTTTGAGCTGTACCGGCACACCGGCGCCTTAGGGAACAGCTTCGCCTTCCTCATGGGCGGCGTGGTCACCGACGTCACCGAGCTCGGCCTGATCTGGACCAACCTGGGCAAGCGCGCCGCCCTCTGGATGCTCGCCCTCACGCTCCCGCAAGTGTTCCTCCTCGGTCTCCTCCTGAACCGCTGGTAAAAGGGGTCAGACCCCTTTTCACTTCGCCTTGACAAATTAGTTCGCATTAGCTAATATTTAGCTTACTGGAATAAAAATGGCGCTCACGCGGCGGGATGTCAGCCAGGTCATCGCCCGGCAGTTGATGCCCAGGATCATGCAGGGCGTCCAGCTGGATTTTTTTGTGCGCCAGGGCACGACGCAGACGCAGTTCCTCCTCCTCATGGCCATCCATGCGCAGGGGCAATGCACGATGAGCCAGCTCGCCCGCAACATGCACGTGCGGATGCCCACCGCCACCGGGGTGGTCACCCGGCTGGTCGCCGCGGGCTTCGTCCGGCGCATCCCCCACCCGACGGACCGCCGCCAGGTCATCGTGACCTTGACCGCGAAGGGGCGGGGGTTTATCCGGGAGTTCCAGGGCGTGGTCCGGCGCCGCTGGGAAGAGGTGCTGCGGTCCCTGTCGGCTACGGAGCTGGCGATGTTCCATCGGGTGGTGACCAAATTGACGACACGGTTGTGAATCCGACGCCGCGATGGTCTTACGCATTCCCCGATCCTTCCTGCTGTTCGTCGCCTGCGTCCTGGCCGCTCCCCTGGCCGGGGCGCAAGAGCCTGCCGCGCTCACGCTGCACGACTGCTTCCAGCTTGCCCTGAAGCGCAGCGAAGAGATCGCCATCCACCAGGAGCTCATCAAGGAGACCGAAGGCCGGTTCCTCCAGGCGCTCAGCGGGGCGCTGCCGCGCGCGAGCTTCAATTCCTCCAATAAGCGGCAGGATGCCGCCGGCGATTCCCCCTTCCGGCTGAGGGACGTCCCGGAGCGCAAGTTCACCTTCAGCCAGCCGCTGTTTTCAGGGTTCAAGGAATTCGCCGCCATGGCCGGCAGCCGGGCCGAGCGGCGGCAGCGCATCCAGGAGAAGGTCCGGGCCGAGCAATTGCTGTTCGTGGACGTGTCCGACGCGTTCTATTCGCTGCTGGAGCACCGCGAGGACGGCGCGGCGCTCACGACGATCCGCGAAGCGCTGGTCGAGCGGCTCAGGGAGCTGAAGGGACGCGAGGAGCTGGGCCGCTCGCGTCCCAGCGAGACGGCCAGCGCCGAGGCCCGATTGCGCCGCATCGAGGCCGAGATGGAGCAGGTGCGCAGCGAAGAGCTCGTGACCCGCCAATTGCTGGAATTCCTGACCGGGCTGTCCCCGCTCAGGCCGCTTGCGGGCGCCGAGCTGAGACTGCCGCTGGAGCCGGAGGGGTATTATCTGGCCAAGACCGCGGATCGCGCGGACGTGCGCGCGGCCGAGGAAGCCTGGCGCGTCGAGTCCAAGGAAGTGGCGGTCGCCCGCGCAGCCGTGTGGCCGACGGTGAGCGCGGACGGCAATTACTATACGAAGCGGGTGGGCGTCTCCGAGCAGGTGGAGTGGGATGCGACCCTGACCGTGGACGTGCCGATTTTCCAGGGCGGGCAGGCGGTGGGGGCGATCGAGGAGGCGTCGTCCGAGGCCCGCCAGGCCAGGCTCCGGTTCGAGCAGACCTCGCGCCAGGCGCTCCTCGACATCCGCGATGCGTATGCGCAGATGCAGGCGGCGCTGGCCCGCCGCGACGCCCTGGAGCAGGCGCTCGCCGCCGCCGACCGCAACTACCTCCTGCAGATCGAGGACTACCGCCTCAATCTCGTCAGCAACCTCGACGTGCTGCAGACCCTGCAGGACCTGCAGGACGCCCGCCGGGATTTCCTGCACGCGCAGCATGAGGCCAAGCGGCAGTACTGGCGGCTGCGCGCCGCGGCCGGCGACTTGTAAACGTACAAATGGGGACGTTTCTCATTTTCCGATGCATTTCCAATAAATAGAAACGTCCCCGATTTCGATGACACTCTCGGATCTGTCGATTAAAAACCCGGTGTTCGCGTGGATGCTGATGGCGGGGCTCATCATCTTCGGCACGATCAGCTTCCAGCGCATGGGCGTGAGCCAACTGCCCGACGTGGAGTTCCCGGTCGTGTCGGTGGATCTAAGCTGGGAAGGCGCGGCGCCGGAGGTGATGGAGACCGACGTCGTGGACGTTGTCGAGGATGTGCTGATGAGCGTGCAGGGCATCCGCGACATCTCCTCCTCGATCCGCCAGGGCCAGGCCGGCATCACCGTCGAGTTCGAGCTGGGGCGGGATATTGACGTCGCGGTGCAGGAGGTCCAGACCAAAGTCGCCCAAGCCCAGCGGCGGCTGCCGAACGAGCTGGACCCGCCCATCGTCACGAAGGTCAATCCGCAGGACAACCCCATCATGTGGCTCGGGGTCTCCGGCGACGTCCCGAAGCGCCAGCTGATGGAGTACGTGCAGGATCACCTGAAGGATCGGTTCCAGACCATCACCGGCGTCGGGGAGATTTTCCTCGGCGGGTGGCTCGAGCGCAACCTGCGCGTGTGGCTCGACGCCCGGAAGCTGGAGGCCTACCAGTTGACCGTGCAGGACGTCATTGACGCGATCCAGCGCGAGCACGCGGAGCGGCCGGCCGGGCGCATCGAGACCGGCACGCAGGAGCTCAACGTGCGCGCGATGGGCGAGGCGATGAGCGTCGAGGAGTTCGCCAACCTCGTCATCCCGCGCCGCGGGGGGCAGCCGGTCTACCGGCCCATCTATCTGAAGGACGTCGCCGCGGTCGAGGACGGGCTGGCGGACGTCCGCCGCATCTCGCGCATCATGGGCGAGACGGCGGTGGGTCTCGGCATCCGCAAGCAGCGGGGCGCCAACGAGGTGGAAGTCGCCCGGCGCGTCCTGGCGCGGCTGGAGGAAGTGAAACAAGAGCTGCCGCCGGGGATTTCGCTCGGCGTCAACTTCGACCGCACCCGCTTCATCGAGGACTCGATCAACGAGCTGACGTTCACGCTCTTCCTGTCCGCCATCCTCACCTCGCTGGTCTGCTGGCTCTTCCTCGGCTCGTGGAGCGCGACGGTCAACATCCTCATGGCGATCCCCACGTCCATCGTCGGCTCGTTCATCTGCCTCTACTTCTTCGGCTTCACGCTGAACACCTTCACCGTGCTGGGGCTGTCGCTGGCGATCGGCGTCGTCGTGGATGACGCGATCATGGTGCTGGAGAACATCGTGCGCTACCGCGAGCAGGGCCTCGAGCGGGTGGAGGCGGCGCGGCAGGGCGCGCGGCAGATCACCTTCGCGGCGCTCGCGGCGACGCTGGCCATCATCGCGATCTTCCTGCCGGTCGCGTTCATGTCCGGCATCATCGGGAAGTTCTTCTTCGAGTTCGGGGTGACCATCTCCGTCGCCGTCGCGCTCTCGCTGCTGGAGGCGCTGACGCTGGCGCCGATGCGGTGCGCCCAGTTCCTGCGGGTCGGGGAGCGGAGCAGCCGCCTCGGCCGGGCGGTGGACGGCGGCTTCGCGTGGCTGGCCGCGCGGTACCGCCGGGGGCTGGACTGGGCGTTGGCGCACCGCCGGCGCGTGCTGGGCGGCTCGGTCGCGGTGTTCGTCGGGTCGCTGGCGCTCATCGTCCCGCTGCGCAAGGAGTTCGTCCCGCCGCAGGATCAGAGCATGTTCATGGTCCGCCTCCAGACGCCGGTCGGCTCCTCCATCGAAGTCACCGACGAGCGGTTCAAGAAAGCCGAAGCGTTTGCGATGAGCCGTCCCGAGATGAAGCGGTACTTCGGGGCGATCGGGGGCTTCGGCGGAGGCGAGGTGAATACCGGCGTCCTCTTCGTGACGTTCCAGCCGCCGCGCCGGCGCCCGGTCGTCCCGCCGAATCGTCATCCGCTGTCTCAGCAGGAGCTGATGGCGCTCTTCCGCAAGGAGCTCAACACCATCCCCGACACCAAGGCCAGGATTCAGGATCTGTCCCTGAGCGGGTTCTCGGCCCAGCGCGGCTTTCCCATCGAGCTGACGGTGCGCGGGCCGGAGTGGGACCAATTAGCCGCCGTGTCGCAGGAGATGGAGCGCCGCATGGCGCAGAGCGCCCTCATGGTGGATGTGGACACCGACTACCTCACGGGCGTTCCGGAGGTGCGCGTGCGGCCGGACCGGCAGCAGGCGGCCGAACGGGCTGTCAGCGTGGAGACCATCGGGCGGACGATCAACGCGCTGATCGGGGGCGAGCGCGTGGCGAAGTACACCCGGGGAGGCCGCCGCTACGACGTGAGGGTCCGCCTCATCCCGACCCAGCGGACCCAGACCGAGGACATCGAACGGCTGTGGGTCTGGAATAACCGCGGGGAGCTGGTGCAGCTGAAGGACGTCGTCACCATCACCGAAAAGCCGGCGCTGCTCGCCATCACCCGCCGCAACCGCGAGCGCGCGATCAGTCTCTTTGCGAACGTGGCGCCGGGCAAGTCGCAGGCCGCCGCCCTGGAGGACGTGGAGCGGATCGCGAAGGACGTGCTGCCGGAGGGCTACCGCGTCGTCTTCAGCGGCAGCGCCCAGACCTTCCGCGAGTCGTTTACGAGCCTGCTGTTTGCGCTGTGGCTGGGGGTGCTGGTCGCCTATATGGTCCTCGGCTCGCAGTACAACAGCTACCTGCACCCGGTGACCGTCCTGCTGGCGCTGCCTTTCAGCATCTCCGGCGCGCTCATCGCGCTCTGGATGGCCGGCCAGTCCCTCAACATCTACAGCCTCATCGGGCTCATCCTGCTCATGGGCATCGTGAAGAAGAACTCGATCCTGCTGGTGGACTTCACCAACCAGTTGCGCGAGCAGGGGCTGGACGCGGCGTCCGCCCTGCGGCAGGCCTGCCCGATCCGGCTGCGGCCGATCCTCATGACGTCTGTGTCCACGATCGCGGCCGCAATCCCCCCAGCGACGGCGGTGGGCCCCGGGGCCGAAACGCGCATCCCGATGGCGGTGGCGGTGATCGGCGGGGTCGCGCTCTCGACGCTCCTGACGCTCTTCGTGGTGCCCTGCGCCTACAGCCTCTTTGCTGGTAAAAGGGGTCAGACCCCTCAAGAACGACGGCCTCAACCGACGGGGTCTGACCCCTTCACCTTGCAAAGTTGACTTCTGTCAGCCCCTCTGCTATATAGTGCGTATCCCGTTCTGCTTCGCCGCTCCACTTTCGTGGGGCGGCTTCGCAGGAACAAGCATGACCCTGGCTTCACGCCCCCGTCTCGCTCTCCGTCTGTGCCTGGGAGGCATCCTGCTCGCCGGATGCGCCAGGCCGGCCCGTCCTCATCCTGAGGGTCAAGGGCGCGCCTTCCAGTTCACCTATCAGACGACGATCGCCGATCTGCCTGACGCAGCGCGGCATATTCGCGTGTGGGTGCCGCTGGCCAAGACTCGGGACAACCAGCGCATCCGCTCGCGCCGCATCCACACCGCGCATCCCTACGAGATCCACGAGGAGCCGACGTACGGCAACGACATGCTGGCCCTCGCGTTGGCGGCTCCCGTCCCGCGCGCCGTGACCGTGAGCATCGAGTATGCGGTGGAGGTGTCGGAGGAGCGTCCAACACCCCGACGGCTGTCGGGGCTGCCGGTTGCGGGAACAGTCGCCTCTGCGGACGAGCTGTCGCTGGCCCTGCGCGATGAGCCGCTGATGGTGATCAATGAGGTGACGACGCGGCTGGCGCGCCAGGCCGTCGCGGGACGGCGCGGGGAGCTGGCGAAGGCGCGGGCGATCTACGACGCCGTCATCCAGCGCATGCAGTACGACAAGGCGACGCCGGGCTGGGGCCGGGGGGACACCCTCCGGGCCTGTCAGCTTGGGCGCGGCAACTGCACCGATTTCCATTCGCTCTTCATCTCGATGGCGCGTTCGGTCGGGATTCCCGCGCGCTTCGTGATGGGGGCGCCGATTCCGGAGGACGCGCCGGACGGGACGGTCCCCGGCTACCACTGCTGGGCCGAATTCTACAGCCCGCAGCACGGCTGGGTGCCGGTGGATGCCTCGGAGGCCTGGAAGCAGCCGGAGCGGCGGGACTACTACTTCGGCACGCGCGACCCGAACCGGATCCTCCTGAGCGTGGGACGCAACCTGCAGTTGGTGCCGGCGCAGGCCGGAGGGCCGGTGAACTTCTTGGTCTATCCGTATGTGGAAGTGGACGGACAGCCGTTTGGCGGGCATGTGGAGACGCGTTTCCAGTTTCGTGATCACCAACAACGGGAGGGGACATGAGCACGTGGACGTGGTTCGTGGGAGTGCTGATCGGGACAATGGCGATTGCGCCGGCGGCGGGGTGGGCGGCTGAGCACGGCGGCCAGGAGCATGCGGGACAGGAGCACGGCGGGGCGACCACCGCAGCCCCAGCCGCAACGACCCAAGAGCATGGAGGAAAAGAGCATGGTGGGCAGGCGGCCATGCAGATGGAGCCGTCCGCCGAACAAATCCGCCAGGCGATCCGCGAGTACATCGCTCAGGTCGAGCAGGAGGAAGGCGCCTTCACGATCGAGGACGAGGTGACGGAGAAGATTCGCAGCCTGAGCCTGGTCCGGGTGCACGAGCGGGTCGGCAAGACCGGCGACTACTATTACTCCTGCACCGACATGACCGATGCCGAAACGGGTGAGACGCTGGATTTGGACTTCGACGTCGAGGCGGTCGACGGGGGTCTGGAGGTTGCGGATGTGCGCATCCACAAGGTCAACGACCAGGCCCGCTACACCTATGACGACCAGGATCACCGCGTCCCAGTCCTCTAACCGGCTAGGGGGGGGACGTTTCTATTTTTCCGGTCGTCCATCTTGACGAAAAATAGAAACGTCCCCATATGTTAGGAGGTGTGCGATGGCGGAGTTGATCACGGTGGCGAAGGCGTCGGACGTCGGGCCAGGGCAGGCCAAGACGGTGGAGGTGAACGGGACTCCGGTGGCGCTGTTTAACATCGGCGGGACATTCTACGCGATTGACGATACCTGCACCCATGTGGGCGGGCCGTTGTCCGAGGGCGAGCTCCAAGGGACGGCGGTCACGTGCCCGTGGCACGGGGCGCAGTTTGACGTGACCAGCGGCCGGGCGCTCACCCCGCCGGCGGCTGAAGGCGTGAAGCGCTACCCGGTGCGCGTCGAGGGAGACGAGATTAAGCTGGAAGTCTGACGGCGCCGTTGAATACAAAAAGGCCCTTGACGCTTGGCGTCAAGGGCTTTTTGTTGGATAAAAACTTACACGATCAGAGGAGCTGTGTCCCGCCTTCCGGCAGGGGTGCGTCGAGTTCGGTGAGGGGGAAGGTGACCACATGCACCACCCCGCCCAGCGTGTTCTCGACCGCGTCCTTCACACCGTAGCCTAATCCTACGAAGAAGTTGCCGCCGCCATCAATGGCTTCCTTCGGCTCGGTGAAGAGGTCTGCCCATCCCAGCAGCGCGTTCTTCAATCCGAACACGAACTTGCCGCCGGCCCGGTTGCTCCAGCCCACCTCGCTCGTCCATGGGCTGGCGGTGTAGTCCTTGGTCAAGGACAAGGTCCACTTCGCGCCGCTCATCCCCTCCGCCGCGTATCCCATCGCGGGCAAGGCGAACAGCGCCCCTACGACCACCAACACCGCAATCCGTTTGGACATCCCGTCCTCCTTTCGTTAGTCCAATAGTCTAGGGCTTTTTTAACAAATTGCAACAAAAATTTTCTCCTCTTACGCAGGATTGATTCGGCGGCTCAGGAAGGGGACGCCTGGGGGGTGGAGGGGAAGACGCCGGAAATGACCTGCTCAAGCTGGGTGAAGTCGATCGGCTTGCACATGAAGGCCTGCGCCCCGAGCTGGATGGCTTCGCGCCCGGTCTGGTCGGGGTCCGCCGCGCTGATCACGATGATGCGGGGGGCCAGGAACCTGGCCCGCAGGAGCTTGATGACCTCCAGGCCCGACAGGCCGGGCATGCGGATGTCGAGGAGGACGACGTCCGGGGTGAAACGCTCCAACTGCAGGATGGCCTGGGTGCCGCTCTCGGCCGTGACGGCTTCGTAGCCGCGCCGCCGCAGGAATTCGGCGACGACCTGGCAGAATTTCGGTTCGTCATCCACCACCAACACTCGCTTGGGCGCGGTCGGACTCTGAGCCATCGCAGCGCCCACTCTACCATAAAGTTCCCTGTCTTTCATGCTATAATGAACGCTTTCCGCAAGCCTCCGCCGTCATGCCGACCCTTCGGGTTGCACTTGCCCAGACAAACGTTACGGTGGGAGACCTGGCGGGCAATCGCGCGCGCATCCTCGAGCGTCTGGTGCGTGCGAAGGCCTGGCAGGCGGACCTCGTCGTCTTTCCGGAGCTGGCCGTGACCGGCTATCCCCCGGAAGATTTGCTGCTGAAGCCGCGG
>JACPTX010000047.1 GCA_016192545.1 Candidatus Omnitrophota bacterium | reverse complement strand
GGCCAGGTCCTTGCAGACTTTCGCCGCCAGCTTCGGATGCTGGAGGAACTGCGCGCACTGGAAGTAATGGCCGCTGTGCAGGCCGGAGGCCAATTCAAAGTGCCCGCGCTGCAGGGCGCTGGTCTGCCGGAAAATCTTCAATAGTTGATCCCGCGTCAACATGCGCACTGTACTCCTTGTTTAATCTCCTGACAGATCAGTTTCACGGCTTCGCGCGGATCGCGCGCTTCGGTGATTGGCCTGCCCACCACCAAAAAATCTGCTCCCCGCCTGACCGCCTCAGCGGGCGTCGCGATGCGGCGTTGGTCATCACGAAACGCCCAAGACGGCCTGATGCCTGGACACACGATCACAAAGCGTTCGTCTGGGAATGCCGCGCGGATCTCCTGCACTTCCTGGGCTGATGCGACGAGCCCGTCACATTTGGCCGCGAGCGCTCCTTCTACTAGATCGAAGGCTTTTCCTATCAGCTGCCGTCGACCGCCGCGTCTCTCTGAGCCACCGCCGCCTGTCATCGGGGGGACGGGATCGCTCGTCAGAATGGTCACCGCAAGTACTTTCGGACGTTGAGCCGGCTTCAGTTTCATTCGCTTCGCCTCATCGGAGACGCCGCGCACCGCAGCTTCCAACATGTGCCGCCCGCCGGCGGCATGGACGGTCAGCATCGAGATCCCGTGATGCGCCGCCGCGCGGCAGCTCTTTTCCACCGTCGAGGGGATGTCGTGGAATTTCAGATCGAGAAAGACCCGGAAGCCCAGCGCGCGCACGCGCGCGATCGCGGCCGGCCCTGCGGCGGTAAACAGGATGCTGCCAATTTTGGCATAGGACACGAGTCTGCGCAACCGTTTTGCCAGGCGCAGGGTGTCGTGCAGGTCCGGCGCGTCGAAGGCGACAATGAGGCGCTCAGCCCCGCCCCTTTGGGACATCCGCCCAGTCATGGCGCCATCCACATCTCGCCCACCAAAGGGGCGGGGTCAGCGGCCGACGGCATGGCCTTCTTGAACAGCACCGATGAGCTCATGGATTGAGCCGATGCCATGCCGCGCGAGATACCGCTCGAGCCCCCGCACCACGTGCACCGCGGCGGCCGGGTCGGTGAAGTTGGCGGTCCCCATCGCCACCGCCGAGGCGCCGGCGAGGAAAAACTCCACCGCGTCCTCCGCATGGAGCACCCCGCCGAGGCCGATGAGCGGACACCGCACGGCGTGATGCACCTGCCAGACGCGATACACCGCCAGCGGGCGGATGGCCGGCCCTCCGAGCCCTCCGGTCAGCGACCCCAGGCGCGAGCGGCGGGTGTCCGGGTCGAGGCTCATGCCGGTGAACGTGTTGACGAGCGACAGGATGTCCGCGCCGGCGCGCTCGGCCGCCTGGGCGATCACGCCGATGTCGGTGACGTCCGGACTCAGCTTGGCGATCAGCGGCTTGGCCGTCGCGGCGCGCGCGGCCTGCACCATCATGGCCGTCGCATCGGGGTCCTGCGCGACCATCAACCCGCTGCCGGCCATCGGGGCGATGTTGGGGCAGGACAGATTCAGCTCGATCGCGGAGACGCCGGCCTCGGTCTCGAGCCGCCGGCACATCGCCGTGAGCTCGTCGGGTGATTCGCCCAGGACGCTGACGATGAGCAGGGCACCCGCGCGCGCCAGTCCCGGCAGCGCGTCCCGCAGAAACGCGTCGAGCCCGACGTTCTGCAGGCCCACCGCGTTCAGCATGCCGGCCGGCGTCGGGACCAGGCGCGGAGGCGGGTGGCCCTGGCGGGGATGGAGGGTGAGGGTTTTCGTGACCACGCCGCCGAGCTTGTGCAGCGGGATGCGGGGCTCGAATTCGAGCCCGTAGCCGAACGTCCCGGCCGCGACGAGGACAGGGTTGGCGAGCTCGAGGGCCCCGAGCCGAACGCGCAGATCGACCGGCATCACCGCGCTTCGTCCGACTCGGGAAGCCGCAGGGGCTCGCGGTTCAGGAATTCCACCAGGTCGGTGATCTGGCGCTGCTGCTCCGGCGTCGCGTCCACGAACGCCGCGCCGTATTCATAGACCTTTTGATCCACCGTCCTGCCCCAGATGATCCCTCCCTCGACCACATAGGGGCCCTGTTTGGGCTCGATGACCAGCTCAAACACGACCCGGCTGCCCGGCGTGAGCGGCTCCATGCACGTGAACCGCACGCCGGCCGAGCTGAGATTCACCGTGGATCCCGAACGCCACGGCCCACCGGCCTGCCCCGGCTGGAGTCCCGCTGCGGCCGGGGCCTGGGCGGCGGCGCGGTACTTGATGGCGAAGGGCCACCATGCCCTGGGATGCTGTCGCCGCTCTTGCGCGGTCATGCCCTCACGACCTCGTGGTGGTAGGCCTGCAGGGGTTTGACCTGCAGCCGGTGCTGCTGCAGCGCCTCGATGCCGGTGACGGACGCCTGCGCGCCGGACAGGGTCGTGACGCAGGGAATGCCCAGCGACGTCGCCGCCGAGCGGATGCGGATTTCATCCGCGCGAGGCAGGCGCCCCGATGGGGTGTTGAGGATCAGCTGCACGTCGCCGTTCTTCAGCCAGTCGAGGATGTTCGGGCGCCCCTCGTGGATCTTCTTGACGGCGGTCGCGTGCACGCCGTAGCGCTGGAGCACGTTCGCCGTGCCCTCCGTCGCGATGAGCTGAAATCCGAGCTCCTCCAGGCGCTTCGCGATGAGCACGACCGGACGCTTGTCCTTGTTCTTCACGCTGATGAAGACGGTGCCTTCCTTCGGCAGCCGCTGGCCCGCCGCCAGCTGCGACTTGAGGAACGCGCGCCCGAAATCTTCGTCGAGGCCCATGACTTCGCCGGTCGAGCGCATCTCCGGACCGAGGATGATGTCCACGCCGGCAAACCGCGCGAACGGGAACACCGATTCCTTCACCGCCAGGTACGGAATCGCCGCCTCCTCGGTGAAGCCCTGCTCGCGCAACGTCAGGCCGGCGAGCGCCTTCGTCGCCAGCTTGGCCAGCGGGACCCCGATGGCCTTCGACACGAACGGCACGGTCCGCGAGGCGCGCGGATTGACCTCGAGCACGTAGAGCGCGTCATCCTTCACCGCGTACTGGACGTTCATCAACCCGACGATGCCGATGCCCTTGGCGAGATTGTACGTCGCCCGGCGGATCTCCGCCACGATCTCTTCGCTGAGGGTGTAGGGCGGCAGCACCATCGCCGAGTCGCCCGAGTGGATGCCGGCCTCCTCGATGTGCTCGAGAATGCCGCCGATCACGAACGTCTCGCCATCCCCGACGAGGTCCACGTCCACCTCGATCGCGTCCTCCAGGAACTTGTCGACCAGGACCGGATGCCCCGGCGACACCTCCAGCGCCTGCTGCGCAAACCGGGTGAGCTGCTCGTCGTCGTAGACGATTTCCATCGCCCGCCCGCCGAGCACGTACGAGGGCCGGATGAGGCACGGGTAGCCGACCGCATGCACCACCCGCACCGCCTCCTCCAGCGTCATCGCGGTCGCGCTCGGCGGTTGGCGCAGATGCAAGCGCTCCAGCAGCTCGCGGAACTTCTTGCGGTCCTCGGCGATGTCGATCTGCTTCGCCGAGGTGCCGAGGATCGCGACACCCGCCTCCGCCAGCCCCACGGCGAGATTCAGCGGCGTCTGGCCGCCGAGCTGCACGATGACCCCCTCGGGCTGCTCGCGCTCGACGATGTTGAGGATGTCCTCCAGCGTGACCGGCTCGAAGTACAGCTTGTCCGAGGTGTCGTAGTCGGTGGACACGGTCTCGGGGTTGGAGTTGACCATGATGACCTCGATCCCCATCTCGCGCAGCGCAAACGCCGCGTGGACGCAGCAGTAGTCGAACTCGATCCCCTGCCCGATGCGGTTGGGCCCGCCGCCCAAAATCATCACTTTCCGCTTCTTCGAAGCGCGTTCGAGGTTCGAGGTTCGAGGTTCGAGGGGGTCCCCTTGAACCTTCAACCTTGAACCTAGAACGACTGGGGGGGTTTCGTACGTCGAGTAGTAATACGGCGTGTAGGCCTCAAACTCCGCCGCACAGGTGTCCACGAGGTAGTAGGACGGCCGGATGCCCAGCCGTCCGCGCAGGTGGCGGACCGACGATTCGGTCATGCCCCACATGGCGGCCAGCTGACGGTCGCTGAACCCGTGCTGCTTGGCGGCCCGGAGCGACTCCGCGGTCGGCGGCCCGGACGTCTTCAACCGCTGCTCGAAGTCCGCGAGGTCCTTGAGCTGCTGGAGGAACCAGGGATCGATCTTCGTCAGCGCATAGAGCTCCTCGATGGAGAGGCCGGCGAGCAGCGCCTGCTTCAATTGGCACGGCCGGTCTGCTGAGGGAATCGCCAGCTTCGTCTTCAATTCTTCGACGGACAGCCCCGGCCCCCCGGCCGGGGTCTCCCAGCCATGCCAGCCGGCCTCAAGCCCGCGCAGCCCTTTCTGGAACGCCTCCTTGAAGGTCCGCCCGATGGCCATCGTCTCGCCGACCGATTTCATCTGGATGGTGAGCGTCGGGTCGGCGCCGGGGAACTTCTCGAAGGCGAAGCGCGGGATCTTCACGACCACGTAGTCGATCGTCGGCTCAAACGACGCCGGGGTCTTCTTCGTGATGTCGTTGGCCAGCTCATCGAGCGTGTAGCCGACGGCCAGCTTCGCCGCGATCTTGGCGATGGGGAATCCCGTCGCCTTGGACGCCAAGGCGGAGGAGCGCGACACGCGCGGGTTCATCTCGATGACCAGCATCCGCCCGGAGTCCGGATGGACCGCGAACTGGATGTTGGAGCCCCCGGTCTCCACCCCGATGGCCCGGATGACGGCGATGGCGGCGTCGCGCATCTGCTGGTACTCGCGGTCGGTCAGGGTCTGGGCGGGCGCGACGGTGATGGAGTCGCCGGTGTGGACG
>JACPTX010000046.1 GCA_016192545.1 Candidatus Omnitrophota bacterium | reverse complement strand
CCACCGCAAACAGGAGGATCGCCGGGATGACCGCCAGGACCGGCGCCAGCGTATGGATGAGCCGGTCGGCGCCTTCCGGCACGATGTCCTCCTTGATCAGCATCTTGAGCCCGTCGGCCAGCGGCTGGGCCAGGCCGTAGAGGCCGACGCGGTTGGGCCCGAAGCGGTTCTGCATCCGGGCGATGAGTTTGCGCTCGAGCCACGTCAGGTACATCATGATCGCCGGGGCGACCGCGGCGATCGCGGCGATGGGCAGGGCGAGCGACACCCACGGCACGACCCACTCCGGCAGCAGCCGGCCGGCGAGGTCAACGACACACCCAGCAAGATTCACGAACAACTGGTCAAGTGAGGGCATTATGCGGTGTTGTCCTAATTTGGCAGGGCCTGCCGCTGCGTAATTCCGGGGACACGATATTGTGTCCTATCGCTATTTCGCATATCGTGTCCCCGGAAACGCATTATGCTGGCTTCTTCGCCTTGGCGGACAGCCGCTGGTTCACGACCGCGGCCTCGCTCGGCTTGATCTGCTCGAAGTACTCGGCGCTGCGCAGGAGCTTCTCCTTGTCGAACAACAGCTCCTGCTCGCGGTCGCCGGCGGCGATCTCGTACTGATTGTCCATCTCAATCGCGTCGAAGGGGCAGACGTCCACGCAGATCCGGCACGACATGCAGATGGAGGTATCAATGTCGAACCGCGCCGGCAGCGTCCGGCCGTGCGCCTTGACGGGCCGGCCCTCGGCGTCGCGCGCCGGCTCGATGTAGATGCATTTCGGCGGGCACTCCTGCTCGCAGATCTTGCAGGCGACGCAGCGCAGGTTGTCCGGGGTGCCGTCATAGACGAGGAACGGGAAATACCGGAACCGCTCCGCGTGTTCCTGCTTCACATCGGGATACTCGATGGTGAAAAGCCCACTGCCCGGCCGGATGCGCAGCATCCGCAGCATCCCGCGGCCCCACGGGTAGGTGCCGACAAATTCGCGCAGCGTCACGAGCATGCCCTTCACCACGCCCATGCCGATCATGGTTCGACTCGCTCTCGCTCGCTCACCATGACCCTGAGTCCCTCGACCTCGCTCGGGATGGTTCGAGGGATGGTGAGCCCGTCGAACCACAAGGCCGAAGGCCGCGTCGAACGGGTCATCGATCCACCTCGCCCATGACGATATCCACCGCGCCGAGGATGATGATGGCATCCGCGATCTTCCGCCCCAGGCACATGTCCTCGAGGACGGTCAAGTTGATGAAGCTCGGCGCGCGGATGTGGTAGCGCCAGGGCTGGTTGCTGCCGTCGCTGACGAGGTAGAAGCCGAGCTCGCCTTTCGGCGCCTCGATCCGCCCGTACGCGTCGCCCTTCGGCGGGCGGAACGTGCGCGGGGCTTTGGTGAGCGCGGCGCCCTTGGGGCTGATGGCGGGCCCTCCGGGGATGTCCTTCAGCGCCTGCCGGAGAATTTTGACGCTTTCGCGCATCTCCAGAATCCGGACGTAGTAGCGGTCGTACACGTCGCCCACCGTCCCCAGCGGCACCTTGAATGGGAAGCGCGGGTAGACCGAATAGCCGTCCACTTTCCGGATGTCGTAGTCCACGCCGGAGGCGCGCAGCATCGGCCCGGTGACGCCGGCGCTGACCGCCAGCTCCTTCGGCAGGATCCCGACGCGCTCGGTGCGCTGGCGGATGATCTCGTTGTCCGTCAGCAGCGCCTCGAATTCGTCGAGGAATCGCGGATAGTCGTCCACAATCCGGCGCGCCTGCTCCAGGAACCCCTCCGGCAGATCCTCGCGCACCCCGCCGGGACGGATGTAGTTGCACATCATCCGCGAGCCCGACGCCATCTCGAACAGGTCCAGGATCTTCTCGCGCTCGCGGAAGGCATAGAGCAGGGGCGTGCCGAAGGCGCCCATGTCGTTGAGGAGGAAGCCGGTGACCGCGGTGTGGTTCACGAGGCGGGTGAGCTCCGCCATGATGACCCGGATGTACTCGCCGCGCTCTGTGACGTCGATGCCGGCGAGCTTCTCGATGGCGATGGCCAGGCCGAGGTTATTCGTCATCGCGCAGAAGTAGTCGAGGCGATCGGTGAAGGGGAAGGAGGCGATGTACGTCATCTGCTCGCCGAGCTGCTCGTGGTTGCGGTGCAGGTAGCCCATCACCGGCTTGAGCTTCACGATGGTCTCGCCGTCGAGCACGGTCTGCATCCGGAAGACCCCGTGCGTCGAGGGGTGCTGCGGCCCCAGGCTGACTTCGAGCAGATCAGAGGCGAGGGCAGTGCTGTCGGCCATCACGCGCGCTCCATGACGTCCTGGTTCTCGGGGACGTAGTCCTTGCGCATCGGGTGGCCCTCGAAGCCGTCCCACATCAGGATGCGCCGCAGGTCCGGATGGCCGTCGAACCGGACGCCGAAGAGGTCGTAGACTTCGCGCTCCTGATATTCGGCGCCGCGGTACACCGGCACGAGCGAGGGGATGAGCGGATTCGCGCGCGGCAATTGCGCCTTCAGGATGACCGGCCCATGTTTCTTCGCCATGGAATACAGATGGTAGACCATGTCCATCCTACCTGCCCCCGCGGCTTCGTTCTGCGAAGCAGAACTTGCGGGGGTCGGTGGATAGTCCACCGCCGTGAGGTTGGCGACGTAATCGAGCTGCAGGTCCGGGGCCGTCTTGAGGAACTGGCACACCGGCGCCAGATCCTTCGGCTGGATCCACAACGCTTGTCCGAGGGTTTGACGCTGGCGAACTTCTGGATCGGATGCTCCAGCGGCTTCCACACGTCCGGATTGTAGCGCGGCTCAAGACCCGCGGCGCCGAACTCCGGCACCGGGTACTCCCCGCGCTTCTCCTCCATCGCCGCCTGGAATCCACGGGCCTTGATCTTGTCCTGCAGGTCGAGGAGCCCTTTGAGCAGCGCTTCCGGCGTCGGGGGGCAGCCGGGCACGTAGACGTCCACCGGAATGTAGCGGTCGATCCCGCGCAGGACGTTGTAGCCCTTGTGGAACGGGCCGCCCGACGTGGCGCAGGCGCCCATCGAGATGACGTATTTGGGCTCGGCCATCTGGTTGTAGAGCCGCACGACCTGCGGGGCCATCTTCTTCGTGACGGTGCCGGCGACGATCATGAGGTCCGCCTGGCGGGGCGAGGCGCGGAAGATCTCCGAGCCGAATCGGGCGATGTCGTAGCGGGAGGCGGCGGTGGCGATCATCTCGATGGCGCAGCAGGCCAGCCCGAATTGGAGCGGCCAGATGGAGTTGGACCGGCCCCAGTTCACCAACTGGTCCCACGTCGTCACGTAGACGCCCTGCTTCTGCAGCTCGCTCTTGAGACCTTCGTCAACCATGGCGTGCACCCGTTATTCCCATTCGAGGACACCTTTGCGCCAGGCGTAGGCCAGCCCGACCGCCAGAATCATGAGGAAGACCATCATCTCGACCAGCGCCACCGCCCCCAGCGATTTCCACACCACCGCCCAGGGATAGATGAAGACGATCTCGACGTCGAAAATCACGAACAGGAGCGCGTAGAGGTAATACTGGACGCGGAACTGCACCCAGGGGTCGCCGGGCGACTCGAGGCCGCATTCATACGGCGCGGTCTTGGTCCGGCCGGGCTTGCGGGGGGCGACAAACCTGGCGAGGACGAGCGGGGCCACCGCCAGGACGATCGCCACGAGCGTCAGGAGCCCGATGAAGGCGTACTGCTGGAAGTAGGACAGGGGCATCGCCCTTCTATTATATGGTAGACTGAACCCATGTCCAAGCGAAGCCCGCTGGCGTCGCTCGCCGCGGCTCCCGCCTTCCTCCTGACGCCGGCGCTGTGGACCGCGATCGGCCTCTTGACCGTCGTCCTGTCGCTGGCGATTCTCCTCGTCAATCTGCTGCTGGGGGCGTTCGACCGGAAGCGCCGGCTCGCGCACTGGCTCGCGTCCCTGTGGGGGCGCCTCTCGCTCCTGTGCAACCCCTGCTGGCGCCTGACCATCACCGGCCGTCACCACATCCCCGCCGGCCGGTCCGTGATCTTCGTGTCGAATCATCAGAGCATGCTGGACATCATGGCGGGCTTCTGCCTCTTCCGGCAGTTCAAGTGGGTGGCGAAGGAGGAGCTGTTTCGGATTCCCTTCCTCGGCTGGGCGATGGCCGGCGCGCGCTACATCCGGCTGGTGCGGGGATCTCGGTCTTCTTCTTCCCGGAAGGCACGCGCAGCCGCACCGGACAGCTCGGGCCGTTCAAGAACGGCGCGTTCAAACTGGCGCTCGAGACCGGCACGTCCATCGTCCCCGTCGTGATCACCGGCACGCGCGGCCTGCTGAAGCGAGGCAGCTGGCTGTTCAACCCGACGGCCGACGTCCGGATCGCGGTGCTGCCACCCATCCAGCCGTCCACCGATCACGCGGATCCGGACCGGCTGCGCGACCACGTCCGCGACCTCATCGCCCGCACACTCCAGCAACGAGCCGCCTCTGCGAGTCTTTGAGGCACCACAGAGCCGCGTGCTACGCTTTTTCTTCGGGCGGTTTGAGGTGTCGGAACGCCCGGTAGAGGAGTACGTCATAGACGATCTTCAACCCTGGTCCCGCCAGTAAGGGTGCCGAAAGAGAGAGGGTCCTCATGAGCGAGCCAGCCACCGCTGGTGCGACCGCCCACGCGACGCTGCGCGTCAGGTTGCTGATTCCCGCCGCCCGGGTACGTTCCTCATCCCTGACCACGGCCACGATGTAGGACTGACGCGTGGGCACATCCATCTCGACAAGCGCCTCGCGAATCAGAAACAGCGTGATGGCCACGGGAAGGTTGGGAGCAATCGGCACGGTCATGAGGAGCAAGCTGGACGGGAGGTGTGTCCAGACCATCGTGTTCACCAGTCCGATCCGTTTGGCGAGCCAGGCCGCGCCCAAGTGGGACAGACCGTTCAGAATCCGCACGACGAAGAACAGCGGTCCTAACAGCGCCTCATCCACTCCGAAGCGGCGAAAGAACCAGTAACCCAGCAAGGCGGTCGTCAGAAAGCCTCCTCCGAGACTATCCAAGCCGGACAGCGCAGCGAACTTCACCACCACGCGCCGCGATGACGGGGAGAGGGGGGTCGATGTGCGCCGTCCATCACGCTCAACCGCGCGTGAGAGACCCAGCACGCAGAACCCAGCCATCAGGCAGATCGCGCTGTAGACAACCCACGTCCAACGGTAGGACTCCAGCGGGGTGAGCCCGCCCTGGGTGCGTAGCAAAGCTGGCAACGCGCCGAGCAGCGATCCCAGGGCATGTCCGGCATCCACGACCACGTTGTACCAGGCAAATACGCTGGTTCGCTGGGCCTCGCCAGTCGTACGAGGGAGCATGGCCTGCTCGACCGTCAAGCCCGCCCCGCGATCCCGCCCCATCCCATTGAGCATCCCGATGAACACGCTCAACATGACGACCATAGGATGTCCCGTCCAAGCCAAGGCCACCCCACCGACAGCCATCAGGAGCGCCAATGTGCCGAGGGCCGTTCGTCTGCCCCATTGGTCAGCTCCATAGGTCACCACGAAGGTGCCAACGGCACACCCGGCGAGACCGAGCGAAATCGCCAGCCCGACAGTTCCGGCGTTGAATCCAAGCGCTGCGAGATGAAGGGCTAGCACAACACCCGAGAGGCCAACAGCGGTTGCCCTCAACCCTGCAGTCCAAAAAATGAGAAGGCGGTCAACCATGTCGAGCGATGAACACGACCTCCGTCACTGCGGCTAGAGCGGCTCCGCGGCGCCGGGCGGGACCAGATGGCCGGCGCGGTCCGGGTGCAGGAGTCCCGCCAGCACGTCAATCCCGTCCACCAGGCGCGGTCCAGATTGGTTGAAATAGGCGGGACCATTGACCAGCCAGGCGTTCCGGGATGTCACCGCGCGCAGCGCCTCCCAGCCAGGCAGCGACGTCAGCAGCGGCAGCTCCTGCCTGGTGCGCGCGATGGAAAAGCCGCACGGCATCAGGATCAGCGCGTCGGGATCCGCCTCGCGGATCTGCGGCCACTCGACCACGTGGGATTGCTCCCCCGCCCGGCTCACGACTTCCTGCCCGCCGGCCAGCTCCACCTGCTCCGGAACCCAATGACCGCAGGCCATCAGCGGCCTCAGCCACTCCATGCAGATCACGCGTGGTCTCGGCAACTCCGCCACGAGGTCCTGCACGCGCGTCATCCGATCCTGAAGGCGCCGCACCAAGTCATCCGCTTCCTGTCCCCGCCCGGTCTGCGCGCCGATCAGCCGGATGTCGCGGAAGCTGTCTGACAGCGTATGCGGATGGAGCGAGAGAATCTCGGGCTTCGAGGGCAGGGTGCTGAGCGCCCGCAGGACGTGCCCCGTGTCAATGGCGCAGACTTCGCAGAGCTCCTGCGTCACGATGAGGTCCGGCGCCAGCTCGCGCAGCGCGTCCACGTCCACCTGATAGAGGCTGTCTCCGCTTCGCAGCGCTGCGCGGACCGTCCGGTCAATCTCGTCGCTGGACATCCGGTCCTGCGCAATCACAGTGCGCACCACGCGCCGCTTCTGTTTCGCTTCAGGCGGATAGTCGCACTCGTGCGTCACGCCGACGACCTCGTCGCCCAGCCCGAGCGCGAACAACACCTCGGTGGCGGTCGGCAGCAAGGAGCAGATTTTCATCGCGATCGCGAGGCAAGATAGCGGCGCAGATCGTCCGGGGTGTCCAGGTCCTCCACCGGAGCAAGACAGCGGGCGCGAAGCCCCAAGCAGGCGGCGCGCTCAAGCGTCCGGTCGCATAGCGCCGACGTGGACCATGGCATGTCGGCGAACAGCTCCGGAGACAGGCGGCGCAGGCCGATGAGCTGGTAGCCTCCGTCGCGCGTCGGGCCGAGCACTACGTCCACGCGTGCCAGCGCCTCGCACGCCTCGCGCAGCCAATCCGGCGAGAGCGCCGGCGCGTCGCTGCCGACGGCGATGACGCGCGCAGCGCCCTGCGCGAAGGCCCACGCGAAGGCGTGCTGCAGCCGCGCGCCCAGGGTTTCGCCTTCCTGACGCACCATCGGATAGGCCCCCAGCCACGTCAGGTCCGGGAATGCCGGATCCGCCGCGTAGGCGACGACGCGGTGGAGGTTCGGCACGGCGGCCAGCGCTTCCAGCGTGTCACGCACGAGCGTCCGGTAGAGGGCCGCGGCCTCCTCGGCGCTCAGCACGGAGAGGAGCCGGGTCTTGACGAGGCCGGGGCTCGGCGCCTTGACGAACACGAGCGCCCACGTCGGATTCATCCGATCGCGTGAAGGAGGCGCTGAAGTCCGGATTCCGGCGACGAACCCAGGTGCAGCCGGAGCACCCGGCGGCGGCGCTCCTGCAGCGCCTGGAAATCTCCCAGCGCCTGCGCGTGCTTCAACACGCTGAAGGTATACGGGTAGCTGGGCACCGGCAGGTCCGCCGGGTCATCGGAGGTGAGCAGCAGCAGGACGACACGGTCCGGCCCGCCTTTGTGCAGTTGGCCGGTCGAGTGGAGATAGCGCGGGCCGTAGCCGAGCATGGTCGCCGCGCCCGTGAGTTCGGACACGCGGGCGCGCAGCGACTCGACCGCGCCATCGAGCGCGGGCGTCCGGGGCAGGAACGAGAGGACCGCGGCGTAGTCGCCCGCGCGGATCTGCGCGCGCCACGCCTGCAGCGCCGCCGGCAACGACCCGGCGCCCTTGGCCCCATACACCGCAATCCCCTCCTCACGCAGCGCCGGTGCTGCTTCCGGCAGGCGGTGCTCCCGCGCATACCGGTCCAGCAGCGCGACGGTGCGGTCCTTGCTTTCCTTCACGTTCGGCTCATCGAAGGGGTTGATCTGCATCGCGTGCGCGACCAGCGCCGTCGCGACGAACCACCGCACGACTTCCCCGCCGACGTCGTAGGGATCGCGCCACGACAGCCGGATGACGGGATGCCCCGCCGCCCCGTAGCCGTCCACCTGCCGCGCCAGCCGCGCGTCCCGCTCGCCCTCCAATTGCAGCTCCAGCACCAGCCGGTCCTTCGACGCGGCGGCAGGATCCCTCAGCGTTTCGCCGTCGATCAAGACCAGTCCCTTGCCGGCTTTGCCGGTGCTTTCCCCGATGAGCTGCTCGGCCCAGACGCCGAATCGCGCGGTCCTCGCCGAGCCGACGAAGAGGATCTTGTCCTGCCCGGCTTCCAGGGCGAGCGCCAGCGCGGCCGCCAGTTGCGCGCCGGGATTTTCTGATGCCGTCGATGAGGGACGGCAGGCCTCCCCCATGGCCTCTGCACGGTCCAGGAGCCGCCGGATGTCGAGGCCCATGAGCGCGGCCGGCACCAAGCCGAAATGCGTCAGCGCGGAGAACCGCCCGCCGACGTCCTGCCCGGTCGCCGGGCCGTGCACGAACGTAGCGCGGAATGCGCGCTGCCTGGCGAGAGCCTCCAGCGGTGTGCCGGCGTCGGTGATGGCGAGGAACTGCTCGCCGGCCTGCGCGCCCTTGAGCGCCTGAACCCCATGGTAGAAGTACTCGCACAGGGCGCCGGACTCCGCGGTGGTGCCGGATTTGCTGGACACGATGAAGAGGGTGCGGTCCAGCGGCGCGCGGGCCTGGGCTGCCACGATGGCCGAGGGATCGGTCGTGTCGAGCACGACCAGGTCCAGCCAGCCGGGAGCAACGCCGACGATGGCGCGGCAGACCTCGGCGAAGAAGCTGCTCCCGCCCATGCCGAGGAGGACGGCATGGGTGAATCCCGCGCGCCGGATGTCCTTCGCCGCGGCGTCAATCTCCGGAAGGCGGGAGGCCATGACGGAGGCGATGGACAGCCATCCCAACCGGCCGCGGATCCGCTGCTGCGTCGCCGGATCGCCTGACCAGAGGCCGGCGTCCTTGTCCCACAGCCGCGCGATCGCCGACGAGGCCTCGGGGCAGGCCAGCGCGGCGCGCACGCGCGCCGCAAACGCCTCCGGTTCGATGGTGAGCGTGCTCATTAGTGGCATGCGTAACACGTATTATGGCATATTTCTTGCTGGGGCGGGGCCTGCCGCCTCGGGACTCCGCCTGCCGTCCTCGTCCCGTGACGGGACTGCGGCCGGCGGCGGAGGCCTCCCCTCGGCGTCACCCGCCCCTACCAGTGCCTGGCAATCATTCCCAGGATGCTCAGGCCCGCGCGGAGGGTGCCCAGCATCGTGCCGGAGATTTTGGAGCGCCCGATGCGGGGGCGGTACCGCACCGGCACCTCGACGATGCGCAGGCCGGCCTTCAGGGCTTTGAGCTGCATCTCCACGTTCCAGCCGAACGCGGTGTCGCGCAGCGCCAGCGCCGGCAGGGAGGCGCGGCGGACCGCGCGGAAGGGGCCGAGGTCCGTGAACCGGCGCCCGAAGCGCAGGGCGATCAGGCGGCAGGCCAGCCGGTTGCCGAACCGCTGCTGGGGTGTCAGCGAACCCGGCTGAGCCCCGCCCAGCACCCGCGAGCCGATGACGAGGTCCGCCTCGTGGCGTTCGAGCGGCGCCAGCAGCGCCGGCAGATCCTCCGGATAATCCGAGTGATCCCCGTCGAGAAACACGACGACATCCGCCTCCGGCGAGACGTGGCGCAGGCCCGATTGGCAGGCCCGGCCGTAGCCCCGCCGTGGCTCAAACAAGACCTTCACCTGGGCGGCCTGGGCCGCGCGAAACGTGCCGTCGGTCGAGCCGTTATCCACGACGAGAATCTCGTGCACGAGCGTCCTCGGGATCTCCCGCAACACGTGCGGCAGCGCCTGCTCCTCGTTATAGACCGGAATGATGACGGCGACCTTCATGGGGTCTGACCCCTTCTTCCCGCCCGCCAGAGCAACCAGGCATACAGCGGGCCGTACTCCACCCAGGGCACCCATGCCGGGATCCGCCAGATTCCGTCGCTGACGTAGCGGATCAACACGGTGTAGGACAGCATCACGAGCCCGGAGAACCCCAGCCACATCCAGGAGAAACGCAGGCACAGCAGCGGGATGAGCCAGAGAAGATACCACGGCTCCAGGACCGGCGCGGCCAGGATCGCGGCTTGGATCATCACCACAGTATACCGCGTCGGGTCGTCGGTCTTCCTCGCCATGAAGACGCCGGCGGCCAGCACGAGGAGTCCGCAGACAAGGCGCGCGAGGAGCGGGACGCCGAGGGCCGACTGCAGGAGCGCATACACGGAGCTGTTGAATTCCCAGCGGCCGGCGTAGTGGCGGAAGCCCGGCGTGACATAGGGACTGCACCAGCACCAGAGCCCCGCGAGCGCGATCGCGGCCAGGAACACGAGGAGGAGCCGGCGCGCCCGCACCCAGTAGAACGGCCAGAGGAGCGCGGTGGTCAATTTCGACAGGAACGCCAGCGCAAACGCGGCCGTCCCGATCAGCCGACGACGCGAGGACCAGAGCGCCAGACCCACGAGCATCCACCACACGCCGAGCGGATCGTTGTGCCCGCTGCCTGCGACCTCCACGACGACCAGCGGATGCCAGGCGTACACCAGGCTCATCAACGGACTGACGCCCCAGCGCGGGAGCTGCCAGACGAGGAACATGACGACCGCCAGATCGAACAGGAGGAAGACGAGCTTCTGCATGAGCAGCGTTGGGGCGAGGGCGACCCCCATCCGGAACGCGAGCTGCATGACCGGCGGATAGATGGTCGGGATATCTTTGTGGTTGATCCACTGCCAGTCGTCGGTCCGCAGGTGCGCCAAGGCCGGATCATCCGGCGCGAAGCGGTAGGGGTTGACGCCGGCCTGCTGCACCCGGCCGTCCCACAGGTAGCGGGAGATGTCATTGGACAGGGTCGGGGTCAGGCCGACAAGGGTCAGACGAAACACGACGCCGCCCAGCACGATCCCCCACAGCAGCCACGGCCTGGAGACCGCCGTGCGGCGGACCAGCCAGACCAGCCCGAGATACACGGCAAACACCGCCCCGAACAACACCAGAAACGCGGCGGCGTGCTGGCGCAGATCCTGCAGGCGGACCATCAGCAGAAAGAGCGCTTCGAGCAGGAGGAATCCGATGGAGAGGAGGGGAAACAGCGGACGCATCGGGATGGGGGTCAAAGCCCGTCAGTCTTGAGGGGTCTGACCCCTGGGCGGCTCTTTCGTCACCATGAGGTCATCATAGAACGCCACCGCCTCGGACCGGGTGTTGTCCGCATCCGTCATGATCCCGATGGCCACCACCCTGGGAGGCTTGCCGCCGTAGCAGCGCTCGTAATCGTCCTCGATATTGCGGATGACGCGCTGCCACATTCCCAGGCGGGCAGGGCCGCTCTCCGCGACGACGATCTTGGACTGGCCGCCGTAGGGGCTCTCCAGCACGGTCTCCACGGGCAGCGTCGAGGACCACACGTAGTCAATGGACCGCTTCTGCCACGGCAGCCCCGGCGTGTCGAAATAGACGTAGACCCGCGCGACGGCATCCGAGCCCTCCTTCCGCGCGAGATCCTCGCCGGGGATGAGCGCCTCGACCCGCCAGCGCCAGCTCAGCCACTCGTAGGCATCCGGGTCAAACTGCACCGGCGTCACCAGGACGGAGGCCGCGGCCTGGCTGTGGGCCTTGAGCGCGCGCGCCTCACCCTCGCCGTCAATGACGTACCGGGTCTGGCCGTGGAGCTTGATTTCGCGCCATCGCTTCGGATCAAGCTCCTCGAACGGCTCGATGAACAGCGTCTGCAGCTCCGGCGACGGCCTCAGCGGAGACACCAGCGGGGAGATGAGCGGCCCGACCAGCGGAAACCCGACGGAACGGGAGCCGCCGCATCCGGCCGACGCCGCGCACACGAGCAGGATGCCAATGGGCCAACGGATTGCGCGCACGTCAGCAGCAGCCCGGCCCGCAGTTTGGGGCGGCGGCCGGCATCCCCACAATCTGCTGGGTCGGCTGTGTCACGGTGAAGAGCGCCTGGTAGGGCGGGGCGGACAATTTCGCGGCGGTATCGGTGCAAACCTCAATCGCGACGTCGCGAGGGAAGAGGTGGCCTTCCTCATCCATCACCGCCTTGAACGGGCCGTGGTAGATCGCGGTCTGGCCCACGTAGCGGCAGCTGGCCTTCTTCTCAAACTTGTAGCCGCGCACCGTCACGGAATAGAAGTGGTAGCCTTCGATCGTCTTGTAGAACGCTTTCTTCAGGATCTCCACGCCGTAGAATCCGGCCTGCTCCGCATAGGCCAGAAATTCCTCTTCGGTCAGCGCCCCGACCGTGCACTCGCCCCAGAGCTGCGGGTTCACCTTCAGGTGCGCCGGCACGGGACGCTCCGACACGATGTCCGCGACGCACATCCGGCCGTGATCCTTCAACATCCGCCACATCTCGCGGAAGACCGCGCGCTTATCCGGCGAGAGGTTGATGACGCAGTTGGAAATCACCACGTCCACCGACTTGTCTTCGACCGGAACCTGTTCCAGATACCCGTTCCGGAACTCCACGACGTCGTAGCCCAGCTTCGCGGCCACCTGCGGCTTGGCCTGGGCGGCCACCTCGAGCATCCGGTCGGTCATGTCGATGCCGATGACCTTGCCTGACGGGCCGACGTGCTTGGCCGCGATGAAACAATCAATCCCCGCGCCGCA
>JACPTX010000045.1 GCA_016192545.1 Candidatus Omnitrophota bacterium | reverse complement strand
TGGAAACGTTCCTCGGGGTCGGGCCGGGCACGTCGGCCTACGAGCGGCGGGGGCGCACGCGGACCGCGCTGCGGCGCGCGCCCAAGCCGCCGGTCCTGTCGAAAGCCGTCCTCTTCCACGGCGGCAGCCAGTGGTGGCTGGACACGAAGTACGAAGCGGGATTTTCGCGCCTGGTCCGCGCGTGTTTCCTGGAGCGCGCCTACGGGGACTGCTACGGCTACCTGTGGCTGTTCCGGGGCCGCGCCGACGCGGTGCTCGACCACGGGGTGAAGATCTGGGACCTGGTGCCGCTGGCGGCCCTGGCGCGCGCGACCGGACGCGTCATGACTGATTTTTCCGGCCGGCCCGGCTTCACCGGGCCGGAATCCATCCTCGCCCACCCGACGCTTGCCCGTCAGATCAGCCGTCTGCTTCACAAATCAGGGGTCAGACCCCTCAAGAACGGCGGCCTCAACTGACGGGGTCTGACCCCTTCATCTTCCCGCAGGCCTTCCTCTGGGGCACCGCGACCTCCGCGCATCAGGTCGAGGGGAACAACACCAACAACGACTGGTGGGCCTGGGAGCAGGCAGGCCGCGTGAAGACCGCCTCGGGCCTCGCGTGCGACCACTACCGCCGATTCAGGGACGACTTCGACCTCGCCAGGGAGTTGTCCCAGAACGCCCACCGCTTCTCCGTCGAGTGGAGCCGCATCGAGCCGCAGGAAGGCGTCTTCAACGACGAGGCCCTCGCCCATTATCAGGACGTGGTGCGCGCCCTGCGCGAACGGAACCTGGAGCCCATCGTCACGCTCCACCACTATACGAACCCGCGGTGGCTGGAGGTGAAGGGCGGGTGGACCAACCCGCAAGTCGTGGAGTTGTTCGTCCGGTATGTCCGGCGGGTCGTCGAGGCGCTTGGCGCCGACGTGCGCTGGTGGCTCACGATCAACGAGCCGATGGTCTACGTCTGGATGCACTATCTCGACGGGGTCGGACCGCCGGGCGAGCACAACCTCATCCTGTCCTACCGCGTCATGGAGCATCTGGCGCGGGCGCACATCGCCGCCTACCAGGTCATCCATGAGACCGCCGCCTCGCCTCCGCCCATGGTCAGCCTCGCGACGCACGCGCAGCCGTTCGTGCGGTGCCGCCGCTGGTGGCTCGGGGATCATCTCATCGCGCGGACGACCCAGCGGATGTACAACCAGCACTTCCTCGACACCCTCATGGAGGGGAGGCTCCGGATCCCGTACGGGCGCGTCGTGCGGATCGCCGGGGCGGTGCCGAGCCTGGATTTCCTCGGGATGAACTACTACGGCCGCGTCTTCATGCGCCTGGGGATGTACTCCGCCAAGCAGTGGATCGGCCGCCGCTGCAGCACCCTCCACCACCGCGAGGTGACCGAGCGCAACTGCATGGGCTGGGACGTCTATCCGCCGGGCATTGAGCGGGTCATCCGCTGGGCGAGGCCGTACCGGCGGCCGGTCCTCATCACCGAAAACGGCCTCTGCACCGATGACGACCGGCAGCGCGCGCGGTTCATCCTCCGCCATCTGGCGCATATCGCCCGGGCCATCCAGTCCGGCGTCACGGTGCTGGGCTACCTCTATTGGTCCCTGCTGGACAACTTCGAGTGGGCCGAGGGCTACGGGCCGCGCTTCGGCCTCATCGAGGTCGATTACACGACGCAGGAGCGTCGCATCCGTCCCAGCGCCAGGACCTTCGCCGAGGTCTGCCGCACGAATCAGTTGCGGCTTGACGCAACCATGCCTGCAGCGTAGAATACCGCCCAATATGACGACGACCCAGCGCCTGTGGGTGGCGGTGTGGTGTGCGGTGTCGGCGGCCGGGTGTGCCAGCGGGCCGTCCGCCCGTCTGCCGTCCCAGCTGTCCGCGATCAGGAATTTCTACTGCGTGTCCCCCGGCCTGTTCCGCGGGGCGCAGCCGGATGAAACGGGCATGGAAGCCCTGAAGACGCTCGGCATCAAGACCGTCGTGTCGCTGCGCGTGCCGGAGCAGGTGGTCGAGTGGGAGGAGGAGGAAGCGGACCGGCTCGACATGAAGTTCGTCAGCCTGCCGCTGTCCAACTACGATGACCCGTCCGAGGCCGACGTGCGTACCTTCCTGAAGATCGTCACCGACCCGACCCGCCAGCCAGTCTTCATCCACTGCCGCCAGGGGCAGCTGCGCACCGGCGCGCTGATCGCCAGCTACCGGGTGCTGGAAGAGGGCTGGAGCGCGGATGCGGCCTATGCCGAGGCCAAGCAGCTCGGGTTCGACGACCAGTATCCCTGGTACCTGCCGCTCAAGTGGTTCGTCAAGGATCTCGACGACTACGCCTCCCGCTTCACCCCCCGCACCGCCGCCCTGCCAGAGTCCCTGCCGCACTGACACGCGCGTTGGTCTTAGGAGCCGCCGGCCATATCGGGGCGCACGTCGTGCGCGCGCTGCTGGCTCGTGGTTACCGTGTCCGGGCCGCCTTCCGCAATCCCCGCTACCGCTTCGTCCTCGAGGGGCTGCCGCTCGAACCGCTCGCGCTGGATCTTGAGGATGCCGGCTCGCTGCGGCAGGCGCTGGACGGCTGCGGGCTCGTCATCCACTGCGCCGCCTACTACCCGCGGTTCACCGACCGCCGCGCGCAGGCCGTCGCCCGCGGGCTCGACCAGATCCGGCGCGTCTTCGACGTCTTCCGCGACGCGCGCGTGCCGAGGATCGTCTACACCAGCAGCGCGGCGACCATCGCCCCCGTGGCGGGACGCCTCGCGACGGAGCACGATCGCGAGCCCTGCTTCGCCGTAGCGAAGCCACGGCTTCGCAGAGGCGAGCCCTGGCCCCTGACGCGCTGGCGGCCGCTCTACGCGACGGTCAAGACGGCGATGGAGCACGCGGTGGACCGCTATAGTCGCGACGGCCTGCCGGTCGTCACCGTCAACCCCAGCCTCTGCGTCGGCGAATACGACGCGCATCCGTTCTCCGGGCGGCTCGTGCTGCTGTTCGCGAAATGGCGGATGCCGGTGTACCTGGAGCATGCGTTCAACGCGGTCTACACCGGCGACGTCGGCCTGGGGCATGTGCTGGCCGCGGAGCGGGGGCGGGTCGGCGAGCGGTATCTGCTGGCGAACCGCAACATGACGCTGGGGGAATTCGCGCGCCTGGTCGCCCGGGAAGCCGGCGTGCCACCGCCGCGCTGGAGGCTGCCGTATCCGCTCGCGCTGGCCGGGGCGGCGGCCACCGAGCTCGCCAGCCTCGTGACGCGGCGGGAGCCGCTCCTGCCGCGCCAGGTCGTGCGGCTGACCCGGCATCGCCAGCAGCTGGACGGCTCCAAGGCGGTCCGCGAGCTGGGGCTGCCGCAGACGCCGGTCGAGGAGGCCATCCGGCGGGCGCTGTCCTGGTTCCGCCTCCACGGCTACCTCTAGAGGGGTCTGACACCAACCCTCCCATCAGCAGCGGTTGGGTGTCTGACCCCGACTGAATGGTATAATGCTTGGCAGGATGCTCGTGCACCTTCTCCTCTGGCTCGCGTGCCTCACGGCCGCCGCTCCGGTTCACGCCGAGCTGCAGGACAGCCGCCGCGTGGTGACGGTCGAGACGTTCCTGTCGCAGGATCGCATCCGGCCGAACGACGTCCTTCAGCTTGCGGTGCGGCTGACGCTGGAACCGGGCTGGCACCTCAACGCCCACGACACCGACTCCGAGTTCCTCATCCCCACCGACGTGCTCTTCGCGGCGCACCCGGCGCTGACCGTTACTGACGTACGCTACCCCCCGGCCGTCCGCCGGTACTTCACCTTCGCCGGCGCCTCGATGGACGTGTACGAAGGCACGGCGCTCATCATCGCGGAGGGTCAGGCGGCATCGGCGATTCCGGAGCCGGACGGCATGAAACCCCTGGTCGGCTCGGTCTCGCTCCAGGCGTGCAACGACACGGTGTGCCTGGCGCCGGCGGAGATGGCGTTTGCGATGGCGCTGCCGATGGCGGCATCCGGCACACCGATCGTCGCGGCGCATCCGGAGATCTTCGGCGCCTCGCCGCTCGGCGCCGCGCCGGCGCAGCCATTGGGAAGCGGATGGCTGGGGCAGTTGTTGGCGCATCAGTCCGTGTGGGTCTGGCTGCTGGCGGCGCTGCTGGCAGGGCTGGCGCTGAACCTCACGCCGTGCGTCTATCCGATGATCCCCGTGACCCTCGCGTTTTTCAGCGGACAGGCCGCCGGCCGGATCGGCGCGGCGGTCTGGCTGGCCGTATGCTATCTGCTTGGGATGTCGCTGACCTATGCGGTGCTGGGCACCGTCGCGGCGAAGACCGGGGTGCTGCTCGGCTCCTGGCTGCAGCAGCCGGCCGTGCTGCTCGGTATCGCGGCGCTGGTCGTGGCGTTGGCGCTCAGCATGTTCGGGCTGTATGAGCTGCGCCCGCCCCGATGGATCGCCGACCGGTTCGGGCGGGCCCAGGCCGGGGCGGCCGGCGCGTTCGTCATGGGCCTCACCGTCGGGCTGATTGCGGTGCCGTGCATCGGGCCGTTCGTGGTCGGCTTGCTGTTGTTCGTCAGCCAGCTGGCGAGCCCCTGGCTGGGGTTCGCGATCTTTCTCGCCGTCGGGATCGGGATGGGCGCGCCGTACGTCCTGCTGGGCGTGTTCGCCAATCAACTGCCTCGCCTGCCCAAGGCCGGCGCGTGGCTGGTGTGGGTGAACAAAGCCCTCGGTGTCATCCTCCTGGGGTTAGCGGTGTACTTCGTGCATCCGTTGTTTCCGTCGGGCCGCCAGGAGTCGGCGGCGTCGGTGGCCTGGCAGGCGTACAGCCCCCAGCGGTTTGAGGAGGCGCGGCGCGAGGGCCGCCCGCTCCTCATTGACATCTATGCGGACTGGTGCCTGCCGTGCGTGGAGCTCGACCACGTCACCTTCCGGCATTCCCAGGTGGTGGAGCGGCTCGCCGGATTCACGACGCTCCGGGTGGATGCCACGCAGGACGTTCCGCCGGAGGCGCAGGAGCTCCTGGAGCGTCATGGGGTCTACGGGGTTCCCACGGTGCTGGTGTTTGACGCCGGCGGGCGGGAGCGGTCCGATCTGCGGATTACCGGGTTCGTGACGCCGCAAGCGTTGCTCGAGCGTCTGTCAAAACTGTCCGCGTCATGACCCATTCGACGCGCTTCGCTTGCTCAGGGTCATGGTGAGCGGAGTCGAACCATGACGATTCACCCGCATCGCCGGGAAGGTCCCAGCGGGGCCTTGGAGCTCCGCCTCGCCCTCCTCATCACCTTCAGCTTTTTCGTCGTCGAGCTGGTCGCCGGGATCATCAGCGGCAGCCTCGCCCTGCTGGCCGACGCGGGCCACATGCTGACCGACGTCTCGGCGCTCTCCCTCAGTCTCTTTGCCGCGTGGATCGCGACGAAGCCGGCCACCTCGGCGAATACCTACGGCTACTACCGCACGGAAATCCTCGCGGCCCTGGTGAACGGCGTGGCGCTGTGGCTCCTTGTCGCCTGGATCTATGTCCGCGCGCTGCACCGCCTTCAGGACCCTCCGGCCATTCAGACGACGCCGATGCTGGCGGCGGCCGTCCTGGGGCTGTGCGCCAACCTGGCGAGCTCCCGGGTGCTGGCGCGCGCGCCGAGCCTCAGCCTCAATATCCAGGGGGCGCGCCTGAACGTCCTGGCGGATGCGCTGGGCTCCTGCGGGGTCATCGCCGCCGGGGTCCTGATCCGCTGGAAGGATTGGCGGCTGGCAGATCCGCTGGCCAGTCTCTTCATCGGGTTCCTGATCGCCCTCAGCTCCTGGGGATTCGTGAAACAGTCGGTCGGCGTCCTTCTCGAGGCCAGCCCCGCGCATCTGGATACCGGGCAGATCGTCGAGGCGATGCGGCGCGTGGCGGGCGTGCGGGACGTGCACGACCTGCACGTGTGGACGATTACCACGGGTCTTGAGGCGATGAGCGGGCACATCCTGGTTGATGACCTGGCGGATGGCCCGGCCATCCTCGACGCGCTGAACCGGGCGCTGTCGGACCAGTTCGGCATCACCCACACGACGTTTCAGGCGGAGCTGTATCGGCAAAAGGCTTGACTCGCCGACGGGGTTTGGTACACTACGGAAAACGGGGGAGGTGTCGCATGTCACGATCGGTGCTCTTCGTCGCGCTCGCGGGCGTGGTGGGGCTCAGCGGCTGCGCCGCGCAGCGGACCGCCCAGGAAATGAATCAACTCAAGTCTGACATCGGATTGCTGGATCAGCGGGTCAACCAGCTCGAGCGCGCGAGCTTGAGACAGACGACGGGCGCCTGGTCCGGCGACCCGGCCGCCCCGACTGCCGTCGGGGGCCCGGCGACCCGGCCCGCCGCTCCGGCCGCCCCCAAGCCGGCCCCGTCGGTGAAACCGGCCAAGACCGAAATCCAGCAGGCGCTCAAGAACGCCGGCTTCTACCAGGGCTCCCTCGACGGGAAGATCGGGCCGCAGACCCGCGAGGCAATCCGGCAATTTCAGCAGGTCAACGGCTTAAAGACGGATGGCATCGTCGGCCGGCAGACCTGGGAGAAGCTCTCCCTCTACCTCGACCAGGCGCCGGTCAGCGGGGAACTCAGCGCCGCCGAGCCACTCAAGTAGTTCCCGCAGTAAAAGTGACAGTCACTTTTCCCGCTTTGCGAAGTGACTGCCATTTTTTTTCACTTGACTCTCCAGTTAACTAGATGGTTTATACTTGAGGCGAGATGAGCGACAGCTTCATTGGTGCGGTGGCGAAACGGGCCGGGGTGCCGATCAAGACGATCCGGTACTACGAGGAGATCGGCTTGCTCCCCAAACCTTCTCGAACCGCTTCTCGGTATCGACTCTATTCGCCTGAGACCGTGGATCGGTTGCAGTTCATCAAGAAGGCGCAGAGTTTGGGGCTGCGGCTGGAGGACATCAAGGAAATCCTCGAGCTGGCCGACCGCGGTCGCTGCCCCTGCGGCCATGTCCAGCACTTGTTGACACTCCGCTTGCGGGAACTGAATCGAAAGATCGCGGATCTGCATCTTATTAGACGGCGGATCGCCCAGGCGACCAGAAGCGGCTGCCCGCCTCGCTTCAGGCCTCACGGCAAGGCGGTCTGCCCCACGATTGACCGGCAGCGGATGATGAAGCAGGGGAGGGCACGATGAAAGCCGAGAAGCTCGGCATGCTGTCCGCGCTGGTGGCCTCGCTGTGTTGCCTGGGGCCAGCGGTGTTGGCGCTGCTGGGATTAGGCAGTCTGGGGCTCGGAGCGAGCCTGGGCCGCTATCATCAGTTATTCGTGTGGATCGGCGTGGCGCTGCTGGCGGCTGCGTGGTGGCGGTTTGTTCGCGAGCGCATCCGTTGCCGAACCACTGGGTGTCGGATGACGCATGGAAGACGCACGGGGCTTGTCCTCCTCGTTGCCTCGTTGGTCGTGCTCTTCTTTTCTGGATGGTTGTGAGAGAGACGTGCTGCGAACTCCATCCGCCTCGTGCCTGTCCTCCGACGCCATGTCCTCAGTGTGGGGCAAAAGGGAGCACGGTGGCCCGCATCACCCTGGGAGCCCTCCTGAAGCCTGAGGCCAGGCCGCGGATTCCTGCCCAGGAGGTGTTCTGCTTCTGCAAGACGGCCTCGTGCGAGGTCGTCTACTTCTGCGATGGCCAGGCGCTGTTCCGGAAGGACGACCTGGCGAGGCCTGTCGGTCTCAAAGAGCCAGGTGATTCAACCGCGCCGGTCTGCTACTGCTTCGGCTGGACGCCGCAGAAGATCCGCGCTGAGATCGAAGCGACCGGCAAAAGCACCGCCATCGAGCAGATCAAAGCCCAGGTCAAAGCCGGCAACTGCTACTGCGAGGTCACCAATCCTCAAGGTTCTTGTTGTCTGGGAAATGTCGCCAAGACCGTTCAGGACGCGGTGGCCTCGTCGGGCACAAGGAGCTGATACGATGCGACTCGCATTCGTGCTGGTTGGAATGCTGGTGGGGTCCGGTGTGATTGGTTTGGAAGAGGCGTCGGCGGAGATCGAGGGCATTCAGCTTCAGGTGGACGGGTTGTCGTGTCCTTTCTGTGCGCTGGGGCTGGACAAACGGCTCAAACAACGGGCAGGACTTGACGAGATTCACGTGCATCTCAAGCAAGGGGTCACGGAAGCCACCCTGCCTCGTGGCCACGGCATTGATGTGGGAAAAGTCCGGCAGGCGGTCCAGGAGGCGGGATTCACGTTACGCGGCATCAAGCTGACCGTCATTGGAATGATCAGCCGAGATGGCGACCGCATGGCGGTGACCTCCCGTCACGATGGCACCACGTTCCTGCTCTTTGACGCCGAGCATCAGGATACCGAAGCGAGTGCGACGCTCAGCCAGGGGCTGCGGCGACAACTCGAGCACGCCGAGCAGGCGAAGAGGCTTGTGAAAATCAGCGGGCTGGTGCATGAGCATGCGGGTCTGCCGGCCGGCCTGATGATCGAGTCGTTCGAGGAGCTGGCTGAATGATCCCACCGCGCTTCCTCGGGTTCGGCGCGCTCATCCTCCTCGTTCCCACATCCGCGTTTGCCGTCGCCATCAACAGCGATGTGGGCCTGACGCCGGCCAAGGATCAGTGGATCGTCCGCAGCCAGCTTCGGTACACCAAGAAATCAGACGATCCCACCGCCCACGACCGAGAGCTTGAAATCTTCGCGATGCCGCAGACCGTGGTCTACGGATTCACGGAGAAGGCCTCGGCGATCCTGACGATCCCGTTCGTGAGCAAGGAGTTGGATTCCACCACAGATGGGCTACGGACCAGCCGAGGAGACGCCGGGGTGGGCGACCTCCTGTTGTTGGGCAAGTATCGGGTCTATACCAGGGACTACCCAGCGGCGACTTCTCGGTTTTCCCTCGTGGCTGGGACGGACCTGCCCACCGGCCAAAGCGGCGATGCGGATGCCCGCGGCAAGCTGCCCCGCGACCTGCAGCTTGGTTCCGGCTCGGCTGATCCGTTGGTGGGAGCCGCCTACACCTGGCAGAGTCTGGATGACGAGTGGGACGTCAGCATGACGTACCAGGTCAACACCACGGCCAACAAGTTCGAGTTCGGAGACGTGCTGTCATACACCGTCGCCTACCAGCGTCGGGTCTGGCCGATCAGACTTCCTGAACGAGGGCTCTACGCGCAGTGGAATGTGGTGTTGGAAGCCAACGGGCAGTGGGAGCAGCAGGCCAAGAACCACGGCAGCCGTGTGGACAACACGGGCGGGCATCTGCTGTTCCTCTCACCCGGGGTGCAGGTCGCGACCAAACATTTCGTCATCGAGAGCTCGATCCAGCTTCCGGTCCTCCAAAACCTGAACGGCAATCAGGTGGAACCGGATTTCACGCTTGTGGGAAGCATCCGGGTGACGTTTTAACGACGAGAAGGAGGTGAGGCAAGATGAAGCAGCCGATTCGGGTATCTCTGTGTCCCGACTGCGGGGCGTGTCCCGAGGTCGTCCTTGATGTTGAGAAGGATGAGGTACGGATCGGGGAGGAGGGCAACCTCGTGCGCCTGACCAAGGAAGCCTGGAACACGCTGGTGGAGAGGGTCAACGCCGGTGAGCTTGGCAAACTCTAAGACCACGCCACCCCCGCACGTGAGAGGCGGTCGGTTGCACGGCCGCCTCTTCGTGTGTTGACTCGTCATGCAGAGCAGGCGTACGATGGCGAAGCTTGTCGCAACCGTGGCACTGTTTCTCACGGTCCTCACAGCCGCGGCTCAGGCGGCGGTCTCAGAGGGCGAGGAATGGTATGGAACGGCAGCCCCTCCGTGGGACGTGGTGGAGTGGAGCAACAGCCAGCCCTTGACGCTGGAACAGCTGCGAGGCAAGGTTGTGCTCGTGCGGTGGTGGACCGGGCCGGAGTGCCCGTACTGCGCGGCCTCCGCGCCGAGTCTCAACGCGCTCCATGAGCGATACCACGCGAAGGGGCTGGTGGTGGTCGGGTTCTACCACCACAAGTCGGCGGCTCCCGTGACGCGCCGGCACGTGGAGCGGCTGGTGAAGCGATACCGGTTCCGGTTTCCGGTCGCGATTGACCCGGAGTGGCGGACGCTCAAGCGCTGGTGGCTCGATGGCCATGAACGCGCGTGGACTTCAGTCAGCTTCCTCCTCGATCGAGCGGGCGTGATCCGCTACGTCCATCCGGGCGGCTCCTACACGGGTGACGATGTGGCGGCGCTGACCTCGCGCATCGAGGAGCTCTTGACACGATGAGATGGGCATGGGTTATTATTGCGGGGGTGGTTGTGGTGCTGGCGGCAGGAGGAGTGATGGACTCCCAGAGAAAACGGCAGACCGCAGGTTCTCACGCGTCTTCGGTGAGCCCTGCTGCGTCCCTTGAGCCGATGCCGGCTGATGCGCAGGGCCGGCGTCCCAACCGGCTCATCCACGAGAAGAGTCCGTATCTGTTGCAACACGCCTACAATCCAGTGGACTGGTATCCCTGGGGCGAGGAGGCGTTCGCCAAAGCGAAGCAGGAGGATAAGCCGGTCTTCCTCTCGGTGGGCTACTCCACGTGCTACTGGTGCCACGTCATGGAGCAGGAGTCGTTCGATGATCCTGAGATCGCCCGCCTGATGAGCGAGACTGTCGTGGCGATCAAGGTGGACCGGGAAGAGCGCCCCGACATCGATGTCCTGTATATGGCGGCCGTTCAAGCGATGTCGGGGTCCGGCGGCTGGCCGATGAGCGTCTTCCTGACCCCGGAGGGCAAGCCGTTCTGGGGCGGGACGTACTTTCCGCCGGCGGATCGCTTTGGCCGGCCGGGATTCACGACCGTCCTGCGTTCCATCAGCGCATCATGGAAAACCAGGCGCCAGGACATCCTCCGCTCCAGCCAGACGCTGACCCAGGCCATCCAGGCCGGCGCTCAGGCCGCGTTTTCGGCGCTCCTCACGACGGCCACCCTCGAAACCGGCGCGCGGCAATTCGGGTCGCAATACGACGACGCCTACGGCGGGTTCGGGCCGGCGCCGAAGTTCCCGCGCAGCCACAGCGCCTCGTTCCTTCTGCGGGCGTGGACCCGCGCGCACGATCCCCAGACGCTGGCGATGGTGGAGAGGACCCTCGACGCGATGGCCCGCGGCGGGATGCACGACCATCTGGGCGGCGGCTTCCATCGCTACTCCACTGACCGGCAGTGGCTGGTCCCGCACTTTGAGAAGATGCTCTACGACCAGGCACTGCTCGCCCGCACGTACCTTGAGGCGTACCAAGTGACCGGCAAATCGCCGTACGCTGAGGTGGCCCGCGACATCTTCGAGTATGTCCTGCGGGACATGCGCGATCCGACCGGGGCCTTTCATTCCGCGGAAGACGCCGGGGAGGTCGGCAAGGAAGGGGAGTACTACGTCTGGACCCTGCAGGAGATCGACGCCGCGCTGAGTCCCGAGGACTCGGCGATCATCAAGCGCTTCTATGGCGTCACGCCGGGTGGCAACTTTGAGAACGGCACCACGATTCTCTCCATGGCGACTCCGCTGGATGCCTTCGCGGCTCAGGAGCAGCGTCCGGTTGAGGAAGTGCGCCGCCGGCTTGAGGCCGCACGGGCCAAACTGCTGGCTGTCCGCAGCCAGCGGAAGCGCCCGCATCGGGACGATAAGATTCTCACGGACTGGAACGGGCTGATGATCGGCGCGCTGGCCTACGGCGCCCGCGTGCTCGATGAGCCGCGCTATGCCCAGGCCGCGCAAGAGGCGGCCGCGTTTCTCCTGGATCGCCTGCAACGTGATGGGCGGCTCTTGCACCGCTATCGGGACGGGGAAGCGTCCATTCCGGCCTTCCTGGACGACTACGCCTTCCTCGTCTGGGGCTTGGCGGACCTCTATGAGGCGACGTTTGAGGCCCGGTGGCTCGCCGGGGCCAAGCGATTGGCGCACGAGATGGTGCGGCTGTTCTGGGATCAGCAAGACGGGGGATTCTTCTTCAGCGGCGATCAGAACGAGCGCCTGATCGCCAACACCAAAGAGCTCTATGATGGGGCGCTTCCCTCCGGCAACTCAGTCGCGGCGCTCGTGCTCGTGCGGCTGGGCCAACTCACGATGGATAAGGAGCTCCAAGGCTACGCCGGGCGGCTGTTTCAGACCTTCTCCGGCCAGGTCAGCCAAGCCCCGCACGCCTTCCCCCAATTCCTCATCGCCCTCGACTTCTGGCTGGGGCCCTCGCAAGAGATCGTCATCGCGGGCGATCCCGCTTCGGCGGGCACCCAGGCGATGCTGCGAGCCGTCCACGGGCGCTTCCTCCCACGCGCCGTGCTGGCGCTGCAGCCGGCCGATGAGACGTCTGCGAAGATCGAAGCGCTGATTCCCTTCATCAAAACGCAGCGCCCCCTCCAAGGCCAGACGACCGCCTACGTCTGCGAGAACTATATCTGCAATCTGCCGACGACCGACCTTGCCAAGCTTGCTGCCTTGCTGGACGCCGGCCGGTAAGCTGTCCCTGCTGTAGTCGCCCCTTGCACGTCACGAATCGTTTCCACTGTTTGCGCATCATAAATAGAGATGGACACGGAAACAATCACAGCCAGCCGATTCCTCTTCGCATTTCTTGGGGGTCTGGCGCTGAACCTGACGCCGTGCGTCTACCCGCTCATCCCGATCACCATCAGCTTCTTCGCTGGGCAGGCACAGCAGCGCGTGGGCCGCACCGCGGCGTTGGCCGCTTGCTACGTGCTGGGCCTGGCTATCACCTATTCGACCTTAGGACTCATCACGAGTCTGACCGGAGGCATGCTCGGTGCGGCGCTTCAGCAGCCGTGGATCCTGATTCTGACGGCGCTGGTGATGGCGGGGCTGGGTTTGAGTCTTTGCGGGCTGTTTGAGTTTCGGGTTCCGGCTGTGTTCACGAGCCGGTTGGGGACTGCGAGAACTGGCGTGATTGGAGCGCTCATCATGGGGTTGACCGTCGGGATTGTCGCCGCCCCCTGTATCGGCCCGTTTGTGTTGGGGATGCTCCTGTACGTCGGCCAGCTCGGCCGGCCGCTCGTTGGATTTTGGCTCTTCTTCGCGCTGGCGCTTGGACTAGGACTGCCGTATCTATTCCTCGGCATCTTCGCCGGGCAGCTCCACCGGCTGCCACGCTCCGGTGCCTGGCTGACGTGGGTCAAACAACTGCTCGGCTGCGTGCTGTTCGGTGTGGCGCTCTATCTGGTGTTTCCGCTGATCCCGGATGCGGTCAGCCGGTGGGCCATCGTGGCACTCCTCCTCGGCTGCGGCCTTTATCTTGGATGGGTCTCTCGGGCTACTCTTCAAGGTGGCTGGTTGTGGGCCAGGAGGGCGGTTGGCGTCCTGCTGGTCTTAAGCGCATTCAGCGTTCGGCCCTCCGCCGCGGTGTCGCCCTCGCCGATCGCCTGGATGCCCTACACGGAGTCCGCGTTGAACGGGGCGGACGGCAAGCCGGTCCTGGTGGACGTGTATGCCGATTGGTGCATCCCCTGTCACGAGATGGACGCGACGACCTACCGCGATCCGCACGTCGTGGAGCACGCCCAGGCCTTTGCCATGGTCAAATTCGACGCGACCGACGTGAGCGCCGCCGAAGAAGCGTTCATCGAACGCTATCAGGTCTTCGGGGTGCCGACGCTGCTGGCGTTCGACGCCCACGGCCGCGAGCGCCGGGACCTGCGGCGCGACGGGTATGTCAGCGCTGAGGAGCTCCTCGGCGTCATGCAGGCATTAGAGTGAGCCGCCGGGAACCGCAGTGATTGTGTGGCGGGAGACGGTTGTGCTACGATGGCGGCATGGCCGTGACGCTGCAGGATGACGAACTTATTGCCAAGCTTCAGGCCCGCGACGAATCCGCGCTTGAAGCGCTGATGGTCCAGTACCAGGCGAGGGTCTTTGGATTGGCCCTGCGCCTGACCGGCAACCGCCAAGATGCCGAGGAAGTGCTGCAGGATGTGTTTCTGGCGGTGTTTCAGAAGATCGGCGGCTTCCGTGGAGACTCGAAACTCTCAAGCTGGATCTACCGCATCACGACGAACGCGGCGTTGATGAAGCTGCGCAAGCGGCCGAAGGTGAAGGAGATCCCTCTCGCAGAAGAGCTGGGCCCGGCGATGACCGACGAGGGCATGATCGCAGAGCCCGTGGTGGACTGGTCGAGGCTGCCCAACGACGAGCTCGACCGGAAGGAGTTGGGTCAGCGGATCGAACAGGCCATGAATCTCCTGCCAGCGGACTACCGCAGCGTCGTGGTGTTGCGGGACGTTGAGGGACTCTCCGAGCAGGAAGCGTGTGAGATTCTCAGCCTGTCGGAGGCAGCCCTGAAAAGCCGGCTCCACCGTGGGCGGCTGTTTTTGCGCAAGCAACTGGCAGACTACGCGGTCAGTCAAACTGGAGTCAACCCAGGTCCCCAGCATGTTTAGATGTCGTGATGTCGGTCAGCTGTTGTATGAGTACGTTGAGGAGCGTCTGGAGCCGCCCGTCAGCCAGCAACTCGAGCAGCACCTCGCGGATTGCCCTGGCTGCCTGGCCTTCATCAACACCTACAAGCAGACGATGCGTCTCTCCCACGAGTTGCGCTGCGACGACATCCCCCAGGAACTCCAGCAGAAGCTGCGAAGTTTCATCAAGACCAAACTGTCTTCCGCACGCCCCAGCTTCTGGGACCGACTCCGCTCGCGTCTCACCGGAACCTGAGCACCGCCGTTCCTGCGCGGATACCCGCGCCATTCCTTGCCTCAGTTGGAATCCTTTTGACCTCGCCGGCATCATAACAAGCAGGAGGGAGGCGAGGGTCATGGTGACAGTGCTGGCATTGGCGTTGCTGGCTATTGGGACGGTCGCGTCGCTCGTGTGGAGGGCGCGGCGGTGCAGCGCGTATGGCTGCGGCGTGCAGGAGTTGAAGCCCTGAAGGAGGCATGAGATGGAACTCCTCGGAGGATTGCTCGTGCTCATGGTCATCGCGATCCTGGGATTCACTGTCTGCGCCGGCGGGCTCTGCAGTGAGAAGAGAACTGAGCGTACACCACGAGGAGAACGATGACTGTCGGGGAGCTCATGCAGGGGGTGATTGGAGAAGACCCGCGCGAGATTCGGGACCTCACGCGGGGATGCCGGGCCTGCCGGCGGTTCGTCCGCCGGCTCAGAAGGAGGTCGCAGGTGCGGCTCGGGTGGGACGATGTACCCGAGCCCTTGATCGAACGGCTCTCATCGCGGTTGCGTGAACGGTTGTACGAACATCTTGATGGGATGGCTGACGCCACACGAGAGCCGCGACTTTGATATCCTGGTAACCCTCATGTGGCATTCAGGGCGGGTCCGGTTCGGTCTGTTCCTGATCCTCCTCATCGGCATTTGGGGCGGCCTAAAGGCGTTTGGCGTCACTCTCACCCAGGTCACGCCGGAAGGGGTGCGGGCGTTCGTGCTCTCATTCGGCATCTGGGCGCCAGCGGTCTACCTCTTGGCGTACGGTCAACCCATCGTGCCGCTTCCCGCGAGCGTCATGACCATCACGGGGGGACTGGCGTTTGGACCCCTGTGGGGCGCGCTGGCGGCGCTGGGGGGTGCGACGGTTCGTGCCTGCAGCGAATTCCTTGTAGCCCGTCTTCTTGGCCGGGAAGCCGTCGCCAAGCTGCTCAAGGGCAAAATCGCCCAGCTCGATCAGAAAATCGGCGCGCATGGGTTCAAGACCGTCCTGCTGATTCGGCTGATACCTAATCTCCCGTTTGATATGCAGAACTACGGCCTCGGATTCTCCCAAGTGCGGTTCGGCCCGTATGCCTTGGCCAGTTTCTTCGGCATGATCCCGGGCAGCTTCGCCTATGTGTATCTGGGCTATTCGCTCACTGATCCGAAGCAAATCTGGAAATTGCTCGTGGCCATTCTGGTCATCGTCGGTTTGATGGTGGTACAAAGAACATGGAAAGCGCGACAGCAACCGGCCGCATGAACACACAGCCGCTCATTCTGCCGGACGACGAGCACAATCGGACGCTGGTGCAGAACACCCATCCGCCCGACTGGGTCAACCCGGAACCTCGCGGCTGCTACAACCTCGTCGTCATCGGCTCCGGCACGGCCGGCCTGAGTGCTGCCGGGGGATGCGCAGCCGTTGGCGGGCGCGTGGCCCTCATCGAACGTCATCTGACCGGCGGGGATTGTCTGATTTCCGGCTGCGTGCCATCCAAGGGCATCATCCGCTCGGCCAGGGCGGCGGCGACGCTCCGTCAGGCCGCCGACTACGGGGTGCGGACGCCTGCGGGCATGACGGTGGATTTTTCCGTGGTCATGGAACGGATGCGTCGGTTGCGGGTCCGCATCAGCCCGGCCGATTCGGTCCCCCACCTGAAAGAGATGGGGGTTGATGTCTTCCTGGGGCAAGGGAGGTTCACCGGATCGGATACGGTTGAGGTCGACGGCAAGCGCCTGCGGTTTGCTCGGGCGGTGATCGCCAGCGGCGCTCGACCCGTCGTCCCCCCAATCCCCGGCCTCAAGGAAGCAGGCTTTCTGACCAATGAGACACTCTTCGAGCTCACGGCTTTGCCAAAACGCTTTGCCATCTTCGGCGGTGGTCCAATCGGCTGCGAAATGGCGCAGACCTTTCAGCGGTTCGGAAGCCAAGTCACCTTGGTTGACCTGGCACCGCATGTCTTGATCCGCGAAGACGCGGATGCCGCTGAGATCGTGCAACGGAAGCTCGTGCAAGAGGGTGTGCGCTTGCTGCTCAATGCGAAGGCCGTCCGGGCTGAACGCCGGGATGGAGCCAAGGTGGTGGTGATCGAGCAGGAAGGGCGCACACAAGAAGTTGTCTGCGATGCCATCCTCGTGGGTGTTGGCCGGGCTCCCAACGTCGAGGGCTTAAATCTTGAAGCGGCCGGAGTGGCCTACGACAAGACCGGTGTGAAGGTGAACGACTTCCTGCGGACAACCAATCCTCGCATTTGTGCAGCAGGAGATATCTGCGCCCCGTTTAAGTTCACGCACACGGCGAATGCCCTGGGCCGGATGGCGATGATCAACGCGCTCTTCTGGGGGCGCAACCGCATGAGCCGCCTCATCGTGCCCTGGTGCACCTACACCGATCCCGAGATCGCGCACGTCGGCCTCTATGAACCGCAGGCGAAAGAGCGAGGGATCGCGGTGACGACGCTGACGGTCCCGCTGGCTGAGAACGACCGGGCGATCCTGGACGGGGAGGATGAAGGGTTCGTGCGGGTGCATCTCAAGCAGGGCGCGGACCAGATCCTGGGAGCCACCGTCGTAGCCGCCCATGCGGGGGATCTCTTGACCTACTTCACCCTGCTGATGGTCTCAGGGAAGGGGCTCTCTGCGCTGGCGAGTCCGATCTATCCGTATCCGACGCAGTCAGAAGTCCTCAAGAAACTTGCGAACCTCCATCTGCAAACCAAACTGAAGCCCTGGGTGAAGCGGCTGTTGAGTCAGATCCTCACGTGGCGAAGGTGAGATGCAGGAGGTGAAGATGCGACACGTGATGTGCAAGGCGCTGCTTGGAAGCGTGATCCTGATGGGGATGCAGATGGGCATTCCAATTCCTGCCCAGGCGGCAGGCCCCGTTAGAGATAAGGACTTCTCTAACGGGGCGGGCAAATACGCCATCATTCTGCAGGCTGGCAAGGAGAGCCACGAAGGAATGGCAAGGGCGGTCCACGCGTTCCTGTATGCCAAAGAACTCAAGGAACACGGCCATGAGGTCGTGCTGATCTTCGACGGCGCCGGCACCGAGTGGGCGGAGGAGCTGAGCAACCCGGAGGGCCAGTCCAAGCTGAAGCCCATGTACGAGCAGATCAAGCAAGCCGGCATGACCGAGATCGTCTGCGATTTCTGCGCGGGGGCGTTTGCGGTCAAAGAGCGCCTTGCGCAACGCCAGGTCCCGATGACTGCCGAGTACGCGGGGCACCCGAGCATCGCCAAGTGGGTGGACCAGGGCTATGCCCTCATTGTGCTGTAGAAATCACGGATGACAGGGATGGAAAAACTGATTACACTAAGGCGATGCCGCTCAGTGGTCATCGGTGACCGATGATCTTGTGGTTTCTTGGAACCGTCTTATTTCTCGCCTATACGAACGGCGCCAATGACAATTTCAAGGGCGTCGCGACCCTCTTCGGCAGCCGCACCACGGAGTACCGCCGCGCCCTCTGGTGGGCGACGGCGACGACGCTGGCCGGCTCGCTTGCCGCTGTCTGGTTCTCCGCAGGCCTGATGACCGCGTTCAGCGGCAAGGGACTCGTGCCCGACGCCCTGGTCCACGACCCGGCGTTCCTGCTGGCGGTCGGACTGGGAGCGGCCTCAACCGTCTTCATCGCGACCCTCACCGGCCTGCCGATCTCCACGACGCATGCGATGACCGGTGCCTTGGTCGGAGCGGGCTTGGCCTCCGGCGGAGCGGTCAACATCGGCCGGTTGAGCCACAGCTTTTTCCTCCCGCTTGCGCTCAGCCCCTTCCTGGGAATGCTCATCACCGGCGTCCTCTATCCGGCCTTTCGACATCTGCGCGTACGGATGGGAGTGGCGCGGCAGATGTGTCTGTGTGTGGACGGCGGAGTCCCGCAGGCGGTGCTGGTCAGGCCGGATGGCACCACGGTCTTGCAGGCGACGGGGATCCAGTTGAGCGTCGGACAGCTCAGTGCCTGCCGGGAGCAGTATCACGGCCGCATCATCGGCATCGACGCGCAATGGGTGTTGGATCGGCTGCATTACGTCTCGGCCGGCGCGGTGAGCTTCGCGCGCGGCCTCAACGATACGCCGAAGATCGCAGCGCTTCTTATGACAGCCTCCGCCCTGTCGCTGCGGCTTGAGACCGCGCTCCTGGCGGTCGGGATCATGATGGCGGCAGGCGGGCTGCTGCAGGCCCGCCGCGTCGCCGAGACGATGAGCTGCCGCATCACCGACATGAACCACGGCCAGGGATTTACCGCGAACCTCGTCACTGCGTGTCTGGTGACGATGGCCTCGCGGTTCGGCCTGCCGGTGTCCACCACGCATGTCTCGTGCGGAAGCTTATTCGGGCTGGGCGCGGTGACCGGGCGCGCGCGGTGGGGCATGGTCCGGACGATCATCCTGGCGTGGGTCATGACGCTGCCGCTGGCGGCGGGCCTGGCAGCCGTCGTCAGGGGACTCGTATAAGGGGTCAGACCCCTTATGCTGGGAGGCTGAGATGGAGCTGACTCGGACCAGCGTGGTGCATGTGCCGCCGCTGTTCAGCTGGAACGACCAGGACCTGTGGTTCTTCCTGGACGCCGAGGGTCCGCACTGGGTCGCGACGGAGGAGCGCGGCGCCAGGCTCCTCTCGTGGCTGGCCGCCCCGACGCCCTTCGGCGAGCTGGTCCACCGGTATGCCGCGGCCTATCAGCTCGACGGTGCGAAAGCGTGGCTGCACGTCTTCGCATTCGCGCAGGAGCTGCTGCGCGTCGGCTTCGCCAGCCCGACGCCCATCGTCCGGGAGCCCTATCTGGGCCGGGCGGCGTATCTCGCGCCCAACCGGCTGGGCGAGGCGTGGCTGCACACGAACAACTCCTGCAACCTCACCTGCACGCACTGCCTGGTCAGCTCCTCCCCGTCGGGCGATCGGGGACTGCCGACCGCCTCGCTCCTCCGGCTGATTGACGAGCTGGCTGCGCTGGGGGTGAGCCGGTTCTATTTCACCGGCGGGGAGCCGTTCGCGCGGCCGGACATCTTCGAACTGATTGCGCACGTCACGAAGGCCAAGCAGGCCGAGCTCATCATCCTGACCAACGCGACGCTGTTCTCCGCCAAAAGCGGATCCGCCGCAGGCGGAGACGGCGAGCGGCTGAGGCGGCTGGAGGCCTGCGACCGGTTGTTGCTGAAGCTCCAGGTGAGCGTGGATGGGGCCGTCCCCGAGACGAACGATCCCATCCGGGGCCGAGGGTCGTTCGCCGCCTCGACGGAAGGGCTGCGGAGGGCCAGCGCCCTGGGATTTGACACCTCGCTGACGACGGTCGTCACCGGGCATAACCTGCACGAGTTGACGGCGCTCACGCAGCTCGCCAAGGAGTCCGGCGCCAAGGCCCAGCATCTCATGTGGCTGCACAAGCGCGGCCGGGTGCTGGAGGGCAGCGACGGATTCTTCGTCGAGACCCCCCGGTTGATCGAGCTCGTGCGCGCCGTCAAGCGCCGGGCGGATGAGCTGGGCATCCTCGTGGACAACTACGAGTCGCTGAAGTGGCGCGTCAACGGCCGGCCGCACGTGAAGTATGACTTGGGGGCGCAGGGCTGGTCGAGCCTGTGCGTCTATGCCGATGGGCACGTCTATCCGTCGGCGGCGACGGCGAATCACCGGCCGCTCGACTGCGGCCTGCCTGCCTCGCTGCGCTCGGCGCAGGCAGGCCAGGCCCTCAACGGCTTGTCCCTCAAGGAGCTGTGGCTGAACAGCCCGGTCTTTCAGCGGCTGCGCGAGGCCAGCGTCGCCCGCAAAGCCACCCTGGCCCGCGATCCGTTCCGGTTCCTGACAGGCGGCGGCGACGTCGAGCACAGCTATTTCTACTCGGGCGACTTCACCGGCGAGGATCCGTATTATCCGCTCTACGTCGCGATGACAAAGGACGTGATGGGGGAGCTGGGCCGGGATCGCCGGCGCCTGGTGAACCGCGCGAGCGGCTACGACGCCCCCCGGCTCATCCACGCGATGGGCGAGGGCGCGATCGCCTGCGGGCAGGAGAGCCCCGTGCATCAAGGCCCGGTCGAGGTTGAGATGCTCCACTCCAACTGCGTGCTGGCGTTCGACGTGGACAAGCCGCGGGCGCTGGTGCGCGGCTTCTACGCCCAGGCCGCGGAGCAGCCGCAGGCGGAGCTGTGCTGCCCGGTGAAATATGACGAGGCGGATACCAGCCACATCCCGCGCGAGGTGCTCGAGCGGTTCTACGGCTGCGGCTCGCCGATCGCCTTGGCGCAGGCGCAGTCCGGCGAGACGGTGCTCGACCTGGGCTGCGGCGCGGGGATTGATTGTTTCATCGCGGCCAAGCACGTCGGCCCGTCAGGCAAGGTCATCGGCATCGACATGACCGACCGGATGCTCGAGGTGGCCGCCCAGGCCAAGCCGCAGGTGGCCGCGAAGCTGGGCTACGAC
>JACPTX010000054.1 GCA_016192545.1 Candidatus Omnitrophota bacterium | reverse complement strand
CGAGCAGCTCATCCGCCCACGTCGTCTCGAGGACGTCCAGCCGGCCGTGCGGCGCCTCAATCGTGCCCCGGTCCCCGACCTGGCCGCCGGATTCGCCGTAAAAGGGCGAGCGCTCCAGCACGACCCCGACTTCGTCGCCCTCGCGCGCGGATTGGACCCAGCCGTCCTGCTTCCAGATGCCTTTCACGACCGTGTCCGCCTGCAGGGTGTCGTAGCCGACGAATTCGCTCCTCGGGACGTCTTTCAACGTGAGCGTCGTCGGGGTGAACACCGCTCCGCCGAACTGGCTGGCCGCCCGCGAGCGCTCCTGTTGCTCCTCAAGCAAGGCCCTATAGCGCTTCTCATCTATCGCGCATTCTGGGTAATACAACTTCACGACGTCTGCGAGAAGCTCGAATGGAAATCCAAAGGTATCCTTCAGCATAAAGGCGAAATCACCAGACAACACTTTCTCGTTGTGATCGCGTAAGCGCGCGCACTCTTCTTGAATACGCTCATTACCAGACTGTAGCGTTTCAGAAAACCGCTTTTCCTCTGTCCGAATAGCCTCGCGAATGAAGCCCTGTTTTTGGACCAGCTCACGATACGTCTGCCCCATAATTTCAACAACGGCAGGAATCGCTTCGTCTAAAAAAGGCTCAAATGGTGGCCTTTCGTCTCGGTTCCAAAGAAGACGACCACCATGCCAATGTGCACGGCGGATCAACATTCGTGTGACATAGCCACGTTCCTCATTAGATGGCAAGACCCCATCGGCAATAAGGAATACGGCGGCTCGCACATGATCACTGACCGTGTAAATACTCTGTTTATCGCGGAGAGCTGTGATCGGCCACATACTGAGAGCTCCAGCCACGCGCTTGACAATTCCCTTAAACAGATCCGTTTCATAATCCGTCTCAACGTGTTGCATCACACGCGCCAACCGCTCCAGGCCCATGCCGGTGTCAATGTTGGGCTTGGGCAGCGGCTTCAACGAGCCGTCCGGCTGGCGGTCGAACTGCGTGAAGACGAGGTTCCAGACCTCCAGCGAATTCGGTCCAGCCACCTTCTCATCCGAATCGTAATAGATTTCCGAGCACGGCCCGCAGGGACCGTTGGGCCCTTCCGTCGGGGCGTTGGCCGGCCAGAAATTGTCCGCTTGGCCGAACCGCCGGATGCGCTCGGCCGGCACGCCCAGCTCCCGCCAGAGCGTGAAAGCCTCCTCATCCTCTTCGTAGATGCTGACCCACAGCTTCGTGCCGGGAAGATTCAGGCACGCCTCCCGGTCCGGGCTCGTCTGTGTGCCGGCGAAGTCGAGCGTGCCCGTGAGGAATTCCCACGCCCACCGGATCGCTTCGTGTTTGAAATAATCGCCGAAGGAAAAGTTGCCGAGCATTTCAAAGAACGAATGGTGGCTGGGGCTCTTGCCCACGTTGTCCAGATCGCCGGTCCGCAGGCACTTCTGGCAGCTCGCCGCGCGCGCGAGATCCGTCCGCTTCCCCAGAAAATAGTCCTTGAACTGGTTCATCCCGGCGGAGGTGAAGAGCACCGTCGGGTCGCCGCTGGGGATGAGCGAGTCGCTGGGCACGATGGCGTGCTCGTGCCGTTTGAAAAATGCCAGGAAGCGCTCGCGAAGCTCGTAGCTCTGCATCACGGGGTTAGTCCGTGGAAGTCGGCTCGGAGAAGTCGGCGAGGACCTGGGCGATCAGGTCCGGCTCAAAGCCGCGCCGCGCCAGGAGCCGTGCCCATCGGGCGCGCAGGCCCCGCCACTCCGTGGAGTGGCGGGGCAGGCGCCGGCGGGATGCGCGGCCCCGATCCCGCTCGCGTTCCAGGAGGAGTCTGGCGCGGGACGCGTCAGGCTCGCGGGCGGCCAGCGGCGCGAGGACCTGAGCGACCAGGCGGGGCTCCAGGCCTTTCTCGAGGAGCTGCTCGCGCACCGCGGCCCACGCATACCCGCGGTCCGCCAGCCGCGTGGCCCAGAGCTTGGCGCAGGCGCGGTCATCCACGAGGCCCTGGCGGGCGCACGCGGCGACGATCGAGGCCCCGGCGCGTTCGGGCACCCGGGACGCCTGCAGATGCGCGCGGAGCTCATGGGCGGAACGCACGCCGAACCGCAGATACTGTCGAGCCAGACGCCGAGCCCGCCCCGCCTCATCGCGAGGGGGCGGCTTTGACGACGACATAGCCCCGGTGAGTCCTCACCAACGCGTTGCCTTGGATGTTCGCAATCGCCTGGCGGTAGTCGGTGAGCGACCCGATCGGCATGCGGTTGATCTCATTGATCACGTCCCCCGGCTGCACGTGCGACTCGTCGGCCGGGCTGTTCGGTTCCACCTCGGTGACGATGACGCCGGCGGCATCCGGCGACAGCCCGAACCGCTCGGCCAGCTGAGGGTTCAGCTCAGCCACCAGCAGGCCTCGCCAGGCTTCCGCGGCTCCTCCCTCGGCGAGCTCCTCCTCCGTCGGCCGCTCCCCCACCTCCACCGCCACGGTCTGGCGCTTGCCGTCCCGGAGAATCTCCAGGGAGGCCTTGCGGCCGACCGTGGTCCGGCCGACCACATCCACGAGCTCGCGGGAGTTTTTCACCGGATGGCCGTCGAAGGCCTTGACGATATCCCCGTCCTTCAGGCCGGCTTTCTGGGCCGGCCCGTCCGTCAGCACCTGATAGATCAAGACCCCTTCCCGGTCCGGGAGGCCGTAGAAGTCCGCCACGTCCTGGGTGATGTCCTGAATCTGCACGCCGAGCCACCCGTAGAGGACCTTGCGGCCCTCAATCAGCGCGTCCAGCACGCCCTTGGCCTTGTTGGCGGGGATGGCGAAGCCGATGCCGGCGCTCTGGGCGGAGCCGCTGATGATGGCCACGTTGATCCCGATCACCTCGCCCTGGAGGTTGACCAGCGGCCCGCCGCTGTTGCCCGGATTGATCGCGGCGTCCGTCTGAATCAGGTCCGAGTAGTCCCGGTCGGTTTTGGTCAGCCGCGGCAGGTGGCGGTGGAGCGCGCTGATGATCCCGACGGTCAGCGTCGGCTCCGAGCCCACGTTGCGGGCCCCGGCGCCGACCAGCCCGAACGGATTGCCGATTGCAACCGCCCACTGGCCGGTCTTCAGCGTGTCGGAGTTTCCGAGCCGCGCCACCGGCGGATGCTTGGCGTCAATCTTGATGACCGCCAGGTCCGACCGGACATCCTTGCCCTTCACCGTGCCGGAGAACTCCCGGCCGTCCGCGAGGGTGACCGTGATCTTGTCCGCATCCGCCACGACGTGCTCGTTCGTCAGGATGAGCCCCCGCTCGTCAATGATCACCCCGGAGCCGAGGCCGAACCGCTTGAACTCCTGCGGAGACCCGCGCTCGGGTCCGCCGCCGTACGGGGCGTCGCCGAAGAAGTCCCGGAAAAACTCGTCGAACGGTTCCTGCCCGAAGAAGGGGTGCCCGCGGAAGTAGCGCTGGACCTGCTCAATCTGCTCGGTGGAGATGCTGACCACCGCCGGGCCGACGTCCTGCGCGACGCGGATAAACGCCTGCTCCAGGGACTCGGCCATGGAGGGCCCTTGCGCCGCCTGCGCAGGCATGGGCTTCGCGGTGCTGCCGGACCACAGGTCGACCCATCCGGCGAACACCCCGGTCCCGAGGATGAGCGTGCACACCACCAGCAGACGCAGCGACGGGCGTGTCATGCCTTGACCGTCTCCAGTTCTTTGTCGGCAGGCGGGGAGCCGGCGTGGCCGCGGATCCGCGCCTCCAGCTCCTGCATCAGGTTCGGGTTTTCTTTCAGGAACAACCGGGCGCTCTCCCGCCCCTGGCCCAGCTTCGTGTCTTCGTACGAGAGCCAGCTGCCTTGCCGCTGGACGACCCCCAGGCTCTCTCCCACATCGAGGAGGCTCCCCGCCTTGGAAATCCCTTCGTCGAACAGGATGTCGAATTCCGCCTGGCGGAAGGGCGGGGCGACCTTGTTCTTGACGATCTTCGCCCGGACCCGGTTACCGACGGCCCGGTCCCCGGCCTTGATCGTATCAATGCGGCGCAGGTCGATCCGCACCGAGGCGTAAAATTTCAGGGCGCGGCCGCCCGGCGTGGTCTCGGGATTGCCGAACATCACGCCGATTTTCTCGCGGATCTGGTTGATGAACACGCAGCACGTCTTGGACTTCGAAATCGCCGCGGTGAGCTTCCGCATGGCCTGGCTCATCAGCCGGGCCTGCAGGCCGACGAACTGGTCGCCCATCTCCCCTTCGATCTCAGCCCGGGGGACCAGCGCGGCGACGGAGTCAATCACGACGATGTCCACGGCGTTGGAGCGCACGAGCATTTCGGCGATTTCCAGGGCCTGCTCGCCGGTATCCGGCTGGGACACCAGGAGGTCGTCCAGATTGACCCCGACCGTCCTGGCATAGGTGGGGTCGAGGGCGTGCTCCGCGTCGATGAATGCGGCCACCCCGCCGGCCCGCTGCGCCTCGACGATGACGCTGAGCGACAGCGTGGTCTTCCCCGACGACTCCGGCCCGAAAATCTCGACGACGCGCCCGCGCGGCAGCCCCCCGATCCCCAGCGCGAGGTCGATCGCCAGCGAGCCGGTGGAAATGGCCGGGATATCAAACTTGGTGTCCTGCCCCAGCCGCATGATCGAGCCCTTGCCGAACTGCTTCTCAATCTGGCTGAGGGTGGTGTCCAGCACCTTCTGGCGGTCCAGCCGTTCCCGGTCCCTGTCTCGTTCTGCCATCTCCAGTCCCCTTCCTCTCTATATCCCCAACAACCCTCCGGGCACTCCCTGTCGAGGGAATCTCTCGCGCGTACCCGTCGCTCAGTATTATACGGAAAGCCACGCCCTCTTGCAAATCCCGCGCAAACCCGACACAATAGGGGTCAGACCCCTCAAAGGGGTCTGACCCCTATGAGGCAGGCGGACATCCTCGCGATCGGCTCGGAGCTGATGAGCGGCCAGACCGTCAACACCAACGCCGCCTACCTCGCCCGCCAGCTCCAGGGGCTCGGGATTGTCTGCCGGCGCCAGATGGCGGTGCCGGACGATCGCGGCGCCGTCGTGGAGGCCCTGCGGGAGGCGCTCCGGCGCGCCGTTCTACCGTCGGCACCACCGGCGGCTCAGCCGCCTGGCCCTGCGCCAGGCGTATCTCCCGCGCGGGGCCGCCCCGCTCCCCAACCCGCTGGGAACCGCGCCGGGTCTCTGGCTTCCAGTGCATGGGCGGCTGCTCGTCGCGCTGCCGGGTGTCCCGCGGGAAATGCAGGCGATCTGGGAACGATCCGTCCGCCCCCGCGTGCGGCGGCTGGCGCGCGGCCCGGTGATCCTGAGCCGTACGCTGCGGACGGTGGGGCTCGTCGAGCTGCAGATTCAGCAGGTCTTGCGGCGGATCCGGGTGCCGGCCTCAATCCAGGTCGGGCTCTATCCGCATCTGCGCGCGGTTGACGTCCGCCTGACCGCGACGGCCCGCTCCGAACGCGGGGCCCGTCAGGCGCTTGACCGGCTCGACCGATCCCTCAGGCACCGGCTGGGCGAGACGGTGTACGGTACCGATGAGGACACGCTTGAGGGGGTGGCCGGCGAGCGGCTGGCGCGCCGGCACAAGACGCTCGCGGTCGCGGAATCGTGCACCGGCGGGTTGGTGTCCGACCGGCTCACGAACGTCCCCGGCAGCTCCCGGTATGTCCTCCTGACGACCGTGGTCTATCACAACGCGATGAAGGAACGGCTGCTGAATGTGCCGGCCACGTTCTTGAAGCGGTGCGGGGCGGTGAGCGCGCCGGCCGTTCGGGCGATGGCCCAGGGCGTCCGCCGGCTGGCCGGGTCGGATCTGGGGTTGGCGATCACGGGGATTGCCGGACCGACAGGCGGAACTCCAAAGAAACCGGTCGGGCTGGTGTACCTGGCGTTGTCAGACCGCCGCCGGACGCTCGTCCAGCGGCATCGCTTCACCGGCGACCGCCTGGCGATCAAGCACCAGGCCGCGCAGACGGCGCTGGATTGGCTCAGGCGGTGGAGTCTGGGGTCAGTGAACCGAGCGGCGCGCGCGCCAGCACCGCATACCGCGGCCCTGAAGACGTCAGGGTGCTCTGAAACAGCGTCACGTGGTCAATGGTCCAGGGCGGAGGCAGCGTCCACGCCGCGGTCTTGAGGCGGCTCACCAGCTGCGCGCGGTTCTTCGGGGAGCGGACCCGTCCCAGCGTCACGTGTGCGGTGAACTCCCGTGCTTCTCCCGGCAGCCCCAGGCGTTGAAGATCGTCCTCGACGTGTCCGGCAAGATTCCGTAAGACGTCGTGGCCCTCCCCGATCCCGACCCAGACCACGCGAGGGGATGCCACCGAAGGAAACGCCCCGAGCTCTGAGAGGGTTGACGGGAACGGGGCGGCGGTCTGGGCCGCCATGCGCAGGCGCTGCTCGACGGCCTGCCGCTGCTCCTCGGTGATCTCGCCGAGAAACCGCATCGTCAGATGCAGGTTGGGCTCCTCGACCCATTTCACGTCGGCGCGGCTCTCCGCCAGGTCCCGTTGAAGCAGGGTCAACGCGCGGCGGAGGTGTGCCGGCAGTTCGACGGCGATAAACGCCCGCATCAGACGCTGTGGGTAAGGAAGAGCGCGATCCAGAGGACGAGCGCGGTCACGACGCCGGCGCCGACGTCATCCAGCATGACGCCCCAGCCGCCGGGCAGGCGCCCTAACCGCCGGATGAGCCCTGGCTTGGCGATATCGAAATACCGGAACAGGCCGAAGGCCAGGATCGCCATCAGCCGCCGGCTGTGCAGGTCCGGAAGGCACGTGAACACCAGCCACATCCCCACCACTTCATCAATCACGATCCAGCGCGGATCGTGGGTGTGCGTCTGACGCTCCGCCTGGGTGGAGGCCGCCACCCCGAGCAGGCCGACCAGCACCACGAGCGGCGCGGCCGCGGCGCCGGGCCACAGCCATCCGCACGCCCATCCGACCGCGCTGCCAACTGTCCCGGGGGCTTTGGGGACGTGCCCGAGACCACCGATGCTCGCGACCGCAGACGCCCAGCGCTTCCTCATCCCCGCGAGACGTCCCGCAGCACCGAACGGTTCCGCCAGAAAAAGCTTGCGCCGGAGATCACGGTCAGGCCGACCGTGACCCACATGCACGCCAGGATCACCGGCTCCATCCACGTCGCGAGCGTGACGGCGGCCTGTCCCGTGACCAGCTCGCGCGCCAGCAGCAGCGCCAGGATGAGGGAGATCGTGAACATCTGGGAAGCCGTCTTATGCTTGCCTTCCTTGGCCGCCGGGATGACGACGCGGCGGCTGGCCGCGTAGAGCCGCACGCCGGTGATGACGAACTCGCGGATGGCGATGGCCAGCACCATCCAGGCGCGCACCAACCCCAACTGCACAAAGCTGAGCATCAAGCCGATGACGAGCACCTTATCGGCGATCGGATCCAGGAGCGCGCCCAGCGGCGTGCGCTGATTCCACTTCCTCGCGAGGTAGCCGTCCCACCAGTCCGTCACCGAGGCCAGCGCGAACAGCGCCAGGCACACCGTCTTGGCGGCGGCGCCCGGCACGAACAGCTCCGCCATGATGGCGAACGTCAGGAGAATGCGCAGGAGGGTGAGCTTCGTGGGAACGTTCATCCCACGACGTCGGCGACGAGGTCGTATTCGTAGGTGTCGGTGATGCGGACCGGCACGAACTCCCCAACGGTCAACGGGGCGGGACTGTGCACATACACGAGGCCGTCCACTTCAGGACAATCCGCCGCGGTCCGCCCCAGGAACAGCATCGGATCGGCCGGGTCCGCCTCGTCAATCAACACCTCACAGGTGCGGCCCAGCCACGCGGCGTTCAGCTCCGCGGCCAGCGCCTGCTGCAGCTGCATCAGGCGCGCAAAGCGGACCTGGGCGACGGCGTCCGGCACCTGCTCCCCGTATCGGAACGAGGCGCTCCCTTCTTCATTCGAATAGCGGAACGCCCCCAGCCGGTCGAATCGGAGATCCCTGATGAAGGCGAGGAGCTGCTCAAACGCGGCCTCGGTCTCTCCCGGGAATCCGACGATCACGGACGTCCGCAGCGCAATCCCGGGGACGTCGCGGCGCAGCGCCTCGATCGCGCGGCGCAGCCGGGCCTGCGTGATCCCCCGGTTCATGCGCGCCAGGACGCCGTCGTCCGCATGCTCGATCGCCATGTCGAGGTACTTGCAGATCGTTGGGGACTCGCGGATGACGGCGGCCAGCTCCGGCGTCACCCCGCGCGGATGGCAGTAGAGCAGGCGGATCCACCGCACCCCCTCCAGGCGCGCCAGCTCCGCCAGGAGCTCCGCGATGCGCGGGCGGCCGTAGAGGTCCACGCCGTAGTCCGACGTATCCTGGCCGACGACGATCAGCTCCTTCACCCCGCGCTCCACCACCAGGCGGCGGGCTTCCTCCACGAGCGCCTCCACCGGCCGGCTGACGAGCGGACCTTTGATCTTCGGGATCACGCAGAAGCTGCAGCCCTTCAAGCACCCTTCGGAGACTTTGAGGTAGGCGTAGTGCGGGGCGGTGAGCGCGACACGGGGGGCATCACCCTGAACGAGCGAGGCGGGACGCGGCCGGATCGCCGCGGTTCGCCGCCCCCCGAGGACCTGCTGCACGACGGCCTCGAGATCGCCGGATCCATCCACGCCGACAAACCCATCGACCTCCGGCAGCGACTGGACCAGCTCCTGCTTGAAGCGCTGCACCAGACAGCCGGCCACCACGACGGCCTTGACCTTGCCCTGCTTTTTCAGCGCGACCGCATCCAGGACCGCGTCGATGGATTCCCGGATGGAGTCCTGGATGAAGCTGCAGGTGTTGATGATCGCGACGTCCGACCCCTCCACCTCCTCGACCGGCCGGAACCCGCGCTGCTTGAGGCGGCCCAGGTAGAACTCGGAGTCCACCAGCGTGCGAGGGCATCCCAGGCTGATGAGACTGACGGTGGGGGTTGCGCGCGCGGACGGCATGAATCGGCCCGGCGCTACCGGGCAGAATCGGCCCGCACGGAGGTGGTGGGGCGCTCGAACGGCTTGATGCTGGTATGCGTGATGATGAGCCGGCCGTGGTGCGCCATCGCCAGCGGGCTGATCGACTGGCCGTTGAGCGTCACCTCGACTTTGGACGGGCTGCCGATGATCACTTCGAACTTGCGGCGGGCTTTCCATGTTTCGTGCTCGCCGGCCGCCAGCTGTTGGGGCGGTCTCGAGCCGGGGCGGACCCTGCTTGGCCGCCATCGACACGCTGGCGGCCCGGTGCGCAATCCCGGACGCCAGCCACTGCACCGGATTCAGGCGGACGAGGAGGAGCAGGCTTGCGGCCCCGACGGCAACCGGCACCAGCCGCCGCATGATGGCCCAGACCGGAATCCGCCACGCCGGTGGAGCCCCACGAATGTGGGGCGACATCCCGAGCAAGGGCCCCCGGCCAAGGTCACGGCCCGCGTCGAGGGACGGCGGCTCTGGGGAAACGACGGGTTCCGGGAACAACTCCGCAATGAGCGGATGCGGGTCAAGCCGCAGGTGCTTGGCGTACGTGATCAGAAAGCTCTTGACGTAGACCGGACTCATCGTGGTGTGCAGGCGGTCGGCCTCCAGCGCGTCCAGCACCCAGGGCTGGATCTTCGTCACCTGCGAGACGTCCTTGAGGCTGATCTGCAGTTCGGTCCGAGCCTGCTGCAGGTGCTGGCCGACGCTCATCGCTGGTGCCCCGGCGTATGCTGGTCGACGAGAATGTCACGGGGGCGGCTTCCCTGCGGCGGCCCCACGAGCCCCTCCTGCTCCATCAGGTCCAGAATGCGCGCGGCCCTGGCATAGCCCAACCGCAGCCGGCGCTGCAGAAACGACGTGGAGGCCTGCCCGGTTTCCAGGACAAGCCGTTTGGCCATCTCGTAGAGCTCGTCTTTTTGCGTCAGGAACGCCTCAACCGGCCTCTCCTGCTGGGTGAGGAACCGTTCGTCGTAGGCCGGGGTCCGCTGGGCTTTCACGTGGCTCACGATGCGCTCGATCTCCTCGTCCGTGACGAAGCAGCCCTGCGCGCGGATCGGCTTCGCGGTGCCCGGCCGCAGGAACAGCAGGTCTCCCCGCCCCAACAGCTTGTCCGCCCCGTTGGCATCGAGGATCGTGCGCGAGTCGACCTTGGACGCCACCTGGAAGGCGATGCGCGTCGGAAAGTTGGCTTTGATGACGCCGGTGATCACATCCACCGACGGCCGCTGGGTGGCGAGAATCACGTGAAGGCCGACCGCCCGCGAGAGCTGCGACAGCCGGGTGATCGCTTCCTCCACGCCCTGCGCGGCGATCATCATGAGGTCGGCGAGCTCATCGATGACGATCACGAGATACGGCAGGCGGCCTTCCGGCGTGTCCTCGGATCCCTGCTGGACCTTCTGGTTGTACGCATCGATGTTCCGGGCGCCCGCCTTGGCCAAGAGCTGATAGCGGCGCTCCATCTCCTGCACCGCCCAGCCGAGGGCCATGCCGGCCTTCCTGGCGTCCGTCACGACCGGGGCGACCAGGTGGGGGATGTCGTTGAACAGCACCAGCTCCACCATCTTGGGGTCAATCATCAAGAACTTCACTTCGTCAGGGCTGGCGTGGCACAGGATGCCCACGAGCAGGCTGTTGAGGCAGACGGTCTTGCCGGAGCCGGTCGCCCCCGCCACCAGGAGGTGCGGGCACTCCCGCAGGTCGGTGACGACCGGATGGCCGGACACGTCTTTGCCGATCGCCAGCGCAATGGGCGACTGCGGCTGGCGGAATTCCCGCGAGGCGAGGATCTCTTTGACGTAGACGACCGTCGTGGTGGAGTTCGGAACGTCCACGCCGACCCGCCCCTTGCCGGGGATCGGGGCGACGATGTGGCAGCTGGCGGCCTTCATCACCAGGGCGATGTCGTCGGCCAGCGAGACGATTTTCGTCAATTTCACGCCGGGAGCCGGCGCCAGCTCGTAGCGCGTGACCGCCGGCCCGCGGTCGATATTCGCGCAGGAGGCCTCAATCCCGAAGTCCCGCAGGGTCTCCTCCAGGATCTTCGCGTTCTGCTGGACATCGTCTTCGAGCTGGCGCTCGGAGAGCGGCGGCGGCGTGGTCAGGAGATCCAGCGGCGGCAATTGAAACCCGCCGGGGACTTGCCGCGGCTTCAGGAACGGCGTCGGGACCGATTTCAGCTTGGGCACCACCACGGTTGAGCGGATGCGGGGCGCCGGCGCCCCCCCGACCGCTGTCGGGGTCGGGGTGACGGTCGGCGCGGCCGATGACACGGCCAGGGTTGGCGTCGAGACTCGTAGAATCGTCAGGGCCCGGATGCGCCGCAGCCCCGCGGCCAGCGCCGCGCCCGCGGTCGTGAAGCCCCTTGTGAGCGGCCTGGCCACGGCCGATCCCTCGGCGACCAGCACCCAGGACAAGAGCGACACGCACAGCGCGACCAGCGCCGTGCCGATCGGTCCCAGATAATAGCGGCCGGATCTGACCAACAGGTAGCCGAGCATCCCGCCCAACCGGGCTTGTCCGGCGGCGTCGTGAGCGGCCAGGGCGCAGAGCGTGCCAAGCCCATGCAGGAGACACAGGAGGGCGATGAGGCGCGCCGCCCAGCGCCCCGTCAGGGGTCCGCCTCGCCACAGCTGGACGGCCCAGAGGCCGCACAGCAGCGGCAGGATGAATGCGGCCCACCCGAACCCGCCGCGGCCGGCAAAGGCGAGCCACGCGCCGAGGACGCCGCCGATGTTGCGCAGCGGGGTGTTCGGCTCGGAGCTCAAGAAGGCCAGATCGGCTGGATGGTACGAGGCGAAGGTGAGGAGGAGGAAGAGCGCGAGGGCACCGAAGAGGACGCTGAGGATTCTGGGTGTCAGGAGTGAGGAGCGCATCCCGCCCGTCGTCGGCTCACAGCGCGCGTTTGCGTGACAGGTTCACCCGGCCTTGCTCGTCGATCTCGATCACCTTGACGCGGATTTCATCTCCGACTTTCACGACGTCCTCGACGTTCTTCACGTACTTCTCCGCCAGCTCCGACACGTGTACGAGCCCCTCCTTCCCCGGCAGGACCTCGCAGAACGCCCCGAAGTTGGTGATGCGCTTGACCTTGGCGGTGTAGACCTTCCCGACCTCGACGTCCTCGGTCAGGCCGCGGATGATCTCCACGGCTTTCTCGGAGGCCTCGGCGCTCGTGGAGGCGACCGACACCTGCCCGTCATCCTCGACATCAATGGTCGCGCCGGTCTCCTCGATGATCTTGCGGATGGTGCGTCCCCCCGGGCCGATGACGTCGCGGATTTTCTCCGGGTTGATCTTGATGGTCACGATGCGCGGCGCGTAGACCGAGATGGACGGCCGCGGCTTGTCAATCGCCTTGGCCATCAGATCCAGGACCGTCATGCGGGCGGGATGCGCCTGGGACAGGATCTTGCCAACCAGGTCCACGGAGAGTCCTTCGGGCAGCTTGACATCCACCTGCAGGGCGGTGACCCCGAGGCGGGTCCCGGTGACTTTAAAGTCCATGTCCCCCATGTGATCTTCCAGCCCTGAAATGTCCGTCAAAATCGCGGTGCGGCTGCCTTCCTTGACCAGCCCCATGGCTACCCCGCCCACCGGCGCCTTGATGGGCACCCCGGCGTCCATCAGGGACAGCGTGCCGGCGCAGACCGTCGCCATGCTGGAGGAGCCGTTGGACTCCAGGATGTCCGACACCACACGGATCGTATACGGGAATTCTTCTTTCGAGGGGATCATCGGTGCCAAGGCCCGCTCAGCCAGCGCCCCATGCCCGATTTCCCGGCGGCCGGGGCCGCGGACCGGCCGCGCCTCTCCGACGGAAAACGGCGGGAAGTTGTAGTGCAGCATGAAGCGCTTGTAGCTTTCGCCTTCCAACGCCTCGATCAGCTGCTCATCGTCGCTGGTACCCAGGGTGGTCACGCACAGGCTCTGCGTTTCCCCGCGCGTGAACAGGCCTGAGCCGTGCGTCCGCGGCAGCACCCCGATCTCGCAGGTGATCGGCCGCAGGTCGGTCACCTGGCGCCCGTCAACTCGCTTGTGCTGATCAAGGATGAAGCTCCGGACCACTTCGCGCTCCACATGGTCGATCGCGATCTGCACCTCCGCCGCCTCGGCGGTGCCGCCGGCCGGCGCCAGCTGCTCCGTGAGGTCGGCGGTCAATTGCCGGCGCGCGGTGTAGCGCTCATCCTTTGTCTTCAGATCGTTGAGCTGCAGGAACTTGCCGGCGGCCAGCTTCCGAACTTTCGCCGTCAGTTCCGTTGAGGCTTCTCGGACGGTGACCGGCGCGGTCTTGGGACGCCCGGCCTTCTTCACCAATTCCTCCTGCAGCCGGATCATGGCCAGGACGTGCTCGTAGCCGAACTGGATCGCCTCCACGAGCTGCTGCTCCGGCACTTCCTTGATCCCGGCTTCGATGGAGAGGATGCCGTCCGTCGTGCCCTCGACCACGAGGTCGATCGAGCTCTGGTTCAGCTGTTGATAGGTCGGGTTGGCCACCCATTGGCCGCCCACGAGCCCGACACGGACGACGCCGACCGGCCGGCTGGGATGCGGCAGCGGCGAGAGCTGCAGGGCGGTCGAGGCGCCGAGCACAGCCAGTACATCCGGGTCGTACTCGCCATCAGAGGAGAGCACGATCGCCATGATCTGAACGTCATGCCGCAACCCGTGCGGAAAGAGGGGGCGAATCGGCCGGTCGATCAAGCGGGCGGTCAGGATCTCTTTCTCAGAGGGGCGTCCTTCCCGCTTGAAAAAGCCGCCGGGAATCTTTCCGGCGGCGTAGGTCTTCTCGCGGTAGTCGACGGTCAGAGGGACGCCGTGATGGCGTAGACGGCGGTCACCAGGACGACGGTGCCGCCCTGCTGCACGACGACGGACCCGTCCGCCTGCTTGGCGACTTTGCCGGTTTCAAGGGTAATGGAAGAGGCGCCGACTTGCGCCGATACACGCTGGGGGGTCATCCCACTACCTGCCGGGGCCTGTCCACGACAGGCCGTTGCATACAACAGCGCCAAGGCCTCAAGGAGTTTCCGGTAGCTGGGCTCGTCGTGGCGCTTGAGGTACTCCAGCAAGCGGCGACGGCGGCTGACCATCTTGAGGAGCCCCTGGCGGGAGTGGACATCGTGGGAATGGGCCTTGAAGTGGCCGGTCAGGCCGTTGATCCGCTGTGTCAGAATGGCCACCTGGACCTGCGCCGAGCCGGTGTCCTGCTGGTGCTGCTGAAACTGCTTGATCACGGTCATCTTCGGTGCTGCTGCGGTCGTCATCTGAAGTTCATCCAGTATACTCGCTTTTTCCTCGACGGTCAAGAAATGGAACCGAAAAGCAGCCGGTAAGCCGAGTTCTGTCGAGGATGGCCATCCATCTGGGTCGCGTCTTGCGACGGGACTCTTGCGGCCCACCTTCCTACGCCCCCATTGCTTCGTTTTGCTTCGCAAACCGAAGCAAAACGATGGGGGTCAGGCGGGCAACCTGAAACGTAGGGTGTTTGGCCTTGCTCCACGTAGAGATTGCCGCGTTTCACGTCCCCCCGATCCTGTCTTCCCCGCGAACGGGGGACAGGAAGACTCGGGGATACTCGTCTCTGTGGCTCTGATCCTCCCCCATTCCTGCCTTCCCCCAGTCTGGGGGCAGGAAGGCCTGGGGGGCCCTGTGTTTCACAGGGTACGCTGCCCTTCGGAGCTCGGACTTTCCTCCCCGCCCCCTGCCGAACAGGGCGAGGCGGCCATCAGGCTGCTCTTCGGTTCCAAAGAACGATCTTACGTACGCTTGACAGAGGTATCAAAGCGGTCTTCAACCGCCTCACCGGCCAACCGGTCAGCTTCGGCGTTCCGGCTGCGGCTGACGTGCTCGACGGCGCACCGCTCAAACGCGCGCATCAGGTGACGCGCCAACTCATGAAAGAGCCGCAAGGTCTGGTCACGGACTTTGTACTCGCCGCTGAGCTGCTTGGCCAGCAATTCACTGTCCGTCTTGACGCTGACGTGCCGCCAGCCCCGTGCCTGGGCCTCCTGCAGCGCGTAGAGGAGCGCGAGATACTCGGCAACGTTGTTCGTCGTCTCGCCCACATACTTGGACAGCCGCGCCAGGCGCGCGCCCTGCTCATCGAGGAAGACCGCGCCGACGCCGGCCGGACCGGGGTTGCCGAGGCTGGCCCCGTCGATGAAGATCTCGACGGCCGGCCCGTCAGCGGTCGTTCGTGGCGTCATCCACGTAGAGGATGCGGTTGCAGCTTTCGCAGGTCACCAGCTTCGCCTTCAGCCAGACCTCGCTGACCACCTGCGGCGGCTGGACCATGTGGCATCCCCCGCAGGACTCCTTCACCAGCGGCACCATCGCGAGCCCTTCCCGGATGTTGAGGATCCGTTCGTAGGCCGAGAGGGTGTCCCGCTGCACCATCGGGGTCACGGCCTGCCGCTGCTGCTCGAGCGTCGCCAGCTGCCGGCCGATCCCCTCCAGTTCTTTGGCGACCTTCGCCTCTTCCTCGCGCAGCGTCGCCTGCTCCTGGGCGACCCGCTCCATCTGGGCGCGGTGCTCCCGCGCGGCCTGGTCGATGGCGTCCAGCAGGGCGATGATCGACTCTTCGATCAAGGAAATGTCCGCCTTGTGCTGGTCGATTTCATGCTGCATGGCCGTGTATTCTTTGTTCGTCTTCACCTGGAAGAGCTGCGCCTGAAGCTTCTTGACCTCGGCTTCTTGCGTGGCCAGCTCCAGCTCCTTTTGCTTGCGCTCGACCTGGAGCGCCTTGAGCCGCGCCTCCGCCGCCTGGGCGTTGGCCTGCTGTTCGGCCACCAACTGCCTGGCATGCTCCAGCGCCAGCGGTTTTTGCTGCTGCTCGCGGCGCAGGCGGAACAGCTCCGCGTCAACCGTCTGCAGACGCCGCAAGGTTTCGATGAGATCACTCATGTGCGATTCCGCAAAACGGGGTCAGACCCCGTCTGATGGACCGGCGTTCTTGAGGGGTCTGACCCCAAGAACCTGGGCGGTACAGGGCTCGAACCTGTGACCTCTACCATGTGAGGGTAGCGCTCTAACCGGCTGAGCTAACCGCCCCTGATCCGTCCGCAAGAGTGGGCCGGGGACGGATCGAACGTCCGACCAAGTGGTTATGAGCCACCTGCTCTGCCACTGAGCTACCGGCCCGTTCTCCGTCAGGCGACGTAGTTTTTTTCCTGAGAGAAGGTCAGCTCAAGGAAGTTCCGGAGGCGCCGGCTGCGCGTCGGATGGCGGAGCTTGCGCAGCGCCTTCGCCTCGATCTGGCGCACGCGCTCCCTCGTGACGTTGAACATCTGCCCGACCTCCTCGAGCGTCCGGGGGCTGCCGTCATGCAGCCCGAACCGCAGCAGCAGCACCTGCTGCTCGCGCTGGGACAGGCTGGTGAGCACGTCCTCGATCTGCTCCTTCAGCATGCTGTAGGCGGTGGCGTTCGCCGGCGACACGGCGCGCTTGTCCTCGATGAAATCGCCGAAATGCGTATCCCCGTCCTCCCCGATCGGCGTCTGGAGGGAGATCGGCTCCTGCGCAATCTTCAGGATGCCGCGGACCTTGTCGACCGGGATCCCGGTGGCCTTGGCGATTTCCTCCGGCGTCGGCTCGCGGCCGGTCTCCTGCACGATCGCCAGCGACACGCGGACCAGCTTGTTGATCGTTTCCGTCATGTGGACCGGGATGCGGATCGTGCGCGCCTGGTCGGCGATCGCGCGGGTGATCGCCTGGCGGATCCACCACGTCGCGTACGTCGAGAACTTGTAGCCCCGGCGGTACTCGAACTTCTCCACGGCCTTCATGAGGCCGATGTTGCCCTCCTGGATCAGGTCGAGGAACGACAGGCCGCGGTTCGTGTACTTCTTGGCGATGCTGACCACCAGCCGGAGGTTGGCCTCGACCAGCTCTTTCTTCGCCTTGGTGTACTCCGTATCCCGCCGGCGGATCTCCTTCAAGGCCGCGCGCATCTCCTCAGGCTGCGCTCCCAGGCGCCGCAGCCGTTCCCGGCGCTCCGCCAGCAGCTTGCGCCGCCTGGCGGTCTTGGCGCGCCCCCGCAGGCGGTCCGCCTGCACGAGCTGGCGGTCGACGCTGTCCACGGCCCGCAGGTACTGCTCCAGGCGTCCGACGACCCACTCGATCGCATGGATGGTCAGATGGAACTCCTCGAGGAGCCGCCGGACCTGCGTCTTCGCCCGCACGCCCTTGAACCGCCGGCGCTGCTTGACCAGCTTGGCGACCAGCTCTTCCCGCCGGAGATTCGGGTCGTCCTTGACGAAGTCTTCCGGCGACAGGCCGCCCTCGATGAGCGTGTCGATGAGCGCCAGCAGCTCCCGCCGGACGAACGGCAGGCGCAGCACCTTGTCGCGGAACGCCAGCTCCGCGGCCTCGATCTTCTTGGCCAGGGTGAGCTCCTGTTCCCGGGTCAAGAGCGGAATCTGGCCCATCTGGCGCAGGTACATCTTCACCGGATCATCGAGCTGCTTGATCTCCTGCAGCTCAGGCTCTTCCTGCTCGCCTTCTTCCCGTTCCTCGGCGGCGGCGGCAGCCGGCGCCTGGCGGGTTGACGGGGACGCCGGGTGAGCCGCGGCGGGCGGCTTGTCGACGATTTCAATGTGCTCTTTGCCCAAGAGGGTCAGGAGCTCGTCAATCTCCTCGGGCGAGGCGACATCTTCGGGCAGCAGGTTGTTGAGCTCCTCGTAGGTCAGGCGGCCCTTGTCCCGTCCCAGCGCGACCACGCGGGCCAGACGCTCACTCAACGGCTTGCGTTTTGCGGGACCCATCAACCGGCCTCCTTCATCGACAGCGCCTTCGACAACTGGTGATGATTCGTCAAGAGCCGCGTTTCTTCGTCCGTGTTGCCGAGCTCGTGTGCCAGGCGGATGAGCTCGGGCAACTGGTCGAGCTCGCGCTTGCGGGCGTTCTGCTGCAGACGCTGGACGCATTTCCGGAACGCCTCGTCTTGCTCGGGCTCTGCCTGCGCCACCTGCACCAACTCCGAGACAAGGCGGATCAGCTCGTCCTCCTGCAGACGGGAGATCACCTGAGCCGGCATCACGGCGTCGCGCTGAGCGGCCTGCAGCTCGCACAGCACCGCGAGGATGCGGCGAAGCCGGGCATCGGTCAGGTGATCCAGCGACACCGCGCTCTTGGCCGCTTCCCATCGTCCGGGCTGGTCCAGCAGCAGGGCGGTGAACAGGCGCTCGGCGGACCGGCCTGACGCGCGCGCCGCGTGGGCGCGGACCGTGATCGTGGCGGCCGTCCCTCGATTTCGCTCGGGACTCGCTCCGCTCGGCGGCGCGGTCCGCGGCTGGACCTTGCCCAATTCCGCTGCGACCGCGCTTTCGTCCAGCCGGAGGCTCTCCGCCAGGCGTTTCACGTACTCGGCCCGGAGCATCGCATTCGGGACCTTCGCAATCGTCGGCAGGATGAACTGCGCGGCCTGCACCCTGCCCTCGGGCTTATGCACGTCGTAGCGCCTCTTCGCGCAGGCGATCAGGAACTCCAGCACGCCGGCCGCCTGCTCCACGAGCTGCGCAAACGCCTGGCGTCCGTAGGCCCGCACGAACTCATCCGGGTCGACCCCGGTCGGCAGCTGCGCGACCTGCACGCGCAGACCGGCTTCCGTCAGGATGTCGATGCCGCGCAGCGTCGCGGTCTCGCCCGCGGCATCCGCATCGAACGCCAGCACCGCCTCCTCCGTGTAGCGTCCCAAGAGGCGCGCCTGCTCCGGCGTGAACGCCGTCCCTAGCGGAGACACCACGTGCGTGAGACCCTCCTGCCAGAGCAGCGCGCAGTCGAAATACCCTTCCACCACGATGGCGCGCTTGATCTTCACCACGGCGTCTCGGGCCTGCGCCAACCCGAACAGCTGGCGTCCTTTCGTGTACACGGCGCTTTCCGGGCTGTTGAGGTATTTCGGCTCTTGCCCTGCCAGGCTCCGCCCGCCGAATCCGACGACCCGCCCGCGCACGTCCTGGATGGGAAAGAGCAGCCGCTGGCGGAACCGGTCAATGGCGCCCCGCGAGCCCTGCGCCGTCAGCCCGGCCTGCTGCAACAGGTCCGGAGAAATGTTCGAGCGCTTCGCGGCCTGCATCAGCCGGTCCCAGCCGGCCGGGGCGTAGCCCAGCCGGAATGCGGCGCGGGTACGGTCCGTCACCCCCCGCCGTTTCAGATAGTCGCGCGCGGCCCGTCCCAGGCTCGGATGGGCCAGCATCCGCTCGTAATAGCGGCAGCTCTTGTCGAGAATCCCGTAGAGCTGCTCGGTCTTGCCGTTGCGCGAGGCGGCAGCCGCCTGCGCCGGAATGGTCACCCCGGCCTGCTCGGCGAGCTGCCGGGCCGCCTCGGGGAACGTCAGGCGCTCCTGCTGCATGAGGAAGCTGAAGATGTTGCCTCCGACGCCGCAGCCGAAACAGTGGAAAATCTGTTTCTCCGTGTTCACGTGGAACGACGGCGTGCGCTCCTGATGGAATGGGCACAGCGCCTTGAAATGGCGCCCGGCCCGCCTGAGCGGGACGGAGCGGCCGATCAGCTCCGCGATGTCCACGCGGGCCTGAATCTCGTCGAGAATCTGTTCTGGAATCAACGCCATGACGTGTGCGCTCAGGGCTGCAGCGAGGGGATCAGCAGCTCAGGGCTTGGCGAACCGGGCATCCACCGGGTCACCTGCCCCAGGCTCTGGAACACGACGCGCATGACCCGCGGCCCAAACACCGACCGCTCGCTGATGCTGCGGCCGAGGTAGGCCCATCCTGTCGCCTGCAGCACGAGCAGGGCGATCCCGACCCACCACACGCCTCGAAGCCCGCCCAGCGCGAGCCCGAACCCGCCGGTCACCCAGTTCATGGATTGCCACCTGAGCAGCACGGCCAGGCGATGGGCGACCACCCGGACCAGGATCAGGGACCCGACGCTGAAGAGCGCGAGGAACGCGGCGAACTCGCGGACGGGCTGCTCCAGCCGGATCCATTGCGAGACCCACTCGGCGAGCGGGAGATAATACCGGCACGCCAGGACCGTGGCCCCGACCCACGCGAGCAGACTGAACAGCTCTGCGAGGAATCCCCGCTCCCAGCCGCTGTAACAAGCTCGCAGGATTGGAATTAGAATGACGAAGAGGTCAACCCAGTTCGGTAATACCGTGGCGTGCCCCCATGGTTGCCGAGTGGAGCAGTATACCACGAGGGTTTTTGGAGCGTCAACCCCGTGAGATAGGCGTCGCCGCCGGCTCCGGGGTCAACCTAGCGGAGCACCGTGCAGCGGACCTTGACGATCTTGAGCTCCTCCAGCACGGTGTTCAATTTGTCGAGGATGGCCTGCTGCGTCGCCAGGACTTCTTTGAGTTTTTTGTCGAGCGCCGCCAGCTCCGCTTTCGTCTTCTCCGCTTGCTGGGCGCTGCTCCGCGGCTGCGTGCCTGCCAGCACTCCCGCGAACCCCAACAGGCCAAGGAGCGCGATCAGGAGGGGACGCGGCACGCGCATCACGGTTTCTCCTCCGGTTGCTGCGCCAGGGCCGGCTGCGGGGCGGCGTCTTCGATGAGTCGTACGGAAAGGAAAATCAGCAGGTCCTGATGCGGATCGGAGGCCTCGCGGCGGTTGGTGAAGAGCGCGCCGAGGAGCGGGATGTCGCCGAGGATCGGCACGCGGTTGTCGGTCACGACCACCTTCCGCTTGACCAGCCCGCCGATCACCAGCGTTTCGCCGTCTTTGAGACGGACATGCGTCTCAGCTTTCTGAACCGTGAACCGGGGAAACGACACGCCCGAGGCGTAGCTGTCAAAGGTCGCGCCGACCTCGGTGATTTCCGGCTTGAGGTCCAGCACGATTTCCCGTTCCGGATTCACATGGGGGGTGACCTCCATAATCACCCCGGTTTTGCGCGTCTTGAACCCGGTGACGGTCGCCAAGCCGCTGGAGGAATCGATCTGGAAGTTGGGGATGTTGATGTCCTCCCCCACCTGCACCAGCGCGGTTTGGTTGTTCAGCGTCACGATCGTCGGATGCGAGATGATGTTCGTGTTGACCCTCTGCTTCAGCATGTTCAGCGTGACGGCGAGCGACCCGGTATCAATCGTGCCGAACGTAAACTGCCCGCCGGTCTCGGGTACCCGGCCTTTGGTCAGCGAGGCCCCGGTCGTCGGCGACAAGCTGCCTGGCCGCGGGAGGAAGGTGGACCCCACGTTGCCGAAATCGTTCCCGCCGGGCCAGGGAAAGGTCGTCGGCATGATCGCCGGATCGATGGTGGTTCCGATGCTGTCAAACCACTCGATGCCGAAATTCTCGTCCTTGGTCAACTTGGTCTCGATGATCTTCGAGTCAATGTGCACCTGGGGGGTCTGCTGGTCCAATCGGCCGACCACCCGGCGCATCTGGAACAGGGTCGCCGGCAGGTCGGTGATCACGACGGTGTTAGTCCGCGCATCGAACTTGACCTTGCCGCGGTCCGAGAGCATCTCCTTCACGATCGGCATGACCTCTTCGGCGTTGGCGTAGCTCAACGGAAAGACCTCGGTCGCGAGCGCCTCCTGCTCCACCGCCTCGCGGGTCAGGACGCGGATCACGTCGCCCTGCCGGTCATAGGAGAAGCCGTAGGTGCGCAGGATGATGTCGAGCGCCTGCTCCCACGGCACGTTCGTCAGCTTGATCGTCACGACGGCCTCGACATCCGGCCCGGCCACGATGTCCACGCCGCTCTTCAAGGCGATCACCCGCAGGACCTGGCGGATGTCCGCGTCTTTGAAGTCCACGGTGATCAGCCCGGACGATGCCGCAACAGGCCCGGACGCGGGCCCCGTAGGACGCCCGTCCAACGGGGCAGGCGCGGCGTCCGCTTGGGCCGCGGGTTCCGTCGAAGGCTCCTCCTCGGCCTCAGTGGTCGGAGCCTCCTCGGTCTGCGCGGCCGCCCCGTCCGCCACAGGCGCTTCCGCCGCCCAGCCGATCTGCCAGATTCCAAGGCATCCACACGCGAGGCCCGCGAGCAGCATCCGTCTGTCCACCGCACTCACCTCCCTTTGTCCTTCTTGTCCTTCACCGGCGCGCTGTCAAAGGACATCTGCAGGACGAGCGGCTTGCCCTGCCGCATCAAGACCACGGCATCCTGCCGGATCTCGGACACCTCATACTCCCCCAAGACGTCGCCGACCTTGACTTCCATCTCATTGATGAGGGCGATGGAGTGCCCGCTGGGATCCCAGAGGATCCCGGCCAGCGCCGGGTTGGAAAAATCCCCGACCCCGCCGGCGACGGCGCTGACGAACCGGCCCTCGCGCACCAACGGCACGAACGGATCGCGCTTGCCCTTCGCGTCATACCCCTGCGGCGAGCGCCCCGGCTCCTGCGGCTCGGTGTCCACGCCGCTCACCGACTCCGACCCGGCCCACAGGAGCAGGGTGGCGACGAGGAAGCGCTTGCTCATGCCGCCGGAAAAAAAGACGCCCATCAGGAACCCGGGGCCCCGGTCCGCGGCGCATCGGCCTCCGGGGGGGTCATGAAATACCCCAGCATGGTGATGCGGACTTGGTGCCGCCGCAGGTCCTTGCTGTTCGCGCTGATCCGAACCTGTGTGAGCCGCATCGCCTGATCCCCGCCTTCCATCTGGCTGACGAAAGCCCCCGCCTGATGGAATCCGGCCTGGGCGTCGATTTGGATGGGAATCCCCCGGTACGGCAGGAGCCCGGGAGCCGCCGCCGGTTTCGTCTTGGCCTTGCCTGCCGGAGGCTTGGGTGCGGGCGGAAGGAACGCGAGATCGTCATCGCTGACGCTCTCCAGGGAGCGCTGCGGGTGGATGGTCTGAATCTTCACGCCGGTCTGGTGGGCGACTTCCGAGAGACGCTGGATGACGGCGGGCAGATCCTCTTCACGCGGAACGGCGGTCTGGAGCGCGTCGATGGCCTGGGTGAGACGGGCGTGCTCCTGACGCAACTGAGGCTCCTGGGCGACCGAGGTCTCGATGGCTTTCAGTTGCTTGCTCGCAGCTGAGACATCCTTCGCTAAGCGCCCCACCGTCCGCATCAGCGGCGTCAACGCGTACGCATAATACACCCACGCGCCGACCGCCACAACCAGAAAAACGCCCGCGAGGACCTGCTGGCGCTTCGTCTTCAGCGAGATGGCCGGCCGCGGGCTCATCGTTTCTTCTTGGTGGACGGCTTGCGTGCCGGCTGGCGCTGGGCCGGGTTGTAGGTCATGGCGAATTCCAGGACTTCGATTTGGCCGTCCGGCACGCTTTTGATCGAGTCAATCTGCAGATCCCATCCCGGCATCAGAAAGCGGGGATCGGACTTCAGGTCCTGGACCAACCGCCTCAGCCGGACCATCTCTTCCCCGCCCTGCGCCACGATGGATCCCTTGAACTCCACCTTCTCTTTGGGCTCGATGACCAGCTCGCGCAGCCACAGGCCGTCCGGCACGACGTCGGACAGCGCGTTCAACGACCGCGCCCACTGGCTGCGCGCCTGACTGATCCGCTGGTAGAGTTGCTGCTGCGTCCGCAGCGTGTCGACCGAGGCGCGCAAGGCCTCTGCCTCCCCCTGCGTGGGTTGGAGCTGCTGCATGCGGGTCTTCAATTGGCCCAGGCGCGTCTGATACAGGCCCTTGGCGGCCGCCAGGACGAGCCAGAGTCCGATCAGGGCGCCGCCGATGACCAGCGCCAGGGGTGAGCGCGGCAGGTCATGGAGCGAGACCGTGCGCACCTTGCGAGCCGACTCCGGGAGCAGGTTAATCGTGATCATGGCACGTTACGCGCCGATGGTCCGAAGCGCCAACCCATAGGCCACGGCGAACTGGCCCGTCAACCCCTCGCGAGGCGCCCACATGTGGAGGGGCTGCGCGAGATGGCTTTTGAGGGCGTCCAAGACGCTCGACGACTGGCTGAGCCCGCCGCTGACCAGAATCCGGTCCGGCGGGGTCCCGAACCGGCTCTCAAAAAAATCGAACGACAACTGGAGATCCGCCGTCACCGATTCGCAGCCGGCCTTCAAGGCCGCGAGCAGCTCAGGCGTCGCCGGCTTGCCCTGCGACACTTGCGCCGTCACCGACGCCTCATCGACCCCGAGCTGCTCTGCGGCCTGATGCAGCAGCCGGCCCGCCCCCCAGGGCACGTCCCGGACCAGATACGGGATGCGATCCTTGAGGATGACCAGGTTGGTCCATTGCGCGCCGAGGTTGAGCAGGGCCTGGGTGCCGACGGCCGGCTGTCCGTTGAACTGGGCCAGGAACGCGTTCGCCAAGGCCACCGCGTCGACGTCGACCGCCTCCGGCTCCAGCCCGGCGCGCTTCGCCACCGCAATCCGCCGGTCGAGCATCTCGCGCTTGCCGGCGACAATCAGGACCCAGATCTTTCCGCCTTCCGCCGGACCCAGCGTCGCGCCATCGAGCACCACGTCTTGGATATTGAACGGCACATGCCGCTGGGCCTCAAAGGGCAGCGCGCGCGCCAGCTCCTCCGGGTCCAACGTCGGCATCTCCACGACCCGCATGATGACCCATTGGCCGCTGATGGACAAGGTGACGGCGTTGACGGGCAGCTGCAGGCTGCTCATGGTGTCTCTGAGCAGGCCGATGAGGCGCTCGTCATCCGCCGCGTCAGGCACCAGCACCGCTCGCTGCGCCAGCAGCGGACGCATCCCGGACGCCTTGCGCGGGCCGAGGGCCACCACTTTGAGCGACGAGGTGCCCAGGTCCAGCCCGATGGTGCACTTCGGCTCTCTCCGCTGGATGACCGCGAAACGCTTGAGAGTCGCCACGACGGATTGCAGGGCGGGAGGCAGCGTCACAGACGTTAGGTTCATTCAGAGGTTTCGGTATTGGGCGCGGCCGGTGATCGTCGCGCTCTGCCCGTCCCCGGCTAGCTGTTCGGTCATCTGCGTCGTCACGGAGATGCGCATGCCGCCGGTGGTGGCGGTGAACGTCACGTCCTCAACGTGGTTGCCGACGGTCCAGACCGGCTCCCCGGCGGCCGCGTCGCCGCAGGTCTGCGCCTCGGAATCAAACGGCCCGGCCAGCAGCGTCCGCTGGATTTGGCCTCCGGTGAAGGCGTACTGGATGCAGCCGTCCGCCACCCCCGGCGCGCCCCATTCCAGGGCCCCTCCGGTCGTGACGCTGCCGTCGTCATCGTTGTCGTTCGGAACCTGGAAGACGACCGTGTCAGTGCCCACCAGGAACAGCCGATCGGTGGTGGATCCCCGAAGCTCTTTGATCATCTCATCCACCGCCCGGCGGGCCTCCTGCTGGACCTGCACATACGCGTCGCCGGCCACATGGGAGCGGCGCCCCACCAAGAAGCTGATTAAGACCGCCCCGAACACGCCGAGCAGGATCGTCAGGACGATCATCACCTCGATGAGCGTAAACCCCGCTGACCGGTGTCTGGCTCCGAGCGCACGCGAGGTGCCTGACACCGGGACTGTGGTCATCTCAAGACTCCGAACGGCACGTCATCAGGGTGGACAGCATCGCCGGCGATTCGATGATGCCGTCTCCATCGACGTCATCGGTATCAAAGGTTTCGGTCCCGGCGTCCCACGTGCATTCGCCGATCACGCGGCTCTTGTGGCGCCAGCAGACGGCCACGGTGACCTGGAGGGGATCGGTGCCGGTGCTCGTCATGGTAATCAACTCGTAGGTGTCCGGGTCGGGCTCGATGCTTTTCCCTTCTGCGGTGTCCGCCAGCCAATCGTTCCAGTCAGCGCACGCATCATTCCCGTCGCCGCATTCCGACGGCGCCGCCGCGGAGGGCGTGTCGCAATTGACGTTCAGCTGGCGCATCCGCTCCATCACGCGGTTGGCGTCGTTCATCGCCCAGGCCATGTTCCGGGCATGCTCGTTGAGCGCCATCTGGCTGAGGAAGGCCCCCAGGAGCGCCGTGATGCCGACCACCAACAGCGTCACGCAAACCATCAGCTCGATCAGCGTCAACCCGTGTCGGTTCATTGAATCAGCGGGCTGTTGACGGTTGGGTCAGTCCCATCCACGGTATACCGAATCGCACTCGTCTCGTCCACCCAAAACCGCCTGACGCCGGTCACCCTCTCGGTCACCGGCCTGGTGATCAGCGCGTAATCGTCGAGGCCTTCCCAGACGTAGTCATACGCATAGCCGGCCAGATCCGCATTCCCGTTGGCGCCGCTGCCGCCGGTCAGCTCCGGATACACATAGGGCGGCGTCACATCACTCAGCAGTCCCAGCGGATCCGGGTACGTGTTGTTGACACTGTGATAGGCCCGCAGGGCCACCGATAATTCCCGGAGGTTCGCAATCGTGACGGTCTCGTTGCCCACCAGCCGCGCTCGCACCACGTTGACCAGCCCGAGCAGCGCCAGGAGACTCAGGATCGTCACCACGACCAGAATCTCAAGAAACGTGAACCCGTGTCGGAAACATGAAAGCGGCCCCGCGTTCCCGGACATGGGGCCGCTTTCATGCACGTCAGTTAACCGATTCACACGATCCGATTACGCACAGTCCGCAGGCGGATCGTCCAATGTCTCGTCGGCGACCGTCGCCAAGTCGTCATCCGCATCCGCCGTGCAGTGTCGGATGGTCCCGGACTCGTCCACATAGAAGGATCGGGTGCCGGTTCTCCCCGCATCGACCGGATCGGCCGTCAACGTAAACTGCACACACTCCGATCCCGCGGTATTGTCACAGGCGGCCGGCAGGTTGGTGTAGATGTAGTCGAACCCCTGCACGTCGTCCCCGGCGATCAGGTCCAGACAGAACGATGGCGGACCGTAGTCCGGATCCGGCGCGACGCCAGCATCACAGTCCCCGCCGGCTCCATACATGTCATCGTCGAAGTCATCCGGATACACGTTGTTGACCGACCGGTACATCTCCAGCGAGCTCATCAGGGCCCGCATGTTGCTGATCGCCGCGGATTCATTCGCGCTGGTCCGGCCGCGGAGCACGTTCGGGATCGCCACCGCCGCCAGGAGCGCGATGATCGCCACGACGATCATGATCTCGATCAGGGTGAACCCTGCTCGAGCCTGTCGTTTGAATGGACTCATCGAATGAAGCCTCCTTTAGAGGGGTCAGACCCCTCAAGAACAATGGTCTCAACTGACGGGGTCTGACCCCGACACATGGGGTCTGCCCCTTGCCGTTACGTGCGTGCTCTGCGGTCTCACCTCCTTCCAAGAAAAAAGCCACTGCCGCGCGGACAATGGCTCCCACTCCATCGCTCGTTGTCCTCATGCGGCAACCCAGCTGCCCTGCTGGTCAGTCGCCCCGTGCCGGGAACACGGTCAACTGCCTGCACATTCTTGGGCCTGTGGCTTTCCGGCCCCGCCTTTCGACGTCCGCCAACATGCATCGGCGGATCCGCCACGCATGGTGGCGGAGGTGTGGCTTTCTCGTGAGTTATTTCTACTATACCGTGGGGACCGGGGCTTCGTCAAGCCCCTTATCGCTGGATGAGCTGGGTGATGGTGAAGATCGGCATGAAGAGCGCGATGACGATGGAGCCGATCACCAGCCCGAGGAACGCGATGATGAGCGGTTCGATCAGGCTGGTCAGCCCGGAGACGGCGGCGTCGACCTCGCTTTCGTAGAAATCGGCGACCTTGGACAGCATCTTCTCGAGCTCGCCGGTCTTTTCCCCGACGGAAATCATCCGCGTCACCATCGGAGGGAACGCCTTGCTCTGGGCGAGCGGATCGGCGATGTTCTCCCCTTCCCGCACGCTCGTGCGCGCGGTCATCACCGCCGTCTCAATCACTTTGTTGCCGGATGTCCTCGCCACGATTTCCATCGCCGTCAGGATGGGCACGCCGGCCCGCGCGAGCGTGGCCAGCGTCCTGGCAAACCGGGCGATCGCCACTTTCCGCAGGAGGATGCCGATGACGGGGAGGTCCAGTTTGACGCGGTCGAACCAGGCCCGTCCGCCCTTGGTCCCGATGTACATCCGAAAGCCGATGATGGCCGCAATCAGGAGCCCGATCTCCAGCAAGAGGAAGTGGCGCATGAAATCGCTCACCTGCAGCAGCAGGCGCGTGGCGAGCGGCAGCTGCCCCCCGAGCGAGGCGAAGATGTCTTTGAATTTCGGCACGACGAAGATGACCAGGAACGCGGTAATCCCCATCGCCAGGACGGTCACGACGGCCGGATAGTACAGGCTGGCCTGGACCTTCCGGCGCATCACGTCGATCTTTTCCAGATAGTTGGCCAGCCGGTCCAGGATTTCATCCAGGCGCCCTGACGACTCGCCGGCTCTGACCATGTTCAGGAAGAAGTCGGAGAACGCGCGGGGGTGCTTGGCCAGCGCTTCCGACAGGCTGGAGCCGGCCTCGACATCATCCCGCATGCGCCGCAGGATCCGCCGGAAGTTCCGGTCCTCCATCTGCTCGGCGAGCGCATCCAGGGAACCGATGATGGGGATCCCGCTGCCGATCATCGTCGCCAGCTGGCGCGAAAACACGACCAGCTGGTGCGCCTTCACGCCGCCGGGCGAGAAGGCCCTCGCCCGCTTGGCCTGCCGTTCCTCGATCGACAGGACGACGAATTCCTGTTTCCAGAGCTGCTCGATGAGGGCCTGCCGCGAGGGCGTGTCGAGCACGCCGTGGTGCGTCTGCCCGGCCTTGTCCTTGACGACGTAGGCGAAACTCGGCATCCGCTTACTCCTCCGACGTCACCTGCAGGACCTCTTCCAGCGTCGTCAATCCCATCGCCGCCTTCCTCAGGCCGTCTTCGCGCAACGGGGTCATCCCCAGGCGCGTGACCGCATAGTCCTTGATTTCCCAGGACTGGGCCTTCCCCACGATCAGCTCCCTCACATGCTCATCAACCATCAAGACCTCGATGATGCCCATCCGGCCCCGATAGCCGCTGCGGTTGCACAGGTGACACCCCTCCGCCCGGAAGAACGTCGCCTCCTTCCCCGGGGAGCAGTTCAAGCGTTTCAGCAGATCCTTGGGCGGCTCGGCGGGCTTGCGGCAGTTCGGACACAGCTTGCGGACCAGCCGCTGGGCCTCGATGAGCGTGGCGCTCGAGGCCACCAGGAACGGCTCCACCCCCATGTCCACCAGCCGCGAGACCGCCGAGGGCGCGTCGTTCGTATGCAGGGTGGACAGCACGAGTTGGCCGGTCAGACTGGCTTTCATGGCGATGTCAGCCGTTTCAAAGTCCCGGATCTCGCCGACCATCACCACATCAGGGCTCTGGCGCAGCAGGGCCCGCAGCCCGGCCGCGAACGTCAGGCCGATGTCGGGATTCACCTGCACCTGGGTGATGCCCGCCAGCTGGTATTCCACCGGATCCTCGATGGTCGTGATGTTGCGGGTCGGGTTGTTGAGCTGGTTGAGGATCGAGTAGAGCGTCGTGGACTTCCCGGAGCCGGTCGGGCCGGTCACCAGGATCATGCCGTGGGGCCGGCTGACGGCCTCCTTGAACCGCTCGATCGACTCCGGCAGGAATCCCAGGTGGTCCAACCCGATGGACAGGTTGCTCTGATCCAGCACCCGCAGCACGACCTTGCCGCCATGGGTGATCGGCAGCACCGACACCCGGAAGTCCACCTCGCGCGCGTCCAGCCGGACTTTGAACCGCCCATCCTGCGGCAGCCGCCACTCCGTGATGTCGAGCCCTGAGAGAATCTTCAGCCGCGTCAACACGGTGCTCTGGATCGCCTTCGGCAGGCGATGCGCTTCCCGCAGGCGCCCGTCGATCCGGTAGCGGATGCGCAGCCCCTGCTCCACCGGCTCCAGATGGATGTCCGAGGCGCGGTTGCGGAGCGCTTCCACAATCATCAGGTTGATGGCTTTGACGACCGGGGCATCGCCGGCTTCCTCGGACAACATGAGCTGGACCGTGCTGTCCAGGGTGTCGGTCTCCGTCACGGAGGCGGACTCGCCGTTGTCGCCGGAGAGCGCGATCGCGAGGTTGGAGGGCTGGCCGTAGGCCTGCTCAATCGCGCGCCGGATGTCCGCGTCCTTCGCCAGCACCGGATCCACCGCATAGCGGGTCAGCACCTTGAGATCATCGAGCGCGAAGATGTTCATCGGATCCGCCATCGCCACGACCAGGCGTTCTCCGAATTTGGTGATCGGGATCAGGGTGTATTGCCGGGCGATCCGTTCCGGGATGATGCGGGCCACCGCCGGATCGATCCGGTATTTCGACAGGGACAGCGTGGGGATGCCCAGCTCTTCCGCGAGGAGCCCGACGAGCGCGGTCTCCGTGACCAGACCCCGCTCGATCACCACCTGCGCCAGGCTCTTCTTCGCCGCACCCGCTTCACGGGCCAGCTGGCCGAGCTGCTCTTCCTTCAGCAGCCCCTTGGCGACCAGCGCCTTCGACAGGCGATCCTTGAAGCTCATGGTTCGACTCCGCTCACCATGACCCTGAGTCCCTCGACCTCGCTCGGGATGGTTCGAGGGATGGTGAGCCCGTCGAACCACAAGGCCGAAGGCCGCGTCGAAGGGTCATCCCTCCACCACCTCCCCGATCGTCGTCCGGAACACCTCATCGAGCGTCGTGACGTGCGCCGTGGCCTTGAGCAGGCCGTGCTCGCGCAGGGTCCGCATCCCGGCTTTGCGGGCCGCCTCCTCCACCTCGCGTTCCTGGGCGCGCCGGAGAATCAGGCTGCGAATGTCCGGCGTCAGGGCGATGACTTCCGCAATCACGTCCCGCCCCCGATACCCGGACTGCAGACAGGAGGAACACCCCGTGCCCCTGGCCAGCGACGGACTCTGCCCATCCGGCCCCAGGAGACCGGCTTTCTGCGCCAGCCCTTTCGGCGGCCGGTAGGTTTCTTTGCACTGGGGGCAGATTTTCCGGACCAGCCGCTGGCCGATCGCCGCCATGAGGCAGGAGTTGAGGAGAAACGGCTCGATCCCCATGTTCACGAGCCGCACGATGCTGCCGGCGGCGCTGTTCGTATGGAGCGTGCTCAAGACCAGGTGCCCGGTCAACGCGGATTTCACGGCCATGTCCGCGGTTTCCGCATCGCGGATTTCCCCCACCATGATGACGTCGGGGTCCTGGCGGAGGATCGCCCGGAGGGCCTTGGCGAAGGTCAGCCCGATCTCCGCCCGGGCATTGACCTGGTTGATGCCCTCAAGCTGGAATTCCACAGGATCCTCCACCGTCACGATGTTTTTCTCCGGGCTGTCGATGGCCTTTAAGAGCGCGTACATCGTCGTCGTCTTCCCCGACCCGGTCGGGCCGGTCGACAGGATCATGCCGTGCGGACGTTCCGCGCATCGCTTGATGGTTTTCAAATCTTCCGGGGAGAACCCCAGGTCATCGATATTGAGATGGATCTGCCCTTTATCCAGCACCCGCAGGACGATTTTCTCGCCGAAGTTCGTCGGCAGGACCGAGACGCGGACGTCGATCATCCGCCCCTCCGCCCGGAAGGCGAAGTGGCCGTCCTGCGGCAGCCGGTGCTCCGCAATGTTCAGCTCGGCCATGATCTTGATGCGGGACACGACCGCCTGCTGCATCTGCCGGGGGGGCGCCTCGCCCTCCTGGAGCACGCCGTCCACCCGATAGCGGATGCGGACGGCCCTCTCCATCGGCTCGATGAGGAGGTCGGAGGCGTGGAGCGACACGGACTTCGCCAGGAGCGCGTCGGTCATCCGGACGACCGGGGCCTCCTGGGTGAGCTGCATGAGGCGGTTGACGTCGGTCTCCTCCTGCGGCGCTTCCGCCCGCAGCACCTCCACCGCCCCGCCGCTGCCCTTGGCGATTTCCTGCAGCGTTTCTTCGATCCCGGTTCCGTAGTAGAGATCGATCGTCTCCTGGATGTCCTGCGCCGAGGCCAGCAGCGGATTGATGGTCAGGCCGGTCATCGTCGTGAGCGTGTCGAGCGCGAAGATGTTCAAGGGATCCGCCATGGCGATGGTGAGGGTGTTGCCCATGCAGGCAATCGGCACAATCTGGTGCTGCTTGGCGACCTCGCGGGGGACCTTGGTCTTCAACGCGGGGTCGATCTTGAGGCGCCCCAGGCTGATCGGCGGAACCCCCAGGCCCTGGCTGACGGCGGCCAGGAGATGCTGCTCGTCCACGAACCGATGGTCGATGAGGATCTTCTGGAGGCTGCCGCCTTGACGCTGCTGAATCCTCAGCGCGTCTTCGAGCTGCTCCGGCGTGAGCAGGCGGTTGGACACGAGGACCTCAATGAGACGCTCCTTGAGGCTCGACATGGCGGCGGTCCTACGACGTGTTGGAGGTTGGCGGGGTGGGTGCGGCGTCCGTCTCGTGCTTGTAGCAGCGGTTGATGGCTTTTTGGATATGGGAGGGCGTGCTGACGAACGTCTGAATCACGCAGTTGGTGAGAATCTCGATGTCTTCGATCGCCTGGGAGTTGGATGGGTCGGCCATGGCGACCGTCAAGGCGTTGCCGATCCGGTCGATGGGGATCAGGCAGTACTGCCGCGCGACATGTTCGGGGACCAGTTGGGTCACGTCGCGGTCAATCTCATAGTTGTCAAGCGGCAGATACGGAAAGCCGTACTGGGCGGTCAGGGCGAGGGCCACTTCCTCCTCGGTGACATGCCCGAGGTCGATGAGCGCCTGGCCCAAGAGCCCGCCGCGCTCTTGTTGGCGCTGCAGGGCGCCCTCGAGCTGCTTGGGGGTGATGACCCCGCGCTCCAGGAGGATGTCCCCGATCCGCTTCGTGATGATGCGCCGCGCCATCTGCACCACGGGCTGTGGTTCCCGGCCCCCTCTCCTCGTCCTACCGCTTCACGAGCCGCATCAAATCGTCGGGATCGCCGGACCGCGCCAGCGCGTCATCCAGCGCAATCGCCTGCTTGAGGTAGAGCTCGTAGAGCGACTGGTTCATCGTCTTCATGCCGTCTTTCTGGCCGGTCTGGATCACGGAATACAGCTGATGGGTCTTCTGCTCCCGGATGAGGGAGCGCACCGCGTGATTGGCCAGGAGGACTTCCGCCGCCAGCACGCGGCCCTTGCCGCTGGCCTTCGGGATCAGCTGCTGGGCGATCACGCCCAGCAGTTCCATGGACAGCTGGATGCGGACCTGGTTCTGCTGATGCGCCGGGAACACGTCCACGATCCGGTTGATCGTGGAGGCCGCATCCGACGTGTGCAGGGTGGCGAAGACCAGGTGGCCGGTTTCGGCCACTGTCAGGGCGGTCTCAATCGTTTCCAGGTCGCGCATCTCGCCGATCAGGATGACGTCGGGGTCCTGCCGCAGCACATGCTTGAGAGCCTGCGCGAAGGATTGCGTGTCCGCCCCGACCTCCCGCTGATCGACGATCGACTTCTTGCAGTCGTGGACGTACTCGATGGGGTCCTCCACCGTAATGATGTGGAAGTTGCGCGCGGCGTTGATGAAGTCGACCATCGCGGCCAGGGTGGTCGTTTTGCCGGAGCCGGTCGCCCCGGTCACGAGCACCAGCCCCTTGGTCTTGTTGCACATATCGGTCACCACCTGAACCGGCAGCCCCAGCTCCTCAAAGCCGTAGATCCTAAACGGCAGCATCCGGATGGCGGCGCCCACGTGGCCCTGCTGGATGAAGTAGTTCGCCCGGAACCGCGCCACGCCCTCGACCGAGAAGGCGAAGTCGAGCTCCTTCCACCGCTCAAACCGCTCGATCTTCTCCTGGGACAACAGGCTGTAGGCGAGTTCCCGCACGTCGTCTCCGCTCAAGGTTGCGTGATGGTCCATGGGGATGAGCTTGTCGCTGACGCGCATGTGCGGCGGCTGGTTGGCGGTCAGGTGGAGGTCGTTCGCCCCCTGCTCCACCACGAGCCGCAAGAGCTGTTCGACGGTCTGTTTCCCTGTGGCGCTAGGCATGATGTTTGCCTCCTCGTGCCTTGATGACCAGATCCACCACCCGCTGCTCAAACTGCGCCGGGCTCTGAATCCCTTCCCCGGTGAGGTTCAACCGCCGCAGGACGTTCACCAGGGCGGAGAGGATTTCGGTGCGGGAGAGCTTGGTGCCTGAGGAGAACAGCGCGTCCTTGCCGATCTTATCAAGGACATCGACCTGTTCGCGGTTGAGGGAGGCGATGACCCGGTGCGCCCGGGCGTGATTCTGCGGAGAGGATGAATTATGGTCTACGGTATTGGCCATGTCCGTTTTGGCAGCTCGGCTGTCCTTGACATCTTAGATGTCAAGGGCCCGTAGCTTTGCGCCCCACCCTTACAGATGGTTAGCCTCAGCCACCCCGACAAGAGCCTGGGGGCTGACCCGCCACGCTGGGTGGCGGGTTTGTCACACGGCTGATTGAAAGCATAGCACATCTTGACGCAAAGCATCAAGGGTGCTTTGACATCTTGTTCCACTTGTTCAAATTGTCGAGAGGGTCAAATGTCACTTCTTGTCCAGGGTCGTGGTGACAAAACGCACAATATCGCGGTCCCCGTGTGTGAGGAAGGACGACGGCGTGTGTTAAGGGTGCGGAGCCGGCTCAAGGAGGCGGGAGAGGGTGGCCGGATCGGTGGTGGGCAATCGGCAAATGTAGGACTCGCAGACGTAGGAGGGCGGCGAGGATTAAAACAGCGTGTAGACGAACGGCGCGAGAGGCGAGCTCTGGGCAAACAACAGCAGCAGCCCGAACAGCAGCAGGACGCCGACCATGGGGATCAGCCACCACAGGCGCTGCTGCCACAAGAATCCCATCAGCTCCCCCATCACGGAGAACCGACTGGACAACCGCTTGGCCCACTTCATCCCGCCCCTTTGCTGTGTCGTTCTTCGACACGCATGGACGAAGGCCGACGTCGTTTCGTCATCTCCGGTTTAGATTGGACGGAAGGCAAAGGGGCGGGATTCATCGACTCGGTCTGCTCCTCAGGATGATTCTTCGTGACCAGGTGGGTGCCCATCACCAGGGCATCCATGTCGCTGCGCAGGAACGTGGAGATCGCCTCGTCCGGCCGGTTCACAATCGGCTCGCCTTTCAGGTTGAAGGACGTGTTCAACACCACCGGCACCCCGGTCTCGGCTTCGAACGCTTCGATGAGGCGATAGTACAACGGATTGGCGGCTTGTTCAACCGCCTGCAGCCGGCCGGTCCCATCCACGTGGGTCACCGCCGGGATGGTCTCGCGGCGCTCGGGGCGGATCGGGCTGACGCACAACATGAACCGCGCCGCCGCCAGGCCTTTCGCGATCGGATAGTCTACAAACTGACCCAGGCTGCGGTCCAGTATGGAGGGGGCGAACGGCCGGAACGGCTCGCGGAACTTGATCTTGCGGTTGACGATCGCCTTCATGTCTTTGCGGCGCGGGTCGGCCAGGATGCTGCGGTTGCCGAGGGCCCGTGGGCCCCATTCACAGCGGCCCTGATACCACCCCACCACGCGGCCGTCCACGAGGTGCCGCACGGTCTCACGCACCGCCTCCTGCTCGCTCCCCAGCCGCCTGGCGGAGAGCCCATGGCGCTGGACCGCCTCGGCGATCGCCCGCTCATCGAACGCCTTGCCCCAGTAGGCGTGCTCCATGATGAACCGGCGCGGCTGCTGCAGGATCACGTGATAGGCATAGAGCGCGGCGCCCAGCGCCCCGCCGGAATCGCCTGCCGCCGGCTGAATGTAGACCTCCTGAAACGGCGTTTCCCGCATGATCCGGCCGTTGGCCGCGCTGTTGTAGGCGACCCCGCCGGCCAGGCACAAGCGCGGGATGCCGGTCTCTTTGTACAGCTCGCGGGCCAGCGAGAGCATGATCTCCTCGGTCACCCGCTGGATGCTGGCCCCGATATCCGCGTAGTGCCGGCTCTGCCTCAACAGCTCCTGATCGCGGTCCAGCTCGTCCCCGAATTCCCCGGTCACGAACGGCGCCTTGGGATCCCGCGGAGGACCGAAGAGCTGCTCGAATTTTCGGGTGAAGGACTGACGGGCGGAATGATGAAAGCTGAAGTAGCTCATGTCGAGCTGAAAGCCGCCCCTGTCCGCCAACCGCAGGAGATGCCAGACCTCGTCCACGTAGCGCGGGGTCCCGTAGGGCGCCATGCCCATGACCTTGTACTCGCCCTCATTCACCTCAAACCCCAGGAACGCCGTAAACGCGGAATACAACAAGCCGAGGGAGTGCGGGAACCGCATCTCCCGCAGCATGCGGATGGCATTGGGCGGCTGCCCGGTCCAGCTGGCGCGCCCGACGGCCATGGTGGTCGTCGCCCACTCTCCGACCGCATCCGCCGTCAGGATCGCCGCCTCCTCGAAGGGCGAACAGAGGAAGGCGCTGGCGGCGTGCGACAGGTGGTGCTCGGAAAACAGGATCCGGTCCTCCGGGATGCCGAGCTGCTCATGAATCAGCGTCTTCACCCAGAGCTTGTCCAGCAGCCAGGTCGTCATCGCCTGGCGGAACGTCCCGCAGGACCAGGGGAAGGTTTGGAGCGACGACAGGAGGATGCGTTCGAACTTCAGGAACGGTTTTTCGTAGAAGACCACATAATCCAGGTCGGGGGCGCTGAGGGCGCCGGTCTCCAGGCAAAACCGGATCGCCAACTTCGGAAAATCCGCATCGTGCTTTTTGCGGGAAAACCGCTCCTCCTCGGCTGCGGCGATGAGCCGGCCGTCCTCAATCAAGGCCGCGGCCGCATCGTGGTAGAAACAGGAAATTCCGAGAATCCGCATGAACGCTCTTAGAACTGGGCCTTGGCCCACTGCCGGAGGTCGCGCGGAGGAGGCTTGGGGTGCCAGATGGAACCTGGGGCACGGCGCAGGCGCAGCGGATCCGCCGCGCATTTGAAGAGGAGCGCGACAGGGGCCAGGATGAGGAAATAAAAGACCGTCAAGATCAGCCAGGCTTGGACCTCGCCGACCCGCTTGGCAAACGCCAGAAGTCCCTGTGTGAGGGTATGCCACATGGCAGGAATGTCCGTCGGAGATTCAGGGCTTAGTATAGCTGAAACCCCCATCGTCGACAACCGGATCACTGGAGCCGTCGGAGGAAGGCTTGGGTCGCAGGATCGTGCTGGAGGTAGTCCGCCACGACGCGGTGGCCGGCCGGGGTGAAATGCCCGTCCCAGTCGTAAAACAGCTGTTGCTCTCGGGCGCCGACAAAGGCGGCATAGGTGTTGAGGAAGGGAATGCCGTGTGCGCGGGCAAACGCCTCCAACAACTCGAACGCGAAGGGGTCGTCATACGTCACCCCGGACGCAAACCCGAACGCCTCGCGGCCCTTGCCCCACTGGTCCGGCCCGACTTGAGTTCCGTAGGGGTACGCGGCGAGGGCGAAGGGAATGCCGCGGGCGGCCAGCAGGTTGCGGATGCGCACGAGATACGAGGCGGTCCGCTCCCAGTGCGGCTGGATCTCCGCGAGATGGCTGCGGTCCCGAATCATCAGCAAGCGGTCATAGTGGAGCGGGTCCACGCGGCCGCGCTGGGTGCCTGGCAGCTTCGCGATCGCCGCCTTGGCCCGCTCGCCGCGCAGCTTCGCCCGCGCGTAGCCCCGCAAGCCGAGGATCCGGATTTTCTGATACGTCCGGATCAACTTGTTGTTGAAGTACTTGACGAGGGCGCTGCGGTCCCCCAGATAACTGCGCCAGTTGAAACGCCCGTCGACGAAATTCGGATGGCAGGCGGCCGGCTCCCCCTGCGCGTCGTAGCGCAGATTGCGGGCATAGAAGAAATCGTCCTGCAGGTCGCCGAAATCAAACCAGAGGATCACCGCGTCCGGTTCGAGCGGCAGGTAGAGGTCCCGGAGCGCCAGGTAATCCAGGATCGGCGAGTAGCTGCCCAGCCCGGCGTTGATGACTTCGACCCGCCGCCCGCGCCGGTCCAACGCGCCCTGCAGGAGGGCGCAGAACGTCTCCTCGTCATTGACGCCCACCCCGAATGTGAAGGAATCGCCGAGCATGAGCAGGCGTGTCGCGCCGGCCGGCTTGGGGCCGTAGTCGGCCGGGCCGCGCAGGCCGAGGTTGTTGGTGGTGGCCACGGTGTGGAAATCCGGTGACTGCTGCGGAAACGTCGCGTGGGGATCCAGGCGATGGTGATAAATCGGGTGATCTTCGAGCCGCGGCGTCGTCAGCCGTTTCCACCAGAAGAGGCGAAGCCCAACCTCCAGCGCTCCCAGCGCCACGACCACCGAGAAGATGACCACGGCAATCCGTTGCAGCCACTTCAGCATGTTGGGAGGGACTCTAACATGCGCCCCCCACATCGGTCAAGACCTGTCCCAGATTGGTGATGGGTCACTTCGGCGGGGCCTGCCGCTGCGCGACCCCGCCGTCCGTCCTCGTCCGCCAACGATCATGGCGGATCTGCGGGCGGGCGGCGGGGGCCCCCGCTCCGCGTCACCCGCCGAAGGCGAATTGACACTGGGTTGGCTCGCATGCTATCCTCAGCCCTCGCATGGATGCCCGCGCCGTGGTCGCGCTCCTATACCCTCCGGCCTGCCTGCTATGCCATGGACGCCTCCCCGATGACGCCGCGGTGTGCGAGCCCTGCCGGCAGGCGATGACGCCGTGCCTGCCGCCGGTGTGCCAGCGCTGCGGCCTCAGTCTCGCGGCGCCGTTTCTGTACCGGAACCGGGTCCGTGACGCGATCCACGCCTTTAAATATGAAGGCCGCCGACGGATCGGCGCCTGGCTGGCCCATCGCATGACGCAGACCGCCGCCGCGGCGTTTCCCCTGCACGCGGTGGATGCCGTGGTGCCGGTTCCACTCCACTGGCTGAAACAGCGATGGAAAGGCGGCAATCCGGCGGCAGTCCTGGCACAGGCCGTCGCTGGCGCGCTCGGTCTTCCCTACGATCCCACCGCGTTAGCCAGGACCCGCTGGACCCCGACGCAGACCCGCCTGACGCCGCGCCAGCGCGCGCGCAACGTGCAGGGCGCCTTCCGCGCCCGCCCGGGACGGCGGAGCAGCGCCGTCCTGCTCATTGACGACGTCTTCACCACCGGCGCCACCGCCCAGGCCTGCGCGGCGGCGCTGCGAACCGCCGGCGCCGAGCGCGTGTTCGTCTTGGCGGCGGCCCGGGCTGAACGATCCGCATGAAACTGCTGCGCACCTACGTCCTGAGGGAGCACATCGGGCCGTTCCTGGTCACCGTGGGAGGGCTCACGGCGGCGCTCCTGGTCGGCAACATGATCAAATTCGCGGAGCTGGTGGTCGCCAAAGGCGTCAGCCTATTCGACATCCTCCGGCTGCTGATCTACCTCATCCCCTCGCTGTTGAGCTTCACGATTCCCATGGCCTGCCTCATCGCGATGGTGCTGGCGTTCGGGCGGCTCAGCGGAGACTACGAGCTCATCGCGATGCGGGCCTCCGGCGTGGCGCCGGCCAGGTTGATCTGGCCGCTACTCACCGTCGGGCTCCTGATCAGCGGCGGGATGCTCGTCCTGCATGACCGCATCATCCCGGCCGCCCATCTGGCGTTCCGCCGCCAGCTCAAGGCGATCGGCATCAAACAGCCGACCGCCTACCTGGAGGCCGGCACGTTCATCAAGGACTTCCCCCCCTACATCATCTTCGTCTATCAGGTGGAGGGCAAACGGCTCTCGCACGTCCGGATCTACGAGCCCAAACCGCAGGGTCCCACGCGGACCATCGTGGCGAGCCACGGGGAATTCCAGCCCTCGGCTGACGGCCGCGAGGTGCAATTGAAACTGTACGACGGCACGGTGGATGAGTGGGACCCCCAGCGCCCCGGCTCCCTGTATAAAGTGTCGTTCACCACCTACACGATGAAGCTCTCGTCGGACTCCGCCAAGCACCGGCTGCAGAAGAAGATCAAGGAGATGACGTTCCGGGAATTGGGCCAGGAACGCGTCCGGCTGTCGGCGGAGCACGTGGACACGCTGCCGATCGCGCTGGAGATCCATCGCAAGATCGCCTCCTCCTTCGCCACGGTCGTGTTCGTGTTGTTCGGCCTCGTGCTGGGGCTGGGGGCGCATCACCATGAACGGCTGATCATTTTCCTGTGGGTGCTGGGGCTCTTTATCGCCTACTACCTGTGCAGCGTCGCCATGAACGCCCTCGCGTTGAAGGGCTGGACGTCGGCGTGGCTGGCGATGTGGATGCCCAACCTGATCGGGATGGCCGCCGGAGGCGTCTGGCTGTCCCGGATCGTGCGCCGCTGACCCGCGTCGTGCCCGCATGATCCCACGCCCTGCTGGGTTTCGCCATCCGATACGCCAACAACGGCTGACGGCGAAACGGTCGCTGTCACCACGGGTGTCCGATGGTGACAGCGACCGGCCTTCGGCCAGCCAGCAGGGCGTGGGATGAAGACCCTCGACCGCTACCTCACCCGCCAGCTCATCCCGGTCTGGCTCTGGTGCATCGTCGTCTTCATCTTTGTCAGCTGCCTCATCGACCTCTTCGAGCACCTCGATGAAATCCTGCGCTACCGCATCCCGGTCCGAACGGTCGTGCAGTACTATCTCAGCTTCGTCCCCCTCGTCTTCGTCCGCGCCTCCCCCCTGGCGATCCTGCTCGGCGCGGCGTTCATCGCCACGCGGCTCGTGCGCCATCAGGAGCTCCTCGCAATGAACGCCGGGGGGGTGAGCCTGCGGCGGGCCGTCATCCCGTTTCTCTTCGTCGGCTGGCTGGTGAGCCTGGCCGCCTTCGGGGTCAACGAGTGGGTCGTGCCGGGCACGAACGCGGTCTATCAGCGGCTTCGGCAGGAAGCGTTCCGGGGAGAAGAACAGGCCGATGTCCTGGACAGCGTGACGGCCTTGGACCGCGCCAACCGGCTCTATCACGCCCGGGCGCTCTATCTGAAGAAGCAGGAGCTGGCGGACCTGACGATCCTGGAGCACGATGCGCAGAACCGCCCGAAGCGCAGCCTCTACGCCCAGCGGGCGCTCTTCACCCCGCACGGCTGGCTGCTGCTCTACGGAACGGTCACGCGCCTCAAGCCCAGCGGCGCCCTGGCGGGGGAACCGGAGCCGTTCGTGGAGCGGTTCCTTGCGCTGCCCGTGACGCCGGACTCATTCCGGCAGCCGGAGGCGCAGCCGGACACGATGCGGCTCGGCCAGCTGCGCCAGCTGATCCGGCGGCTCAAGGGGATCGGGATTACGAACGTGCGGCGGTATGTCGTGGAGCTGGACGCGAAGGTGGCCTTTCCCCTGATGAATCTGGTGATGTGCCTGATCGCCTTCGTGGGCTCCACCCGGCGGGCCGTCCGGGGGCATCTCCAGGGGCTGGGCAACAGCCTGGGCTGGGGGATGCTCTACTATATCGGCGTGGCCACGGGCTTGGGGATCGGGAAGGAAGGGTTCCTCCCGCCGCTGCTGGCGGTGTGGCTCCCGCACGCGGTCGCGGTGTGGGTCTGCTTCCGGATGTTACGCTAAGGCCGTCGGCGCGCCCTCAGGTCCCCAGTTCCCAGCTCGCCAGATAGCGCTGCTGCTCAGGCATCAGGCGGTCGAGGGACACGCCGAGCGCCTTCAGCTTGAGCGACGCGATGTTCCGATCCATCGCGTCGGGAACCGGATAGACTTTCGGCGCGAGACGGCGGGCCGAGCGGCTCAGGTATTCGCAGGCCAACGCCTGATTGCAGAACGACAGGTCCATCACATTCGCCGGGTGGCCCTCGGCGCAGGCGAGGTTGACCAGACGGCCTTGCCCCAAGACGTTGAGGCGCCGGCCGGTCTTCAGCGTGTATTGTTCCACGCCCGGCCGGACGCGCTGCACGCCGCGGCTGAGCCGCTTGAGCGCCTTGAGATCGATTTCCACGTCGAAGTGGCCGGCGTTGGCGATCGTCGCGCCGTCTTTCATCCGCCTGAAGTGGCGCTCGGCGATCACGCCAGAACAGCCCGTCACGGTGATGAAGACGTCCCCGATGGCGGCCGCCTGCTCAAGCGGCATCACCCGGAAGCCGTCCATCACCGCCTCCAGCGCGCGGATCGAGTCCACCTCCGTCACGATCACCTGGGCCCCCATCCCTTTGGCCCGCTGCGCCAGGCCCTTGCCGCACCACCCATAGCCGCAGACCACGAAGTGCGAGCCCGCCAGCAGCCGGTTGGTGGCCCGCAGGATCCCATCGATGGTGGACTGGCCGGTGCCGTAGCGATTGTCGAACAGCTGCTTGGTCTTCGCGTCGTTCACCGCGATGATGGGGTAGCGCAGCCGGCCGTGGGCCTCCAGGCTGCGCAGACGGATCACCCCGGTGGTCGTTTCCTCGGTTCCCCCGACCACCCGGGTCCCGAATTGCTCCGGGTGTTTGTGAATCGTGGACACCAGGTCCGCGCCGTCATCCATCGTCACATGCGGCTGGATGGCCAGCACGGACGTGATGTGGCGGTAATAGGTCGCCCGGCCCTCGCCGCGGATGGCGAAGACCGGGATGCCCGAGTCCTTCACCAGGCTGGCGGCGATGTCGTCCTGCGTCGAGAGCGGGTTGGACGCACACAGGGCGACCTGCGCCCCGCCCGCCTTCAGGGTGATCACCAGATTGGCGGTCTCGGCCGTGACGTGAAGGCAGCAGGCCACCCGCAGGCCCTTGAGCGGCGTGGTCCGCGCGAACCGCGCGCGCACCTGCAGCAGCACCGGCATCTGGGCCGCGGCCCAGGCGATCTTCAACCCGCCCTGGCGGGCCAGCGAGCGATCCTTGACGTCTGACTTCATCGGTGAGGTCCCACTCCTTCGTCGCGGCATCGCAGACGGTTCGGCGACCGCCGGACTCACGACAGCCTCCGGACCGCGCGTTTCAGCTCATCGACCCGGTCGAGCTCTTCCCAGGTAAACCCATCCCCGTCATCCCGCCCGAAGTGCCCGTAGGCCGCGGTCTTCAGGTAGATCGGCCGGCGCAGCTTGAGCGTCCGGATGATGCCAAGCGGCGTCAAATCGAAATGCTCGCGGACGAGCCTCAGCACGTTGTGGTCCGCCAGCCGTCCGGTGCCATGGGTGTTGACCATGATGGACACCGGCTCCGCCACGCCGATGGCGTAGGCCAGCTGGAGTTCGCACCGGTCCGCCACCCCGGCGGCGACGAGGTTTTTGGCCACGTAGCGCGCCATGTAGGCGGCTGAGCGGTCCACCTTCGTGGGGTCCTTGCCGGAAAACGCCCCCCCGCCGTGGCCGATGACGCCGCCGTAGGTGTCCATGACGATCTTCCGGCCGGTCAGGCCGGTGTCGCTCATGGGCCCGCCGACCTCGAACCGGCCGGTCGGGTTGACGAACACCTTGGTCCGCCGGTCCAGCCAGTGCTTCGGGATCACCGGCTCAATCACGAGCCGCTTCATATCCGAGCGGATCCGCGACAGGCTCACGCCGGATTTGTGGTGCGCGCTGACCACCACCGCCTCAACCCTGGCGACTTTGCCGTCGTGGTATTCGACCGTCACCTGGCTCTTGCCGTCCGGCAGGAGGTAGTCCACGAGGCCTTGCCTGCGCACCTCCGCCATGCGCCTGGCCAGCTGATGCGCCAGCGTGATGGACGGCGGCATGAACTCCGGGGTTTCGTTCGTGGCGTAGCCGAACATCATGCCCTGGTCCCCGGCCCCGCCCTTGTCCACGCCCAGCGCGATGTCCGGAGACTGGGCCTGGATGGACGTCGCCACCCCGCAGGTCTTCCAGGCAAACCCGTACTCCGGCCTGACATAGCCGATGTTGTGGATGGTCTCCCGCACGATCTGGGGGATCTCGATATAACAGGACGTCGTGATTTCGCCGGCGACGACGACCAGGCCGGTCGTCACCAACGTTTCGCACGCGACCCGGCCGTTGGGGTCTTTTTCATAGATGGCATCCAGGACCGCGTCGGAAATCTGGTCCGCGATCTTGTCCGGATGCCCCTCGGTCACCGACTCCGACGTAAACAGATGCCGACGCATGCCCTGCAACCTCCTTATGAGTCGCGAGGGGTCAGACCCCTCAAGAACGACGGGTTACCCGACGGGGTCTGACCCCTCTCCGCGCCTGGCCACCGCTGAACCGCCGCCTGGTACGAGGCTTGCGTCCCCACGTCAAACCACTCGCCTGCCGTCAGGAACCCATACACCGGTTCCCGGCTCACCAGCCATTCGATGAAATACCCCGGCGCATCCCCCTGGCCGCCCTGGTCGAGGAATTCCTGCACCCGACGCCGCACGGACGACGGCAGATAGTACACACACAGCCCCACGATCGAGGAGAACGGCTCCGCGGGTTTCTCGACATAGCGGCGCACCCGGCCGTCCGGCTCCACGTCCACGACCGCGCACCGACGGGCCTCGTCGCGTGACGGGGACTGCCGGAGCGTCACCGTCGCGGCAGGGCGTTTGGTTCTGGCGACGCGCACAAACTCCGCCAGCGACCACGTAAAGAGATTGTCGGTTCCCAGCACGAGCGCGTCATGCGACGCCGGCACGCGGGCCAGCCCCAGCAGGAGATCCCGGATCGCTCCCAGGCGGGTTTCCGGGGCGTCGGTCCCGTCGTCCACCACCTCGAGCGCCAGGCCCCGTTGAGCCCGCCACTGACGGAACCCCTCCGCAAACCGGTGGTTGCTCACGAGCACCATCGACGCCAGCCCGGGGACCGCGCGGAGGGCGTCCATGACCGGATCCAGCAGCACCGTGTCTCCCAGCGGCAGCAGCGCTTTGGGGCGGTCCTTCGTCAGCGGGTACAGCCGCGTCCCATAGCCGGCCGCCAGCAGCACCGCGCTGAGGGCGTCGCTCATGGTTCGACTCGCTCTCGCTCGCTCACCATGACCCTGAGCAAGCGATCAGCGCGTCGAAGGGTCATTCCGCCGCCTCAGGCACCAGGCGGCGCACATGCGCCGTCAAAAACTCTTCAATTTCCTTTCCACTGCGCAGCGTGAGCGCTTCTTGCGCGACGGCCTGCGCCGCCCGATGCTCCACGGAGCGGATCAGTTTCTTGATGAGGGGGACCTGCACGGGCGAGGCGGAGAACTCATCCAGCCCCAGGCCCAGCAACAGGAGCGCCGAGGCCGGCTCCCCGGCCATCTCCCCGCACATCCCCACCCACAAGCCGGCCGCATGCCCCCCGTCGATGACCTGTTTGATCAGCCGGATCACCCCGGGGTGGGTCGGCTCGTAGAGATAGGCGATTTGCTCGTTCACCCGGTCGACCGCCAGCGCATACTGGATGAGGTCGTTGGTCCCGATCGAAAAGAACTTGACCTCCTGCGCCAGGAGATCGCACGTGAGGGCGGCGGAGGGCACCTCGATCATCGCCCCCACGTCCATGGCCTCGGCGAACGGGATCCCCTCCCGCCGCAGCTCGTCCTGCACCTCGCGCAGAATCTCGTTGGCCCGCCGAAGCTCCTCAATGCCCGAAATCATCGGGTACATGAGCTTGAGGTTCCCGGCGGGGCTGGCGCGCAGGATGGCCCGCAGCTGGATCCGGAAGATGTCGGGGCGCGCCAGGCTGAACCGGATGGCCCGCCAGCCCATGAACGGGTTCATCTCCGAGGGCAGGTCCAGCGGCGAGAGAAACTTATCCCCGCCGAGGTCCACGGTCCGGATGATCACCGGATGCGGCTTCAACTGCTCGGCGGCGGCTTTGTACGCCTGGAACTGCTCTTCCTCCGAGGGAAAATCCGCGCGGTTCAGGTAGAAGAACTCGGTCCGGTACAGGCCGATGCCCTCGGCGCCATGCGCGATGACGGAGGGGATCTCCTCAGGCAGCTCGATATTCGCCGAGAGCATCACGCGGTGGCCGTCCAATGTTTGGGAGGGGAGGTCCTTGAGCTGCAGGAGCTGGCGATTGAGCTCCTGCATGCGCCGCTGGTCGACCTCGTAGCGGTGCCGCGTGTCCGGGTCCGGGTCCACGACCACCTCGCCGTGCGTCCCGTCCACGATGATCAGCGCATCTTTCCGGACCCGTTTGGTCGCCACCTCGAGGCCGACCACCGCTGGAATCGCCAGCGACTTGGCCATGATGGCCGTGTGGCCGGTCCGGCCGCCGATGTCCGTGATAAACGCCAGGACGTGCTGCTTGTGCATCATGGCCGTCTCGGAGGGCGAGAGGGAGTGGGCGACCACGACCCCCGGCTCGCTCAGCTGCGTCAGGAAGTCCGGATGCCGGCCGGTCAGATTGCGCAGGATGCGCTTGCGGACGTCATCGATATCCGCGGTGCGGTCCCGCAGATACTCGTCTTCGGTCCGGGCAAACGCCTTGAGGTGCCGGCGGACCACGTCGTTGAAGATCGCCTCGACGTTGAGCCGCTGGGCCTTCAGCCCGTTGAGGACCTCCTCCCGCAGGCTCTGGTCTTCCAGCACGAGGAGATGCGCGTTGAAGATCTCCGCGTGCTCCTGGTTCAGATCCTCGGCCAGCCGGCGCTGAACCGCCAGGATCTGATGCCGGGTCTGGATCAGGGCTTCTTCGAACCGAAGGATTTCGGTCGGGATTTGGTCCTCGGTGATGCTCCGGCGCGGGATCAGCAGATCCTCGCTGTCGAAGAGCACCGCCTTGCCGATGGCCACCCCCGGGGAGGCGGGAATGCCTTTCAGGGTGATCATGGTTCGACTCGCTTTGCTCGCTCACCATGACCCTGAGCAAGTGAAACGCGTCGAAGGGTCATGGTTCGATTCGCTTTGCTCGCTCACCATGACCCTGAGCAAGCGAAGCGCGTCGAAGGGTCATGGCACGTGCCGGCTCGCGGCAGGCCGGGCGGCGTCCGCCAGCGATTCGGTGACCACGCGGCTCAACCGCTCGATCGCCTCGTGGGCATCAGGGCCGTCCGCGACGAGGGCGATGCGGGCCCCCTGGTTTGCAGCGAGCGTGAGCAGGCCCATAATTGACTTGCCATCCACGCTCTTCCGGCCTTTCTTGACGGTGATGCGGCTGCTGAACCGCTTCGCAACATCCACAAAGAGGGCGGCCGGACGGGCATGGAGCCCTTGCCGGTGCACCACCGTCACGGTTCTCCGCAAGGTCGGCATCACCACGTCTCGATGTTCCAGACCAGCTCGCAGGAGGCGCGCCGTCCGCCGCCCGTGGCCCATAACCACACGACCGCCAACCCCTGCGGCGTCCGCTCCAGCCCTTCTTCAGACTCGGACACGGTCTCGATCGGGAAATGCGCCACCGTCGCCGGCATCGCACTGCTCATCCGCACGCCGACGCCCAACGAGGCGTCGCGCACCTCAAGCCCGCGAGCCCCTTCTTGCCAGCCGGGCCGGCGCCACGGCTCGCCCTGCAGGCCCAGATTGAACTCCAACCCCACGACGGGAATCGCCAGGCCCTCCGCCTCATAGCGGAAGACCACCTGCGGCCGGCTCGGCGAGAGGCTCACCGTTTTGCGCATCACGCCGCCCTCAAGCCGCCGGACCAAAGAAACGGTGAGCGGATGCCGTGCGGCGGCCCGCGAAGCGTCCAGGGTCCACGCCCCGCTTGACCACAGACGATGCTCGCTCCAGGTGCCGCGCATGATCTCCTGAAGGCCCGGCATCGCCGAGAACGCGTAATCGAGAAAACTGCTGCGCCGATGATCGTCGTAGACCAACAGATCCCGGAGCCCTTCCTCTTTCACCCCGACGAGATCATGGATGCTGGCCGGCGTCTGGCTCCCGCCCGGGACCCCGGCGGGGTGCGCGGTCCGAAGCTTGTCGTGGTACGGTTCGGGGCGGCGGCTGAGCGTATCCAGCAGGTTGACCGCCCGCTCGTAGCCATCCACTTCGGTCACGGCGCCGCCCTCATCCGGATCGACCACCACCCGCAGTGAACGGCTGCGCAGCGCCACCTCCGGCCGACCGTCCCCATCGAGGTCGCGCTGTTCCCGCGCGGCCCGCGAACCGGAGGCCTGCCGGGTGAGCCCCTCGGCGCGGATCAGATGCTGGTAGACCGACCGCCGCAGATGCGCCAGGTACAGCCCCCCGAACACGCCGTGCCAGTAGGCGTCGTTGCACTGCCCCATGTAGAGCTCCCGCCGGGCCTCTTCCACCAGTTTTGCCTTTTGCCTTTTGCCTTTTGCCTTGTTCGGAATCTCTTGAATCTGGCGGCTGACGTCCAGCATGCGGTGGTACATGGCGTTGGCTTCCGGGTATTTCACGAAGAAATTCCTGAACGAGCCGCCGGACCACTCCAGCATTTCCTCATAGCTGCCGCAGGGCAGCTGCACGCGTCCCTGGGGGCCGACCTGCGCCAGGTACTCCTGGCAGGTGGCGGTCCTCAACCACTCCGCTTCCCGCTCCAGCGCGCTGAAGAACCGCTCCAACCATCCTTCCTCGTACACCCATTGATGCGTCTTCGGCCAGAGCCCGAATTTTTCACCGTCGTCCGCGTACGTGAGCGAGATCGGCGCCAGCGGTTCCAGCCGTTTCAAGATCTCCATCGTCTTCGGCACGTCCTGGAACGGCATGGTGTACCGCAGGCGCTTGGAGGCCGGAAACAGCGCGACGGACGAGCCGGCGTAGTCGATCGTATAGCAGCCCATGAGGTCCCAGTGCGGGCCCTCCTGAACGCGCAGGTGGGCCGGCAGATACCGCTCGGCGACCTGGAACTGGTTGGCATCCACAATCGTGTACCGGATGCCGGCCCGCGCCAGCGTCTGGGGCAGCTCCGGCTCCCACACGCGTTCGGTGCACCACAGGCCCACGGGCTCCACGCCGAACATCTGCTGGAGGGCCTGGCGCATCAGGGCCACCTGACCCTGGCGATCCGCTTCCGGGATCAGCGGCAGGATCGGTTCGTAGTGCCCCGCGGCCAGCATCTCGACCTGCCCGCGCTCCACCAGGCGCCGGAGCCTCGCGAGAAATTCCGGGCGGCGCTCGCGCATCCACTCCAGCAGGCCGCCGCTCAGATGCCAGCTCAACCGGACGGACGGGTGCCGTTCCAGCGTCGTCAGAAACGGCTCATAGGCGAGGCGGAACGCCTCGTCGAACACAAACCCAAAGTTGCCGACCGGCTGGTGGCAATGAATCGCCATCAGGAACCAGACGGCCGGCCGGTCCATCAGACGCCGGCTGCGGCGGACACGCCGGCAGGCGAGGGCGGCTCAGCCGCGGGCTGGGACGACCCCGCCGGCGCTCCGCTGGGCCAGGACCCGCTCAAGGGCCGCCGCCCCACCGCCAGCTGGACGATCAGGCGGGCGAGCCGATCCGCATCGTGGCGCACATAGTCCGCGGTGCTGATGACCTCTCCGGTCACCACCTGACAGCCCAAGCGGCGGATGGTGTCGGCATCGGGCTCGACGGGGAACGCCTGCTCGGTCCGATAGCGTTCCAGCAGCTCAGGCGGCACGGGCTTGGTATTCACAATGCAGACGTGGATGATCCCGGGGCTCGCGTGCGCCACCAGCGCCCGGACATGGTCGCTCGCCTTGAAGCCCGCCGTCTCGCGGAACTGCGTCATCACGTTGCAGACATAAATCTTCAGCGCCTTCGACTGCAGCAGCGCCTCCACCATCCCGTCCGCCAGGAGGTTGGGGATGATGCTGGTGTACAGCGAGCCGGGACCCAGGACAATGACGTCCGCGTGGCGGACGGCCTCGAGCGCTTCCTGGGTCGGCGCAGGGTTGGCCGGCTCCAGATACACCCGCCGGATCGGCTGCGGCGCCTGCGAGATGCGCGACTCGCCGACCGTGATGCTGCCGTCCTCATGCTCGGCCGCCAGCCGCACCTTCTCGCATGTGGAGGGCACGACGTGCCCGCGGATCGCGAGGACCTTGCTGGAGGCGCGGATCGCCTGCTGGAAATCGCCCGTGATCTGGGTCATCGCGGTGATGAAGAGGTTGCCGAAGTTATGGCCCTGCAGCGCCGAGGAGCCGGTGAAGCGGTACTGGAACAACCGCTGCATGAGCGGCTCGGCATCCGCCAGCGCGACGAGGCAGTTGCGGATGTCGCCGGGCGGCACCATCCCGAATTCTTCGCGCAGCCGCCCGGAACTGCCGCCGTCATCGGCCATGGTCACGATCGCGGTGAGGTTCGTCGTGTACGGTTTCAGACCATGCAGGAGCGTGGAGAGCCCGGTGCCTCCGCCGATGGCGACAATCCGCGGCCCCTTCTGCAGGTGCCGCCGCTGGTAGATCAGCTCGACGAGATCGCGCCCATGACCCGGCAGGATGACGTCCAGCAGCGAGTGCACCGATCCGCGCCACCCCGTCACCAACGCATAGAGGCCGGATCCGAGGAACACCAGACTCAGCGCCCTGACCGCAAAGCTGGCTTCGTCGATCGCCAGGAGCGACGCCCCCATCCCGAAGAGGAGGATGCCGGCGACGGCTAGGAGGAGCCAGCGCTTGACCTGCATGCCGGGATAGAGCCACTTGAGTAACCGCATGGGAATCGGGGGTCTCGCTTAGCGGGCGCGCTGGTCCTCGTCCCGGAGGATTTTCACGAGCGTTTTCGTCTCGCGCGCGGCCAGCAGGCTGTCACGGAAGTGCCGCTCTTTGAGCAGGCGGGAAATCCTGGCCAGCGCCTTGAGGTGCGGGCCGGCGGAATCCTCAGGAGCCACCAGCAGGAAAAAGATGTGCGTGGACTCGCCGTCCAGCGAATCGAAATTCAGCCCGGTGCGCGCAATCCCGACCGCGCCCACGAGCTGCGTCACGCAGTCCGATTTGCCGTGCGGGATGGCCACGCCCTGCCCGATGCCGGTGGAGCCCAGCGCCTCCCGGTCCATGAGAATGCGGAGCAGCCGAGAGACGTCTTTCTCCTTGATCGAGCCGGCGTTCACGAGCAGGCCGACCAGCTCGCGGATGACGCCGTCTTTGGTGTCGGCTTTCAGCTCACAACTGACCGCGGCTTCCTCGACGAACTCCATGATCTTCATGCACACTCCTCTGTTCAGTGCCAAGACGAGCGGGAGACGGGATTTGAACCCGCGACATTCACGTTGGCAACGTGACGCTCTACCCCTGAGCTACTCCCGCGTCGATCACACACCGTCGTGGGCGAGAGAGGATTTGAACCTCTACGGGTTTCCCCAACGGCTCCTAAGGCCGTCGCGTCTGCCATTCCGCCACCCGCCCTTGCTGGGATCAAACGATGGGCCGTGAAGGGATCGAACCTTCGACCTTGGGATTAAGAGTCCCCTGCTCTACCAGTTGAGCTAACGGCCCGCGACACATCCGCAGAAGAACGCGCCCGGCAGGAATCGGCGCCCTCCGCCCCGCTATCGGCGGGGCTCCGGGTCGGCCACCCGGCCCTCCTAAGGTATGTCGGCGCTCCTATTCGTCGCGCCGACGCTGATCAACCGAAGTCGGGCCTCCCCTCGATTCCTGCCTACTCAGAAAAGTGCGCCCGGCAGGAATCGAACCTGCTGCCTCTTGGTTCGAAGCCAAGCGCTCTATCCAAGTGAGCTACGGGCGCCTACAAACTCCTGCCAAAACGTTAATTCTAACACGCACAAGATGTTGAGGCAAGCACACGCCGTGTCAAACGCGGGGCGGGCCGGCCAATTTCGCCGGATCGAGGAGGCGCGCGGCGTCTCGCCGCGACAGGAGTCCGTGCTCAACCACCAGCTCGATGATCGGCCTGCCGCTGGCCAGCGAGCGCTTGGCCACGTTGGCGGCGTGCAGATACCCGATCGTGGGGGCCAGGGCGGTCACCAAGGCCAGGCTCCGCTGCGCATCGGCCCGGCACCGGGCGGCATGGACGGTGATCCCCGCCACGCACCGGCGGGCCAGGACGCGGCTGGTCGTCGTGAGAATCTGCATCGGCTGCAGGAGATTGTACGCCACCACGGGCATCATGACGTTGAGCTCCAGCTGCCCGGCCTGACACGCCATCGCGACCGTCGCGTCGTGGCCGATCACCTGAAACGCCACCATGGCGGTCATCTCGGCGACGACGGGATTCACCTTCCCCGGCATGATGGAGCTGCCGGGCTGCACGGCCGGCAGGTCAATCTCCCCCAGCCCCGTATGCGGCCCGGAGCTCATCAGCCGCAGGTCATTGGCAATCCGGATCAATTCCAAGCTGTACTCCCGCAGGCTCGAGGACAGGCGCGCGAAATCCCCCAGGCTCTGCGTGCACTCCATCAGGTCTTCAGCCGGGCGCACCGGGAAGGCCGTCCAGCGCCGCAGCAGGCGGATGGCCGCCGTCCGGTAGCGCGGATGGGCGTTCAAGCCCGTGCCGACCGCCGTGCCGCCGAGGTTCAATTCATGGAGGAGCCGCGCGGTGTCGTCAATCCGCCGGCGGCATTTTGCGACCGCCAGGGCATACGCCCCGAACTCGCGGCCCAGCCGCACCGGCACCGCATCCTGCAGATGCGTGCGGCCCGGCTTGACCACGGGGGCGAACTGGCGCGCCTTGCGCCGCAGGACTCGCTCAAGCTCCTCCAGCGACTCCAGCAGCGGAGGGGTCTTCATGAGCGCGGCCAGCCGGAGCGCCGTCGGAAACGTGTCGTTGGTGGACTGGGCCATGTTCACGTGGTCGTTCGGATGGACAGGGCGGTAGGTGCCCCGCCGCGCCCCCAGGAATTCGTTGGCGCGGTTGGCGAGCACTTCGTTGACGTTCATGTTGACCGACGTGCCGGCGCCGGCCTGATACACGTCCACCACGAACTGGTCGGCGAACTTCCCCTGCAGCAGCTCATCGCAGGCGCGCACGATGGCCCGGCCGTGTCGCCTGGCCAGCAGGCCGAGCTGCGCGTTGGTGAGGGCCGCCGCCTTCTTGATCAGGCCGTACGCCCGCACCATCTCGACGGGCAGCCGCAGGCCGCTGATGGGAAAGTTCTCGACGGCGCGGAACGTCTGGATGCCGTAGTAGGCGGAGGCGGGGATGCGCCTGGTGCCGAGGAAATCGCGCTCAAGCCGGGTCGCCATGCGTCGGCCGGACGGCTTACGCGAACTCCGCGAAGATCTCGTCGAGGCGGGGCGGCGCCGAGGCCTGCGCGGCCTTGATGACCTGCGCCACCCCCTCTTCGAACGTGGGCTCCTGGGTCTGATAGAACACGCCCAGGTAGACCTTGTCCTCGCGCAGCGCCAGCTCGAACGCGCGGGTCCGACTCGTCGCGTCGTGGTCCTTCGGCACCTCCGCGAGCTGCGGCGGGATCACCTTGTAGGTGTTGTAGAACGTGATGCAGGGGCTGATGATGTCCATGAACGCAAAGCCCTTGTGCTCGATCGCGCGGGTGATCAGGTCCGCCAATTCCCTCGGCTTGCCGGAATAGCCGCGCGCCACAAAGGTGGCGCCGTAGCCGATCAGCATCGCCAGCGGGTTGATCGGTTTCTCGATGTTGCCGTACGGGGTGGAGCCGGCCATGAAGCCTTTCGGCGCGGTTGGGGAATACTGCCCCTTCGTCAGCCCGTAGGTCGCGTTGTCCATCACCAGGTAGGCCACGTCAAAGTTGCGGCGCACCGCATGCGCGATATGGCCCCCGCCGATCGCAAACCCGTCCCCATCCCCGCCGACGCCGATCACGGTCAGCTTCGGGTTGGCCAGCTTCACGCCGAGCGACACCGGCAGCACGCGCCCGTGCACAACGTGGAAGCCGTAGGACTTCACGAACCCCGGCGTGCGGCCGGAACAGCCGATGCCGGAGACCACGACGAGATCCTTCGAATGGATCTTCAGCGCGGCGAGCGACTGGTAGAGCGAGGCCAGCACCCCGAAGTCCCCGCAGCCGGGGCACCAGATGGGATGTTCGTCGGTCTTATACTCTTGCGGCGAGATTTCGGCGGCCTGCGCGGACATGCTCGGCGACCTCCACAATTTTGTCGAAAATCTCCCTCGGCGTGAACGGCAGCCCGATCACCTTGTTCAACTGGATGAAGTCCAGGGCGAAACGCTTGCGCAACAGGGTCGCAAATTGCCCCGTGTAGTTGAGCTCCGGGATGATGACCGCCTTCGCCCCCTCGATGAAGGGACGCAGCTTGGCCAGCGGCTGCGGATAGAGGATCTTGGGGTGCAGCGCCCCGACGGAATACCCCTGGTCCACCGCCATCTGGACCGCCTCGCGGATCACGCCCTCGGAGGAGCCCCAGCCGATGATCCCGATCTCCGGGTGCTCCACGCCGTACAGATTGACCAGCTCATTGGCGATGGCCTCCACGGCCTGGAATTTCTTGTAGCGCTTCTCGGTCATCCGCAGGTGATTCTCGTGATTCGACGCCGCCGGATAGCCGATCTCGTCATGCTCCAGCCCTTCGGCGACGTAGTGCCCCCCTTCCGTGCCCGGGACCGCCATGGGCGAGACGCCGCTGTCGGTGAAGCGGTAGCGCTTGTACCCCGCCTTCAGCTCCTCGGCGGTCGGCGCGAGCCGGTTGATGATCTGCACGCGGGACGGATCAGGCTTCGGCACGGTCGCCTTGCGGTGCCCCAGATACTGGTCGGACAGCACGATCACCGGCATCTGGAACCGCTCGGCGATGTTGAACGCCTGCATGATGCCGTAGAAGCAGTCCTCGACGCTGGACAGCGCCAGGACAACCCTCGGGCAGCTCCCGTGCCCGCCGTAGACCGCCAGGTACAGGTCGCCCTGCTCGGTCTTGGTGGGCATGCCGGTGGAGGGGCCGACCCGCTGGACGTCCACGACGACGGCCGGCGTCTCGCTCATCTCCGCCAGCCCCAGCATCTCAATCATGAGCGAAAATCCGGGGCCCGACGTCGCGGTCATCGCCTTGGCTCCGCTGAAGGACGCCCCCAGCACCGCCCCGAGGGCGGAAATCTCATCCTCGGTCTGCACGACGAACCCGCCGATCTTGGGCAGCTCCTTGGCGAGGAATTCCATGATGTCGGTCGCCGGCGTGATCGGATACCCGAAATAGAACTTCAGCCCCGAGGCGATCGCCCCGAGGGCCAGCGACTCGTTGCCGGACATCACCAGCTCTTTCGCCTGGCGGGGGCCGGGGCCGAGTCGGATCGCGTCCTTCTTCTGCTGGGTCTTGATGTAGTCGTAGCCGACCCGCAGCGCCTGGAGGTTCTTCTGGACCACCGTCTCGCCTTTGCGGCCGAACCGCTCTTTGAGGAGCTCCTCGAATGTCTCGATGGGGATGTCGAACAGCGAGGACATGACGCCGAGCGACACGATGTTCTTGGTCAGCTTGACCCCGACTTTCTCCGTGGCGAGCGACGTCAGCGGGATGCCGTAGAAGATCGCGGAATCGGCCGGCGGAGGGGTGAAGCTGTCCGCGTCATACAGGAGGACGCCGCCGCTGCGCAGGTCCTTGATGTGCTTCTGGTAGGCCTCCTCGTTGAACGCGACCAGCACGTCCACCTGCGCGCCCTGCGACAGCAGGAGCTTGTCCGACGCCCGGACCTGGTAGTTCGCGTGTCCCCCCTTGATCTCCGCGGGATACGTCCGGAAGGTGTAGATCTCGTAGCCGGCCCGCGCCAGCGTCAGCGTCAGCAGCTCGCCGGTGGAGATGACGCCTTCCCCGCCCTCGCCCCCGACCCGAAACACGCAGTCAGCCATTATGCGTTGATCTCCGCAGCATTCATCACCGGTTGCAGCGTGTCTTTGTCGACCGTCCAGCGATCCGCGCCGCAGCGAAATTCCAGCGCGCCTTCAGGCAGCTTTTCCGCTTTCGTGTGCTGAAGGACCAACCGGAGCGCCGCGGCCTTCGTCTCATCATTCAGGACGCCGATGACCATCGCGGCCGGACCCGGGAACTTCGGCGTGATGACCGCGTACCCCTCGCCGGCGTACCCCTCCAACAGCAGGTTCTCCAGCTCGTTGCGCCCCAGGATGACCTTCGTCGAGGGCGTGAGGCGGAGATGGCGGCCGATGGTTAACAATTCCATGTCTTTGGTCGTCGGGCGCTCATCGTGCGCGAACAGGTCTTTGGTCTTGGCCGCAAAGCCCTCGTCGGTCAGCAGGCACCCGCCGGCGGGCTGCGAATAGCCGGTGATGCCGTAGCGGGCGGCGAGCGCGATCTGCTCGTGGCGCGACCGGCCGGAGAGCGCCAGCAGCCGGGACCGGTCCACCACCCCGAGGCGCTCAGGCAGGGTCGGGTCGAGAAGCTGCGCGGACAGGGGGCGCAGCAGCAGGTCATCCAGCCCGCTGTCCTGCTCGATGATCGCCAGGGGCCGTTTCCGTTGCGACATCGGCCGCTGCCCCACCACCTCCCCGGTGACGAGGAATCCGGCGCCGGCTTCCTCCATATACCGCTTGGCGATCCGGAACATGTAGATGCGGCAGTCCACGCAGGGGTTCATCTGGGTGCCGTAGCCGTACTTGGGCGCGCGGATGACGTCGAGGTACGCGTCCCCGACGCTGAGGATCATGAGGGGGATGCCGAGCTGCCGGGCGGCGGCCTGGGCCTTCGGCTTCTCGCAGCACCCCCAGCTCATGGACAAAAACAGCCCCCGCACGTCAATCCCCTGCTCAAGCATGAGCTTGGCGGCGAGGGTGCTGTCGAGTCCGCCTGACACGAGCGCCACGCACCTTCTTTCCATATTTAAGGGGGACGTTTCTATTTTTCCGCTGCCTGCCCTATTGAAAAATAGAAACGTCCCTTATTTTCTAGAGGAACTCCTCCATCACCGCGGCCAGATTCGTGCGCCGCAACGGCTGCCTGACGAGCGGGCCGCTGCGCAGAGCCGGCTCCTCGTCTTCGTAGGTCGGCCGCTCCACCTTGAAGAACAGCCCGATCGGGATGCGGTTGCCCCATTCAAACGCGCGCTCCATCGCCGCCTGGAAATTGGCCGGATCGTGCTTCTCGTCTTCCAGTTTGTAGATCCGCTCCTTGAACCACGGGTAGGTGTTGTGCTTGTTGTAGGTCACGCACGGCGAGAACACGTCCACGAGCGCGAAGCCTTTATGCTCGATGGCGCCCTTCATCAGATTGGCCAGTTGCAGGTTCTCCCCGGAAAAGCCCCGCGCGACGTACGTCGCCCCGCAGGTCAGGGCCAGCGCGACCGGGTTCAGCGGAATCTCGATGGTGCCCTCCGGCGTGGACTTGGTCCGGATGTCCTTCTCCGTCGTCGGAGAGGCCTGGCCGGTCGTCAAGCCGTAGATCTGGTTGTCCATGACGATGTAGGTCATGTTGAAATTCCGCCGGCAGGTGTGGATGAAGTGGCCGGCCCCGATGCCGTAGCCGTCCCCGTCTCCCCCCGCCGCGATGACGGTCAGCTCGTGGTTGGCGAGCTTCGCGCCCGCGGCCACCGGCAGCGACCGCCCGTGGAGCCCATGAAACCCATAGGCGCGGATGAATCCCGGCAGGTTCGAGGAACAGCCGATCCCCGACACCACCAGCACGTTGTGCGGCGCGATGTCCAGGTCGGCCAGCGCCCGCTGCAGGGCGTTCAACACCCCGAAGTCCCCGCAGCCCGGGCACCAGTCCGGCTTCACGAGCCCCTGATATTCCTTCACCTGCGCCATGCTTCCTCCTCAAGAGGGGTCAGACCCCTCAAGAACGACGGCCTCAACTGACGGGGTCTGACCCCGTCAATGCACGCGCACGGCCTCACTGCCGGGCGCCGCGATGGGTGAAAAGTCCGGCGGCAGCCCCTCATCGCTGACAACCGAGGCGACCGTGGACTCTTTCGGCTTCGTCTTCAGCAGTTTGCGGGCGTGCGCGATGACCTGCGCCGGCTCAAATGGCTCTCCGTCGTACTTGTGCAGGTGATGCTGAATCGCCAGGCCGGTCTCCATGCGGATGAGCTTGGCCAGCTGGCCGATGTAGTTGGCCTCGACCGCCAGCGTCATCGTGCAGCGTTCCAGCAGCCGGCGCGTCGCCTCGCCCTTGAACGGCCAGAGCGCGCGCGGCGCGAACACGTTGACCTTTCCGCCAGAGGCGGATCCGCCTTTGGCGGACAGGCCCTCCTGATTCAACGCCTGCATCGCCTCGACCAGCACCGCGTAGGTCGAGCCCCAGCCGATGAGCGTCAGGTCCGCATCCTTCGGGCCTTCCAGCTCCGGCTCCGGCAGCTCCTTCAGGATGTGGTCGAGCTTGCGCATGCGCTTCTCCATCATCTTGGCGCGCATGGACGGGTTGGTGAACACGTCGCTGATCACCACCCCGTCCGGATCATGCTCATCGGTCGCCGCGACGTAGACCGTCCCCGGGGTGCCCGGCAGGGCCCTGGGCGACACGCCGGTCTTGGTGTCGAGGAACCGGCGGTAGGGTTCGCCGTTCGCCTCGGTCACGATCTCTCCCCGTTCGATCGGAATGTTGGTGATATCCAACCCCTCGAACGTTTCGTTGCGCTCCGAGAGATACAGGTCCGAGGACAGGAGCACCGGACACTGGTATTTGTCCGCGAGGTTGAAGGCCTGGATGGTCATCGAGTAGCATTCGTTGAAGGTGCGTGGCGCGAGGATGATCTTGGGAAAGTCGCCTTGCGAGGCCCCGAGCAATTGGAAGAGGTCGGCCTGCTCGGTCTTGGTCGGCACCCCGGTCGAGGGGCCGGCGCGCTGGACCTCGACGACGACGACCGGGGTTTCGGTCATCGCCGCTTCGCCCACCGCCTCGCTCATCAGGGCGAAGCCTCCGCCTGACGTGGCGCACATCGCGCGCACGCCCGCGTGGGAAGCGCCGATGGCCATGTTGAGCACGGCGATCTCATCCTCGGCCTGCTTGACCAGGGTGCCGGTCTTCACCGCGTTCTTCGCCATCCAGTGCAGGATGGAGGAGGCCGGCGTCATCGGGTAGGCCGCATAGAACCGGCAGCCCGCGGCCACCGCCCCGAAGGCGATCAGCGCGTTGCCGCTGGCCACCAGGCGGTGCTTGCCGTCGGACGCGCCGATCCGGATCCCGCCCGGCTGGGCATGGGCGCGGGCGAATGCCGCGCCCTTGTCGAACGCCGAGAGGTTGGTGGCGACGATGCCCTCGCCTTTCTTCGCGAACCGTTCGCGGATCAAGCCCTTGAAGGCCCCCGCATCCAGCCCCAGCAGCTCATACAGGGCCCCCATCAGGGCGATGTTCTGCATGAGCTGGTTGCCGACGAGCTCCATCACCGGCAGCCCGATGGCCTGCACGCCCTGCGGAATGCGCTCAGGCTTCACGTCGAACTTGTCGCGGTTGTAGAGAATCGCCCCCCCCGGCGGCACGCGCGCGGCGTACCGCTCGACGCTGTCGGCGTTCAGGGCGACGAGGTACTGCAGGCCGTCGCCGTGCGTCCAGACCTTCTGCCGGCCGACGCGGATGTGCATGCACACATGGCCGCCGCGGATCGCCGACTGATAGCTGTTGTAGGCAAAGACGTGGTAGCCGGAGCGGGCGCACGCCTTGGCGAACGACTCCCCGGAGGCCGCGATCCCGTCCCCGGCGGCCCCGCCGACCCACACGGAGAGCTCTGCGCGCGTCTGGCTCATGACCTCCTCACCGGACTCCCGCGACGGATTTTTCCACCGTGGCGCGCCCCGCCGTCTCCTGTAGCATCTTCGTGATGCGGCCGGCGACCTCCAGCGCCTCGCCGAACCGGCGCTGCCAGAAGTTGCGGCCGAAGATGAAGCCGGCGACCCCGGCCTCCAGACACGTGCGCACGTCGTCGAACAGCGCCTCATCGCCCCGCTTCGACCCGCCGGAGATGATCACGAGCGTCCGGCCCGCGGAGGCGACGACGTGCTCCAGCATCTCCGTCGCCGTCAGCTTCAGCTCGTTGTACGGCTTCGGATACAGCGCGCGCTTCTCCTCATTGAACTTCGGGATGTTCACCTTGACCACGTCCGCCCCCAGCTCCTGCGCGATGCGCGCGGCGTAGTCGACCGCGTAGAAGCTGTCGCGCCCGCCCTTCTGCTCCATGTGCTTGCCGCGCGGGTAGGCCCACATGATGACCGGCAGCCCCGCCCGCTCGGCTTCCCGGCGCACGCGGCCGAACTGGATGAAGTCCTCGTCCTGCCTGGGTGAGCCGACATAACACGTATAGCCCACCGCGTCCGCCCCGAGGCGCACCGCATCCTCGACGGAGGCGTTGCAGGGGGAGAAGGCCTCGTCGTCCGGAGGGATTTCGGTCTTGCCGTTGATTTTGAGGATGAGGGGCACCTTGCCGGCGAACGTCCGCAGGTATTTCTCCGCCAGCCCGACCTGGAAGGCGATGGCCGAGAAGCCGCCTTCCAGCGCCAGCCGAAGCTGAAACTCCGGGTTGGCGCTGTCCGGGTTCACAAAAAAATCGCGCGGCCCGTGCTCCAGCCCCTGATCGATGGGCAGGACCATCAGCTTGCCGCCCCCTGGCCCGTACTTGTAGAACAGCCGGTACAGCCGCGTCTTCTTCCCGACCGGCAGGTCCAGGTCTTCCAACGTCAGCGGACGTTTCATGGGTCCCTCCTTTTCCTTTTGATAAAGAGGGGTCAGACCCCTCAAGCGCGACGGTTTATCAGACGGGGTCAGACCCCTCTAAGCTCAGTCGAATCGGATGCCGGCGTGCTTGAGGAAGGTCCGGTCGTCGTCGGTCAGCTCGAAGCTCAGCGCTTCGCTGATGCCGGCGGGCTTGCCGCCGATCAGAGGCACCACGTAGATCGCCAGCTCCACCTGCTCCTCGCGCAGGAGCTTGCGGAGCTCGTCACACTCGGCGGAGGTCGCCACCATCCGCCGGATCGCTTTGTTCAGTTTTTTCAGATGCAGCCCCAATTGTTTGTGCAACTCCATCCTCGGTCTGCGCCTCCTAGGCGGTGGTTTCGACGGGGGCCGGCATGTGGTCCGGCTCCGTCAGCTTGGCGGTTTGGGTGATCCGCATCGAACAGAACTTCGGTCCGCACATCGAACAGAACTTCGCGTCCTTGTAGAACCCGTCCGGCAGCGTCTCATCGTGCATCGCGCGCGCCCGCTCCGGGTCGAGCGACAGAGCGAACTGCTGCTCCCAGTCGAACGTGAAGCGCGCCTGCGACAGCGCGTCATCCCGCCGTCTGGCCCCATGGCGCCCGCGCGCGACGTCCGCCGCGTGCGCCGCGATCTTGTAGGCGATCGCGCCCGCCCGGACATCGTTCTCATTCGGCAGGCCGAGATGCTCCTTCGGCGTCACGTAGCACAAGAGGCTCGCCCCGTACCAGCCCACCATCGCCGCCCCGATGGCCGACGTAATGTGGTCGTACCCGGGGGCGATGTCGGTCACGAGCGGGCCGAGCGTGTAGAACGGCGCCTCATGGCAGTAGCGCTGCTGCAGCTTGACGTTCATGTCCAGCTGGTCCATCGGCACGTGTCCCGGCCCCTCGATCATCACCTGCACGTCCTTGGCCCACGCGCGCTCGGTCAATTCCCCGAGCGTCTTTAGCTCGGCGAGCTGCGCCTGGTCCGACGCGTCCGCCAGGCACCCCGGCCGCAGGCTGTCGCCGAGGCTGTAGGACACGTCGTGCTCCCGCAGGATGTCGCTGAGGTCGTCGAAATATTCGTACAACGGGTTCTGCTTGCGGTGCGCGGCCATCCACTGCGCGAGGAGGCTCCCGCCGCGGCTCACGATACCGGTGATCCGGCCCTTGACCAGCGGCAGGTACTCCAGCAGGATGCCGGCGTGAATCGTCATGTAGTCGACGCCCTGCTCGGCCTGCTCCTGGATGACCTCCAGCAGCAGCTCCGGCGTCAGGTCCTCGACCCGTTTGACACGGGCCACCGCCTCGTAGATCGGCACGGTCCCGATGGGCACCGGGCTGGCCGCGATGATCGCCTTGCGGATCTCCGGGATGCGCCCGCCGGTGGACAGGTCCATCACCGTGTCCGCGCCGTAGTGGACCGCCATGTGGAGCTTCTTGAGCTCCTCCCCCTCGTCCGACGTCACCGCCGAATTGCCGATGTTGGCGTTGATCTTGACGCTCGCCACCAGGCCGACCCCCATGGGGTCCAGGCTGGTCGCCAGGTGGTGCCGGTTGGCCGGGATAATCAACCGCCCCTTGGCCGTCTCCTGGCGGATCAGCTCAGGGTCCAGGGCCTCCCGTTCGGCCACCCGCTTCATGGCCTCGGTGACCCGCCCCTGGCGGGCATATGCGCGTTGGGTGTGTGCGGATCCGTCCGTCGGCATGCGTCGCTCTCGAAATCACCTCATTTTACCACAGCTTCGCCGGCTTCGCTACTGGGGTGGGCGGCCAACCGGCCGGCCTCTTGGGCGATCCATCCGACCACCCGCCGGTCCGGCAGCAGCGTATCCCCGGAAAACGCGTACGACAGCCCCGCGAGGATCTTCGGGATTTTGCGCTCAATCCCGCCCCGCGCGATCAGCACCGGCACGATGAGGACGCGCCCCTCCTCGCCGGCCGCCCGGACCAGCTCCCGGAACTGCCGGTCGGCCTGGTCCTTGACCGCGTTCGGCGCATCATCCCGCATGGTCACCGTCAGCACGTCGCGAAAGGCGCCGCGCTCCTTCACGAACTGCGCGGCCGCCCGCAGATCGGCCAGCCATCGCTGGTTGTCCGTCTCGTCGTTGGGCCCGTGCGCCGCGAGCACCACGGTTTCCCGGTCCGGCCTGCGGCTGAGCCGCTTGGCCCGCTCCAGCGCCACCTCGCCCACCAGCGGGTGATCATCAAGTCCGTGGCCCATGACGATGGGAACTTCCAGCCGCAGCGGCGCGACCTCGGGCCACTCCGCGGTCCGGCGCAGGCCGAAGAGATACTCGAACTGCCGGTAGACCTCGGAGTGCGAGGAGACCAACAAGGGCACCACGGCGATGCGGGAGACCTGTTTGCGTTCCAGCCGGTCCACCGCCTGCTGGAAGCTGCGGACTTCCTCCCCGTGCATCCCCATCCCCAGCGCCAGCTCCGTCGGCTGCTCAAGGTCCGCCTCGCGCACCGCCTTGTGGACCATGCTGTTCCAGCGGTTGGAGCCGCCGTGCGCGAGGATGAGAATGCCCACGCGCTCGGTCTCAGCGGGGACGCTCGAGGACGGCGCCGCGAGGAGCGCCACGGCTAAGAGGAAGACCCGCCGCATCAGGCGAGCGGCGAACGGATCAGTGTGAGGAACTCCGCGCGCGTCTTCTCGTCGGTGCGGAACACGCCCAGCATCGCGCTGGTCACCGCCCGCGTGTTCTGCTTCTGCACCCCGCGCATCATGAGGCACAGGTGCTGGGCCTCCATCACGCAGGCCACGCCGCGCGGCCGGACGTATTCCTGAACGGCCCCGGCGATCTGCTGGGTAAGGCGCTCCTGCACCTGCAGGCGTCGGGCATACAGATCCACCAGCCGCGGGATCTTGCTCAGGCCGATGACCTTCTTGTCCGGCATGTACGCGACGTGGCACTTGCCGTAAAACGGGAGCAGGTGGTGCTCGCACAGCGACGAGAAGTCGATGTCTTTCACGATGATCATCTCGTCGTGCTTGACCTTCGCGAGCGCGCGCTTGAAGAACTTCGAGGGGTCCTGGCGGTAGCCGGAGGTGAAAAATTGCAGCGCCTGCTTGACGCGCAGGGGCGTGCGCCGCAGGCCCGGGCGGTCCGGATTCTCGCCCATCAGCTTGAGCAGCAGCCGGACCGCGGCCTCCCACTCCTTCGCGGAAGGAAGTTCCAGCACCTGCTTGAGCCGTCTCACTTCGTCGTCGCTCTGCGGCATGGTCGCGCGTTACCTCCAGCGTTCCATCAGTTGAATCAGCAGCCGGATCCCGACCCCGACCGCGCCCTTCGGCACGTAGGGCTTGTCCTTGTCGACCCAGGCCGTGCCGGCGATGTCCAGGTGCACCCACGGCAGCCCGCCGGCGAACTCCTCGAGGAATTTGGCGGCGGTGATCGCCCCGCCTTCACGGCCGCCTGCGTTTTTGACGTCCGCCACGTCGGATTTGATGAGCGGCGCATACTCGTCCCACAGCGGCAGCCGCCAGACCCGCTCGTGCGTGAGCTTGCCGGCTTCGTTCAGCCGGGCCGCCAGCTTCTCGTCCTTCGTGAACAGCCCAATCGCCTCGCCGCCCAGCGCGACGACGCACGCGCCGGTCAGCGTCGCCAGGTCCACCACGCAGTCCGGCTTGTAGCGTTTGGCGTACTGGAGGCAGTCCGCCAGCACCAGCCGCCCCTCGGCGTCGGTGTTGATGACCTCGACGGTCTTGCCGGAGAGCGTCTTCAGCACGTCGCCGGGCTTCTGCGCGGTCCCGGAGGGCAGGTTCTCGGTCGCCGCGATGATCCCGACGATCCGGGAGGGCAGGCGCAGCCGCGCCGCGGCCTGCACCGCACCCAGCACCGCCGCCGCGCCGGACATGTCGTACTTCATCTGCTCCATCTTCTCCGCGGGCTTGAGGCTGATGCCCCCGGAGTCGAACGTGATGCCCTTGCCGCAGAGCGCGAACGTCCTCTTCGCGCGCGAAGGCCGGTAATCCAGGACGATGAACTGCGCCGGGTGGGCGCTGCCCTGCGCGACCCCGACGACCCCGCCGAACCCGAGCCGCTTCAGCCGGGCGAACGGCATGACCGTGCAGGAGAGCCGGTGCCGCCTGGCGAGCGCCCGCGCCTCGTTCGCCAGCACGGTCGGGGTGACGACGTTCGACGGCCCGTTGATGAGGTCGCGCGCAAACGACACGGATTCCGCCAGGATCTGTCCCTTCTCCGCCCCGCGCCTGGCCTCGCCGACTTCGCTGGAGCGCCCGACGACAATGGTGAGGGCGTCAACCCGCTTGCCGCGCTCATGCTTCGGCAATCGCCGGAACCGGTCGTAGCGGTACAGGCCGAGCAGCGCGCCTTCCACCAGCACCTGCGCCACGCCGGAGGCCGGACCCAGCGCCCGGTCATAGAGGACCGGCAGGACCACGCGGCGGAACCCGCGCGAACGGGCGGCGCGGGACGCGGTGCCGGCGAACTGCCGGAGGCGCTCAAGCGACAGGTCCTTGGACTTGCCGAGCCCCACCACCAACACCCATTGGGGGCCGCGCGGCAAGAGCACGGTCTCGTTGGCCGCGCCCCGGAATCCCGCCCCGGCGGCGAGCCGCCCCAGCTCGCGGTCGCGCAGCGCCGCCACCGGCAGGAACCGCTCCGGTTTCGCGTCGCCTTCGAGCGCCGCCACGACCTGCAACCCGTCACCTCGACCCGCCTTCACAAAGACACGCATGAAACCTCCTTATAGAGGGGTCAGACCCCTCAAGAATTATGGGGTCTGACCCCAACCAAGGAACCGCGACATCAATTGATGCCCTTCTTCAAATCTCAGCGACGAGCCTTTCACCGCTGATTCTGTATACGCGGCTACCGCATCCTTCGCGCCGTTCGTGGCATAGACCGCAAACGGCACCGGCTCCGGGATGTGGGTCCTGCGCGTGGTGTCCGTGGGATGGTCCGGCACCACCATGATACCAAACGGCTCGCCGCGCCGCGTCAGCCCTTCGAGCAGCGCGCCCGCCACCAGCCGGTCCACGTCCTCGATGGCCTGGACCTTTTTCTTCGCGTCGCCCATGTGCCCGGCTTCATCCGTGGACTCGACGTGCACCAGGACGAAGTCGAACCCGTCGTCGAGCGCCTTGAGCGCATAGGCGGCCTTGCCGGTGTAGTTGGTGTCGAAATAGCCGGTGATGCCCGGCACCTGCAAAATCTCCAGGCCGGCCAGCCGCCCGATGCCGCGCACGATGTCCACCGCGCTGATGCACGCCCCGCGCTTCCCGTACACCTGTTGAAAGGCCGGCAAGGCCGTCGCCGTGCCCTGCCCCCAGAACCACAGCATCGTCGCGGCATGTTGGCCGCCCGCCGCGCGCCGCCGGTTCACGGGATGCGCCTCCAGAATCGCGACGGACTCCTGCATCACCCGCCGCAGCACGTCGGAGCCCGGCCCCTTCGGCAGATAGCCGTCAATGGGCTTTCCCAGGATGTCGTGCGGCGGCGTGCACTCTATTTTGGCCAGCTCTTCACTCGTCACTCGACACTCATCACTCGACACGATGGCAAGGTGGCGGTAGCTCACGCCGGCATGGAATTGCACCCCGTTGCCGCCGAGCCGCTCGCTCACCGTCTTCATGAGCTGCGCCGAGTCTTCGGTCTTGATGTGGTCCGCCGAGTGGTCGATCATCACGCCGTGCTCGACGGTCAGGGTGTTGCAGCGGAACGCGACCTGTGAATCCGTGAGCACGATGCCCTGGGCCGCGGCTTCCAGCGGCGCGCGGCCGGTGTGATACCGGCGCGGGTCATAGCCGAACACGCTCATGCACCCCACGTCCGAGCCCGGGGCGAATCCCGGCGGGATCGTCCGCGCCCAGCCCGTGATCCCTTCGCGGGCGATCCAGTCCATGTTCGGATGCTTCGCGGCCTCAAGCGGGGTCTTGCCGCCCAGCTCCTTGAGGGGGACGTCCGACACGCCATCCGGTAACACCACCACGTACTTCATCAAATTGGGGACGTTTCTATTTATCGAGCTACGGTTAACGCGGTGACGTTCCGTAAGCGCGAGACGACGTGCGGAAGCACCTCGAGACACCGGCTGATGTCCTCGTCAGTCGTCGGCACCCCGACCGCCAGCAGCAGCGCGCCCTGCGCCTGCTCATCCGACAACCCCAGCGCCTTCAGCACATGCGAGGGACGCATCGCCTTGGAGTTGCAGGCCGAGCCGATGCCTGCCGCGATCCCCTCGTGGTCCAACCCCAGCACGAGCGATTCGCTGGACACGCCCTCGACGCACACATGCAGGTTATGCGGAAGCCGCGACGTCCATGAGCCGTTCAGCCGCAGATGCTCGATGCGCTCCATGACGCCTTCCTTTAATCGGTCGCGCAAGCGGCTCAGCCGCGCCATCCGATCGCTCAGCTGCGCGCCCGCCAATTCTGCCGCAGCGCCCATCCCGATGACGCCGAGGAGGTTTTCCGTGCCGGAGCGCGCGCCAAGCTCCTGCCCTCCGCCGTCGAGGAGCGGCAGAATCCGCACACCCTCCCGCACGAACAGCGCCGCCGCGCCGGCCGGACCATAGAACTGATTCGCCGCGAGACTCAACGCCTCCACGCCAAGCGCCTTCACGTCCACCGGCGCGTGCCCAACTGATGCGACCGCATCCGTGTGGAAGAGCGCGCCGGCCTCATGCGCGACGCGCGCCAGCTCGGCAATCGGCTCGACCGTCCCGATTTCCCCGTTGGCATGCATGATGGACACCAGCGCGGTCGTGGGTTTGATCGCCGACTTCAACATCTGCGGCTCCGCCAGCCCTTCGCCCAGCACCGGCAGGATGGTGACGTCAGCCCCTTCGCGTTCCAGCCGTTTCGCGAGCAACAGGACCGACGGATGCTCGATGGCTGACACGATGAGGTGATTCCCCTTGCGCTTGTTCCCTGTCAGCAGCCCGCGGACCGCCCAGTTGTTCGACTCAGTTCCGCAGGAGGTGAAATAGATTTCCTCCGGCCTGGCGCCGATCAGCGCCGCGACCTGCTCCCTGGCCTGCTCAAGCGCGACCCGCGCCCGCTGCCCTGCGCCGTGGATGGACGACGGATTGCCGAACTCCTCCATCGCCGCCGCTATGGCTTGTTTCACTTCCGCCAGCACCGGCGTGCTCGACGCGTAATCCAAGTAGATGCGGCTCATTGAACTCGACAGTTCGCGCACGGACACAACTTTCTCAACAAATCAAACGCATAGATGCCGGTGCGGTGGCCGTCGGACCACTGGATGCTGATCGCGTAGTTGCCGACGAGCTGGATGCCGAGCGGCTTCACATCGGCCGACACGGACGAAGCAATCACGACCCGCTCCCCCGTCACTTCATCCACGCAGCCCGCACACGGACAATTCAACCGCAGGGACCTGCCGGGATACACGCTTTCATGCCCATCCTGCCACTTCACCTTGATGTCGAAGAGATTCGCCCGCCCGATCTCCAGAGGAACGGGGAGCGTTTCCATCATCAGTGGGAGGCCGCAGTGGACCGGGCGTTCAAGAGCGCCACACCCTCTCCGGCGTTGCTGAGCAAGCTCGTCCGTGAACACAACCCCGCGCTGATGAGCGGCAGCCGCTCATTCACGGGCTGGTCGCCTCCATAGTCGGGAAACGCATTGGCGAACACGAGATACTCCTGTCCCTGCTCGAACGGAAAGCCGCAGGACGCCCGCCTCGTCCACAAGGTCAGCAGGAGTTCCCCCGCCCCTTTCCACGCCTGGCTGACCTCGAACGTCACCACCACCGGATCGCTGGTGGACATCACGCCCTCCGCCGACCATGGCATCGGTGGAAGCCGGACCTCTACGGCGCGGCCGGCGAAGATGACGTCAGACGAGTCGACCTCCTCGTCAAACGAGACTTCCGCGCAACTGCACGCCGTGGCCGTCTGCGACCGCATCCCGATCCCCAGCCCCATTCCCATGACGATGACTGCGAATCGGCCCCAGGCGCTCATCAACACGCTCACTGCCAGGAGCCCATGCTCGAGATGGGCATTTCAACGACTCGGAGCGTTCGCCGGCCATGCCGATCACGGACGACTTCGAGCTCCAATTTCTTCCGCTTCCTGGCGCAGTACGTCCGGACGGCTTCCGCTGGGGTTGATCCGAGCGTTGCAATCTCCGGGTGCTCCTTCCAAAATCGCTTCGCAGCGGCATCCATCCCGGCCAGCCGCTGCGCCGAGGTCAGGTTCTGAAAGTCGCGAAGGCGCTTCACCTGCGCCTTGGTCAGTTGCTGCCGAGGCGCGTTCCTCGCGTGAAGGGCACCCATCAGAATGTCACCTTGACCGGCTCGCCTTGCATGGCGCGGATGCTGACTTGGGCGGCGAGCTGTTCGGCCGCTGCGATAAACGCCTTGGCCGCCGGCGAGTCCGGCGCGCTGAGCACGATGGGACGCCCGGCATCCGAGGTCTCGCGAATCACCGTCGCCAGCGGAATCTCGCCCAGGAACGGCAGGCCCATGCGCTCGGCCGACTTGCGCGCTCCGCCGGTCCCGAAAATGTCCTCGCGCTTGCCGCAGTGCGGACACGTGTAGGCGCTCATGTTTTCAATCACGCCGAGCACCGGCGTGTTGAGCTTCTTGAACATCGCAATCGCCTTCTGCGCGACGTTGAGCGCCACGTCCTGCGGCGTCGAGACGATGACCGCGCCGGTCAGCGGGATGAGCTGGCAGAGCGAGAGCTGGACGTCCCCGGTCCCCGGCGGCAGATCAACCAGCAGGTAATCCAGCTCGCCCCACTCGACCCCGCCCAGGAATTGTTCGACCGTTTTGTGGAGCATGGGCCCGCGCCAGATCACCGCGTCCGCCGCCTTCATGAAGAATCCCATCGAGATGATCTTGAGGCCGTCGTGCTCAACCGGGATGATCCGGCGCTCCGCCGTGATCTGCGGCTCGGTGCCGACGCCCACAATGATCGGAATGCTGGGACCGTAGACGTCGGCATCCATCAGTCCGACCCGCGCACCGGTCCCGGCCAGCGCCAGGGCGAGGTTCGCGCTCACGGTGGATTTGCCGACCCCGCCCTTGCCGCTGGCGACGGCGACGACGTTCTTGATCGTGGGGATGAGGCTGGTCCCGCGCGACTGAGCGGAACGCGACGGACGCACCTGCGAGGTCATCGTGACGTCCACCTGGGTGACGCCGGGCAGCGCGCGGACCGCCTGCATCGCCTGCGCCTTCATCTGGTCGCGCACCGGGCAGGCCGGCGTGGTGAGCTCGATGGCGAAGGACACCCGCCCGCCGTCAATCGCCAGGCGCTTCACGAACCCGAGCGACACGATGTCCTGATGGAGATCGGGATCGTGCACCTGTGCGAGGGCCTGAAGGATGTGTGCGTGTGTGATGGTCATGGTGAATGGCCGACGGACAATAGGGGACGGTTCTATTTTTTCTTTTTCCGTTCGGTCAGAAAAATAGAACCGTCCCCATTTAGCCTTCCTTGGCGATGACGACCTGCTCGAGCTTGGCGCCGGCTCCCCGCGGGACGACCATCCAGAACTGCGACTGGTAGTCCTCCCAGTTGGTGAGGATGTCCAAGGCCAGGCCGCTTTGCGTCGCGATAAAGTGCCGCTCGATGAGGGTGCGGACGATCTCGAGGTCCTCCGCGCCTTCCAGCGGCTGCAATTCCACCAGCTCCAGGTTCACCCGTTTCTCGAACTTGCGCTCCCGGTCGAGCACGTAGGCGCGGCCGCCGGTCATGCCCGCGGCGAAGTTGCGCCCGGTCTGGCCGAGCACGACGACGATCCCGCCGGTCATGTACTCGCAGCCGTGGTCGCCCAGGCCCTCGAGGACCGCCACCGCCCCGGAGTTGCGCACCGCAAACCGCTCGCCCCCGCGCCCGGCCGCGTAGAGATACCCACCGGTCGCCCCGTAGAGGCAGGTGTTGCCCATGATGACGTTCTTGTGCCAGACGAAGCCGGCGTTGTCCGGCGGGCGGACGATCAGCTCGCCGCCGCCCATCCCCTTGCCGACGTAGTCGTTGGCCTCGCCGATGAGGATGAGGCGCATCCCGTTGATGCAGAACGCGCCGAAGCTCTGGCCGGCCGTGCCGTTGAACGTGAGCTGGATCGTGCCGGTCGGCAGGCCCTTGTCGCCGTACCGGGTCGCGATGACGCCCGCCACCCGCGCGCCCACCGTGCGATGGATGTTGCGGATCGGGTAACTGAGCGCCGCGTTCCGTTTCTTCGCGATCGCCTCGCCCAGGTCGTGCAGGATCTGGTCATCGAGCGGCTGGTCATGCTCCCAGTCGTTGCGCTCGATCTGGTGGAAGCGCGGGCCGGCCTCCAAGACTTCCAGGAACGGTGTCAGGCGGACGGTCTTGGCTTTCTCAGGCAGCTCCGGCAGCTCGCGGACCTTCAACAGGTCGGTGCGCCCGATGAGGTCTTCAAGCCGCCGCGCGCCGAGGGCGGCGAGGATCTCCCGCACTTCCTGCGCGACGAAGACCAGGTAGTTGACGACCATCTCCGGCGTGCCGGTGAATTTCGCGCGCAGGACCGGGTTGTGGGTCGCCACGCCGACCGGGCAGGTGTTGAGGTGGCACTTGCGGGTCATGACGCAGCCGGTCGCCACGACCGCCATGGTCCCGAAGCCGTACTCCTCCGCGCCGAAGAGCGCGGCCATCAGGACGTCCCGGCCGGTCTTCATGCCGCCGTCGGTGCGCAGGAGGACTTTCTCGCGCAGGCCGTTGAGCCGCAGGGTCTGCTGCGTCTCCATCATCCCCAGCTCCCAGGGCAGGCCCGCGCTCTTGATCGAGCTCAGGGGGCTGGCGCCGGTGCCGCCGTCGTGGCCGGAGATGAGGATCACGTCCGCGTGCGCCTTCGCCACCCCGGCCGCGATCGTCCCCACCCCGGCTTCGGAGACGAGCTTGACGCCGACCTTGGCTTTGGGGTTGATCATCTTCAAGTCATAGATGAGCTGGGCCAAGTCCTCGATCGAGTAGATGTCGTGGTGCGGCGGCGGCGAAATCAACGAGATGCCGGGGATCGTGTGGCGCACGCGCGCGATGTCCGGCGACACCTTGTGGCCGGGCAATTGCCCGCCCTCGCCGGGCTTGGAGCCCTGGGCCATCTTGATCTCGAGCTGCTGGGCGGACATGATGTATTCTGGGGTCACGCCGAAGCGGCCCGAGGCGATCTGCTTGATGGCGGAATTCCGGTTCATCTTCGGGTCGGCCGGATGGTAGCGCGCCGGGTCTTCCCCGCCCTCGCCGGAGCCGCTCTTGCCGCCGAGGCGGTTCATCGCGATGGCGATGGTCTCATGCGCCTCCAGCGACAGCGCCCCGTAGGAGATGCTCGCCGTCGCGAACCGGCGGCAGATCGCGTCGATCGGCTCGACCTCCTCAACCGGCACCGGCGGACCGAGCGGCTTGACGTCGAGCAGGTCGCGCAGCGCGGTCGGCGGGCGGCTGCTCACGGACTGGGAGAACTTCTTGTACGTGTCGTAGTCGCCGACCCTGATCGCCTGCTGGACGAACCGCACCATCTCCGGGTTGAAGGCGTGATACTCCCCGTCTCGGCGGTATTTGTAGAAACCGCCCGGGTCCAGCGCGCTCGCGGACTCCTGAAACGCCCTGTGGTGCCACGCGAGGACCTCATCGGCGATCTGCTCATAGGTGATGCCGCCGATGCGCGAGGGCGTGCCCGGGAAACAGTCCTGGGTCAGCTCGTCGGACAGCCCCACCGCCTCGAAGATCTGCGCGCCGCGGTAGCTGCCGACGGTGGAGATGCCCATCTTCGACATGATCTTGAGGACGCCCTGGTCAATCGCCTTGCGGAAGTTGGTCAGCGCCTGCTCGAAGGTCAGTTTGTCGAAGCGGCCGGCCTCGAACCGCGATTTGATCGTCTCGTAGGCCACGTAGGGATAGATGGCCGAGGCGCCGTAGCCGATCAGGCAGGCGAACTGATGGACGTCATGCACGTCGCCGGCCTCCACCACGAGGGACGTCTTCAACCGCCGCCCGGTCCGGATCAGATGATGGTGGACCGCGGCCGTCGCCAGCAGCGAGGGGATCGGCGCCTGCTCGGCGCCCGCGCCGTGGTCGCTCAGGATGAGGATCGCCGCACCCCGGTCGACGGCCTCGACCGCCTGCTCGCGGATGCGCGCCACGGCCTTGCGCAGCGCCCCGGCTCCCTTGCCGGGGTCAAACAGCATCGGGATGATGGCGGTCTTGAGCTGCTCATCCGGCAGCGTCTGCAGCGCCAGGAAGTGGCGCGGCAGGAGAATGGGGCTGTCCACGAACAGCATCCGCTTGGCCGCCGGCCCCTCCTCGAGCATGTTGGGCCGGGAGCCCAGCAGCGTGTTGAGCGACATCACCAGCTCTTCGCGGATCGGGTCGATCGGCGGGTTGGTCACCTGCGCGAAGAGCTGCTTGAAATAGGAAAACAGGGCTTTCGGTTTCTTGGACAGGACCGACAGCGGGATGTCGTCCCCCATCGAAAAGACGGCTTCCTTGCCGGTCGTGACCATCGGCTCGATGACCATGTCGAGCTCTTCGTCGGTGTAGCCGAACACCAGCTCATGCCGCAAGAGCGTGGCCGGGTCCACGTGCAGATCATCGGTGGTGCCCTTCAGGAAATCCTGGATGCGCACGAGGCTCTCCGACACCCACTGCGCGTAGGGCCTGAGCCGCCCGTATTCGCGCTTCAGGGCCTCGTTGGTCAGGAACCGCTTGCGCGTCGTGTCCACCGCGATGATCTGCCCCGGCCCGAGCCGCCCCTTCGCCGTGATTTTCGAGGCCGGCACATCCACGATGCCCACCTCGGAGCCCATGATGACGATGTCATCGCTCGTCACCCAGTAGCGCGCGGGCCGCAGGCCGTTGCGGTCGAGGCAGGCGCCGACGAGGACGCCGTCCGTGAACGCCAGCGCCGCCGGCCCGTCCCACGGCTCGACCAGCAGCGCGTGATACTGGTAGAAGGCGCGGATCTCCGGGTCCATCTCCGGCATGTTCTGCCAGGCGTCCGGCACGAGCATCATCATCGCGTGGATGGGATCGCGGCCGGACATCACTAGCAGCTCCAGCGCGTTGTCCAGGCTCATCGAATCGGACCCGCCCTCCTGGATGATCGGCAGGAGATCCTTCAGGTCCGCGCCCCACAGCCGCGAGGACAGCTCCGGCTCGCGCGCCGCCATCCAGTTGCGGTTGCCGCGCAGGGTGTTGATTTCCCCGTTGTGCGAGAGGTAGCGGAAGGGCTGGGCGAGGAACCAGTTCGGGAACGTGTTGGTGGAATAGCGCTGATGGAAGACGGCGATCGCGGACGTGAAGTCCGGATCGCGCAGGTCCGGATAGAACTCCTCGAGCTGGGGGGCCACGAGCAGCCCCTTATAGACGATGGTGCGGGAGGAGAACGACGGGATGTAGCCGTCGGCCACCCCCTCCTGCTCCCATTGCCGCTCGATCCGGCGGCGGACGAGGAAGAGCGTGCGCTCAAAGGCCTCCAGCTCAAGCGCGCGCGGGCGCCGCAGAAGGATCTGGCGGATCGCCGGCAGCGACGCGTTGGCTTTCTCGCCGAGCGCCTCGGCATGAATCGGCACGTCGCGCCAGCCGATCAGCTCAAGGCCCTGCCAGCCCGCCTGCGCCTCGACGATCTGCGCGGCGCGCGCGGCCTTGGCCGGCTCCCGCGGCAGAAACAGCATGCCGACCGCCAGGTCCCCGGGCGCCGCGGCCGGCGCGTGCATGCCGGCCAGCACCTTGGCGAACAGCTTGTGCGGAATCTGGGTCTGGACGCCGGCGCCGTCGCCGGTCTTGGCGTCGGCGGACACCGCGCCGCGGTGCGTCACGTTGCAGACGCAGCCCACCGCCCACTGGACAATCTGGTGGGTCGCCTTGCCCCCGATCGAGGCCACGAAGCCGACCCCGCAGGAGTCCCGTTCAAACGCCGGATCGTACCAGACGGACGTCTTCGTCATAGCATCCCCGGAATGGCAGGCCCGTTATTCCAGTTGACCTGCTCCGGCGCGAGCGCCTGACGAGCGCGCCGCATCTTCCGGCGCCTCGGCGGCTTGGCATGAGTGAGCAGGGGCCGCAGAGAGACCAGGACTTGCCCGTGGCCGTGGTTTTTCGCGAGCGAGTAGTAGACCCACCGCCCCTCGCGGCGTTCCGTCACCAGGCCGGTCGCCGTCAACACCTTGAGATGACGGGAGAGCTGATACGGCGGGATGCCGAGCGCGCCGGCCAGCTCCTCCCCGTAGGCCTCCCGGCCGTTGGTCAGGAGCTGGCGGATGATCCGCAGCCGCAGCGGCTCGCTCAGGGCTTTGAAGACTTGGCTTAGCTGTTGCATATTTGCGCTACAGTGCAACTATGCTACGCCTCCGGCGCCGGGCTGTCAAGCCCCGCCCTTTCTAGAAAGGGCGGGGCAAGCCGTTTCCGACCCGCTTACAGGGTCGGGAGCGGGACATCGCGCAGGCAGTCGCGGTAGGACACGGCGACGGGCGCGCCGTTGAACCCCGGCACCCAGAACGTCAGCCAGTCCACCACGCCGGAGCCCATCCGCAGGATGCCGCACCCGGCCCCCAGCCCGAGGCCGCGCAGCGTCCCGATGACCGGTGGACCCGCCATCGTCTCGTCCACCATCCGCGTGAGGAGGTCCACGTAGCCGGTGGCGATATTCAGCGTCCCGCGGGCCAGCATCCCGGTCACCTTCGTTCCGTAGTGCGGCGCTTCGGCCATGTCGTGGATGCCGAGCCGCTCAGCCCAGGCGGCCTGGCTCCACAGCACGATGGCAACGGCGAGACCTGCTCTTCCCCAGCCACGCGTCATGACTCCCTCCTTCTGGATTGTCTGGGCAGGCGCGGAATCCACCGCGGCACCTGCCGGCGGTACTCTCCATACGTCGGCCCGAAGCGCTGGGTCAGCTCCGGTTCCTCGTAGAGCCGGACGAACAGAGACGCCAGCACGATGATCAGGACGAGATACCACCACAGGATCGCCGATCGGCACAGCAACGCTTCGCCGCCGAGGGTGAGAAAAAGCCCCCACATCATCGGATTGCGGACATAGCGATACGGCCCGCCGGCCACGAACCGCCTGGGGGGATCCAGCGGCAGCGGCGTGCCCTGCCCTTCGACGTTGAAGAGGTTCACGCACCAGCCCATCACGCCCAGTCCGTTGAGGAGCAGCCACGCGCCGAGCCACTGGCCGGGGGAGCCATGCCAGGCCACGGTCTCGTGCGCCAGCCGGGACAACAGCCACGGCACCAGGACCATCACCGTGATGGGTAGGACGGACCACCCCAAGGTTCTGAGGCGGATGCGGTCGAGGTCAGACATTTTCGAAGCCGCAGGGCGAAAGCGCCTGCGGCGAAGAAGAGGGGTGAGCGACGGGATTTGAACCCGCGACCCCCTGGGCCACAGCCAGGTGCTCTAACCAGTCTGAGCTACGCCCACCGTGTATCGTAATCTTAGCGGATTGGACGCTATTGAGCAACCGGGGTTTCGACGGGAGCTGGAGCCGCAGGCTCAGACGGCGGAGGCGGGGCGACGAGCTTCAATGTCTCCTGCACGGTCTTGCTGGTTTCCTGGATTCCGGTCTTGGCCTCATCGGAGGTGGGGGTCAAGCCCACCTCAATCGTCTGCTGGCCGACTTTGATTTTCACGGCTTCGCCGCGCCGCTTGAACAACGGCTCCAGGATGTTCTCGACCATCTCATTGCCGGGCGCCAATTGCAGGCGCCAGTCCGCCGGAACATCCATCGGCCCGCTGAGCTGCAGCTCCCCGGTCAGCACGGGATGCGGGGAGTCCCCGGCCAGCTTTTTGATGTCGGCCACCGTCTTGCCGAGGAAGGAGAGGTCGGCCTCGCTGAGCTGATCGATCTCCAGCTGGATGCGTCCCTCCACGGCGTTATCCTGCGCGGTCAGCCGCCCGGTCGCCTTCAGGCGCGCGTCATACACCCGGACCTTCAAGGGGCCTTCATAGTAGGGCTCGAAGGCCGCCAGCGGCAGCGGCTCCAGTTGGCAGGAGATGTCCAGCGCCTTGGCACCGAGATGCAGCCAACCGGAACAGTACAGCGGGGCGGCGTGCTCCCGGTGGCCGATGAGACGCCCCTGGACCGCCAGCGAGAACCGGTCCGTCCCGCGCGGCGCGGCAAACGGCCCCCCGACGAACGAGAGATTCGCCAGCGACCCGCGGAACGACTGGGCGACCCGCTCATCCACGAACTCCACCGTGCCGCCGGCCACCTGCACCGTCTCGGCGATGACATGCCAAACGGGCTGGGAACCGGCCTCTCCGGCGTCGGCAGAGGCTGGAACCGCAGGGAGCGCGGAGGCGAGCGCCTGAGAGAAGTCGGCCAGGGGGGTCTCAATCCGGCCCTCCTGCAGACGCTGAATCCGGAATCGCGGCTCATCAAGACTCACGCGCCTCAGCCATAGCGTCCGGCGCGCCCATGACACCCACTGCGGGACGACGGTGATCCGCCGGATCCGCAGCTCCGTGCCCGGCGAGCTCCGCGCCGCGGCCACGTCCACGAACACCACCCGGAGTGGAAACCCCACCCGCACATCGCCGATGGACACCGCGTTCCCCACGGCGTGCCGCGCGCGCCGAAGCACCCACGATGGCAGGAGGTGTCCGTAGAGGCCGTGCCACGCCGCCGTCAACAGGAAGGCGGCAATCAGCACCCGTTCCCGCACGCTTGGTCGCAGTCCCATCGCTGTCTTTTCTAAGAAACGCGCCTGGCAGGACTCGAACCTGCAACCAACAGCTTAGAAGGCTGCTGCTCTTCCATTGAGCTACAGGCGCTCGTCACGTTCTTGAAAGAATCGGGGCGGCAGGATTTGAACCTGCGACCTCGTGGTCCCAAACCACGCGCTCTACCAAACTAAGCTACGCCCCGTTCTCCTTCGCCGCAGGCGCTTTCGCCCTGCGGCTTCGTAGCAACCCCTGCCGCTGCGAAGCTCGGGCCGCAAGGCCACGAGCGAAGCAGGGTCGAGGCATTGTAACAGCCCGGCACAGCCAGCGTCAATTTACCCCGCCTTTGCTATAATGAGCCCCATGACCCGCCGGTTTTCTCGTGTCATCATGCTCGGTGCCATCCTGCTGCTCAGCGCAGGCGGCATCATGATGGCCGGCCACCTCTGGTTGACGAAGTGGGTCTCCACGCAAGGCAAGGAGTGGTTGGAAACCCAATTCGAGCGTCACCTCCCACTCGACGTCGCCATCGGCGCGATGCGCTACTCCTGGTGGCAGGGGTTTCTCCTCCGCGACGTCACCGCCGTGGACCCGCAGACCGCGACGCGCTGGGTTGACGCGCCCGAGGCGCAGGTGCAGGTCAGCGCGTGGTCGTTCCTCTTCCGCCGCGAGGCATCCTTCCGCCTGAAAGCCACCCTGCAATCCCCCTGTGACGCGACGCTGACCCTGTCGGGCCGATACGGGCTGAAGACGCATCGCCTGACGCTGGACGTGCTGACGACGGATATCGCGGTCGACCGGCTCAGCCCCGTGCTCGCGCAGCGGCTGCCGGCGCTCAAGAGCGGGCAGGCGCGGCTGAAAGTCCGCGTCACGGCCCAGCCCGGCCAGGCGCCGAGGATGTCCGGCCGCCTGGTCGGCACCGCGCTCGTCTGGGAACACGCCCCGGCGCGGATGACGGCCGACGTCATCGCTGATGGCACGGTCAGCCCGCCCGCCGCTGAGGCTGCGCCATGGCAGGTTGACGTCCGTCTCGCGATTGAACGCGGCGGCGTGGAGGGGCTGCCGGCCCCCCTTCACGCGATCCAGGCGCTGGCCGGAACATTTCACCTCACGCACGACTCGCTGGAGATCCTCACGGCACAGGGAGCGACCGCGAACGCGCCCTGGCAGCTTGAAGGGACGATCGCGCCGCTCCGAGAGCTCAACGCCGACCTGGTCCTTCGCTCGCAGATCGCCCTGCGAGCGCTCGCGGTCAGCCTGGACGTCAATCCTGTCTGGCGGCCTGAAGGCCATGCGGACCTGCTGCTCGTGTGCCGCGGGCCGCTCACCCGCTGGCCTGACGTGGAGCTGATGGCCAGAGCGACGCTGCGCGACGCAGCGGTCACGCTCCCCGCCAACCCGCCCCAGCCGCTCACCCGCCTCACCGGCGTCCTGGAATACGACCATCTGACGAAGCGGCTCGGCACCGAGTCGCTCACCGGACAACTCTGGGACGTCCCGGTGACGCTGAGCGGGATGCTGACGAATCTTCATGATGAGCCGCGCTTCGCCGCCCAGCTCCAGTTCTCGGCAGGCGTGCTGACGTTCCAGGGGCTGACCCGCCCTGACGCCGTGATGCTCGAGACCGCGGAACTCTCGGTGGGCACTTCGACACTCCGCGCGAAAGGCCGGATCAGCCGAACCGCCGGACAGCCCAGCCGCGTGTCGGCCGGCGGCACGGTCGAGCTCGCGGACCTCCTGCGCCTTCCCTGGGTGAATACCTCGGGGCTGAAGACGTGGGACCCGAAGGGGCAGACCGAAGTCCATGTGCGCCTGACGGGCCCGCTGGACCGGTGGCAGGACCTCACCGCGCAGGGCACGCTCTCCGCCGACCGGCTCCAGCTTCACGGATTCCTGCTGCGGAAGGTCGCGGCGGAGCTCAAACAGGGACAAGGGCGGCTCGGCCTTCGTCTCCTCGAGGCCTCGCTGGCTGACGGCAAGCTCGTCGGAGAATATGCCGTGGACCTCGCGGCGTCTCCGCGCCGCTACCTCCTCGAATGGGACCTGACCGCGGCGCAGTTGGACCAATTGGCCTCGTCGGTGCCGGCGTGGCGGGACCGCCGCCTGCAGGGCGTCCTCTCCGGCCACGGCGGCTTCCTTGGGACGCGGGGGGATCGCGCAGGCCTTCGGGGCGATGGGTGGATGGTGGCGGAGGGCGACCGCTTGCTTGAACTGCCGCTCTTGGACCGGCTCTTCCGCGGCGTGTTCGGCGCGCTGGCGGATCGCCTGGGGCTCACGACGCTGCGCAAGGCGGAAATCGTCCGCGTCGCCGGACAGTGGCAGCTCGCTCAGGAGCGGATCCGCACCGAGGACTTCCGCGTCACCGGACTCTCAGGGACCGAGCCGGTGACGCTGGTCGTGCGGGGCTCAGTCGGGTTGGATAAAACGCTGGACCTGGTCGTGGAGCCGGAGCTGTCGGAGCAGCTCATGCTCCAGGCCCCCACCATGTCGGCGCTCTCCGCGACGATCCTGAAGGTCGTCGGCGGGATGGAGCGCATCCGCAGCCTGGTGGGGCGCCACCGGGTCATCGGTACGATTGACAAGCCTGAATACACATTCGAGTTCAGCCTGGATCAGCTGCTCCAGCAGACCCTGCCGACTCAATTGGACCGCCTGCTGGACGCGATCCGGTAGCGCGCGAGCGCGCGCGGCAGCATCCGCCGCAGGCGGGCCGCGGCCCTCGCCCGATGGCTGATGCGGTTCTTCACCGCCGCGGGCAGCTCCGCGACGGTCTTGCCGAATCGCGGCACGAGAAAGACCGGATCGTAGCCGAACCCGCGGCGCCCCCGCGGCCGCATGGCAATCTGTCCGCGCAGCGTCCCTTCGGCCTTCGCCAGCACCCGCTGAGGGCTTGCCAGCGCCAGCACGCAGCGGAACTGCGCGCCGCGCCTCGCCGGCGCAACCTCTGCCAGCTTCCGGAGGAGCTTGGCCTTATTCGCGCGGTCATCCCCGTGCCGGCCGGAAAACCTGGCCGAGCGCACCCCCGGGGCCCCGCTCAGCGCGTCCACCTCAAGCCCTGAATCATCCGCCACCGCCGGCCGGCCGGTCGCACGGGCCACCGCCAGCGCCTTCCGGACCGCGTTGGCCTCGAAGGTCCGCCCGGTCTCCCGCACGTCCGGCACGCCGGGAAACTCCGCGACCGACCGCCACCGCACCCCCGGCATCCGCAGCAGCGCGGCTAGCTCGAGGCATTTCTTCCGGTTTCTCGTCGCGATGACGAGCTCAGGCATGCGTTCAGGCGAGGCGGCGCAGGCCCAGCGCCTTGCGCTGGAGGGCGATGAGGTCGGTGATGCGCTGGGAGGCGAGGCGCAGCATCCGCTGCAGGTCCGGCTCGCGGAACGGGCGGCGCTCGGCGGTTCCCTGCACCTCGATGAACGCGCCGCGGCCGGTCTTCACCACGTTCATATCCACGTCGGCAGCCGAATCTTCCTGGTAGTTGAGGTCCACGACGGTCCGGCGGTCCACCATCCCCACGCTGACCGCCGCGACGAAATCATGGAGCGGCAGCTCCGTCAGCGCCCCGCTCTTGCGCAGCGCCCGCAGGCAGTCCACCAGCGCCACGAACCCGCCGGTGATCGCCGCGCAGCGGGTGCCGCCGTCCGCCTGCAGCACGTCGCAGTCAATCCAGATGGTCCGCTCGCCCAGCCGGCCCAGATCCGTCACGGTGCGCAGGCTGCGGCCGATGAGCCGCTGGATTTCCTGCGTGCGGCCCCCGAGCTTGCCGCGGGCGGCTTCCCGTTCAATCCGCTGGGTGCTGGAGCGCGGCAGCATCCCGTACTCGCCGGTCACCCACCCCTTGCCCGAGCCCCTCAGGAAGGGCGGGACTTTCTCCTCGACGGACGCCGTGCAGATGACTTTCGTGTCGCCCCACTCGACCAGGCAGGACCCGTCGGCGAATTTCATCACCTGCCGGGTCAGCTTCACCGGGCGCAGCTGGTCCGGACGCCGCTTATCAGGTCTCATCAGCGGTGGTTCACCCGTTCGACCGAGCGGACCGCCTGGCCTAAAAAGCGCCGGCCCACGTCGGTGAAATGGTCCGGCTCATCCGTGACGAAGAAGCGGTGCCGCGGGTGCGCGCGGGACGTCGAGAGCCACTCGCTCCACGCCAGCAGCCCCTTCACCTCCGCCGCGGTCTGGGTGGCGGAATCCACCAGCTTCACCTCCGGCCCCACCGCCTGCTGGATGACCGGCGAGAGGAGCGGGTAATGGGTGCAGCCCAGGATCAGCGTATCGATGCGCTGGCGGATCAGCGGCTGCAGGTACGTCGCCGCAATCTGCGCGGAGATGGCGCCGTTCAGCCAGCCGGATTCGACCAGCGGCACGAACAGCGGGCAGCTCTGGGACACCACCGTGATCGAGCGGTCCAGCCGCTTGATCTCCATCTCATAGGCGCGGCTGCGGACGGTCGCCTCGGTCCCGACCACGCCGACGCGCTTGGTGAGCGTCTGCTGGACCGCGGCGCGCGCGCCCGGGCGGATGACGCCGATGATCGGCACCTTGAAGTAGCGCCGCAGGGTCGGCAGCGCCCACGACGAGGACGTGTTGCAGGCGATGACGATGCACTTCACCCCGAAGCGCAGGAGGAATTCGACGTTCTCCATCGAGAACTTCACGATCGTGGACCTGGACTTCGTCCCGTACGGCACCCGCGCGGTGTCCCCGAAGTACACGATGGACTCCCCCGGCAGCTCCCGCATCAGGGCCTTGACCACCGTCAAGCCGCCGATCCCGGAATCGAACACGCCGACGGGTTTTCGCGACGCGGTCATCGCCATGGGCTAAATGTGCTGCAACCCCAGCTCGCGCACGTACGACACCACGCCCTCCGCGATGGCCTGGGCCGCCGCCTGCCGGTAGGAGGACGTCGCCAGGCGCGAGGCCTCGGTCCGGTTGCTCACGTAGCCGACCTCGACCAGGACCGAGGGCATGTGGGATTCCCGCAGGACCACGAACCGCGCGCTCTTCACCCCCCGGCACGGCACCCCGAGCTGACGGCGCATCGTCCGGCAGATGTGCGAGGCGACCTTGAACGAATGCCGGCGGGACTTGGACAGCGCCAGGTCCCACAGGATGTGTTTGATCGTCGTCGTCGGGAAGGCGACTTCAGCCGGCTGGACCTCGGGGGGGAACGAGGCGGACGCCGCCACGACGGATTCCCGCGGGTAATACACCTCGATGCCGGACACGCGGCGGCTGCGGTTGGCGTTGATGTGGACGCTCACGAACACGTCGGCGGGAATCCGGTTGGCGATCGCGGGCCGGCGGCTGAGGGTGATGAACTCATCGCGGTCGCGCGTCATCACCGTGGAAAA
>JACPTX010000017.1 GCA_016192545.1 Candidatus Omnitrophota bacterium | reverse complement strand
GATGAGGATGGAGCGGCCGCGGTCGATCCGCTTGAGCTTCTCGCGCAGCTCCTTGACCGTCACCACCTCGTCGTCCCAGTAGATGACGTGGTCTTTGGTCAGCGTGATGACGAGCTTCGAGGTGGAGATGTTCTGGCTCGTGGCGGCCTTGGGCAGCGTGATGCGGATGCCGGGATGCATGATGAAGCTGGAGGTCAGCATGAAGTAGATGAGCTGCTGGAAGACGACGTCGATCATCGGCGCGATGTCCACCGGAACCGGCGCGGTCCAACGCCTCACCAGCCGCATCAGTCCGCGTGCGCCTTCCCCCGCCGGCGCCATCCTGACACGATGGACGCGGCGCGCTCCATCTGGAATTGCACCTCGCCGACCCGGCTGGCGAAATAATTGTAGGCCAGGATGGTCGGGATCGCGACGGTGAGCCCGGCGACGGTCGTCATGAGCGCCTCCCAGACCCCGCCGGCCAAATCGCCCGGGCTGACCGGGCTGCCGCCGCTCGCTTTTTCCTGGATGATTTGAAACGCGCGCACCAATCCGGTGACGGTTCCCAGCAAGCCGAGCAAGGTCGCGATCTGCGCCAGAGTGGAGAGCCAGCGCAGATGCTGCTCGACGGCGGGCAGCTCGACATGCGCCGCCTCCTCCATGGCCTCATCGATCTCCTGCGGCGGCCCCTCGCGCATGGCCAGGCCGGCTTCGACGACGCGTGCCACCGGTCCCGGGGAGGCGCCGCAGAGCGCCTGCGCGTCCTTCCACCGATGGGCGTTGACCGCCGCGTTCACCTGCTCCAAAAAGCGGTCCATGTCCGTGCCGAGATGGAGGTTGAGGAAGTACGAGAACCGCTCGAGGATAAGGGCCAGCGAGAAGATGGAGCACATGACGATCGGGATCATCACCGGCCCGCCGCGCTGGATGATGTCCACCTGCCAGAAGACCAGCAGCGCGATCATCAGGGCGGCGCCGACGAACAGCGCGGCAGGGACCATCCGTCCCACCATGCGTCACCTCCTACTGCGTGTTGGCCAAGACCGAGAGCCGTTCCTCGGCAATCTTCGCTTCGGGGACCGGCTGCTGCGTCACGAACCGGTAAATCGTGATCGCGTCCTCCCAGCGTTCTTCCCGTTCCATGAGTTTGGCGGCTGCGAGCTGCCCCCGGATCTGCCACGGGGCCTGCGCGATCGACCGGTAGCGGGCGGCCGCCGCCATCAGGTCACCCCCTTCCTCATAACACGACGCGAGGCGATAGTCCAGCTCGCCGCGCTGCGCCGGGAGATCCTCCCACGCCTGTTCATACCAGTGGACCGCCTGCGCGTAGTCGCCGGTCTGACGGGCGAGATCGCCCAATTTCCTGGCCAGCCGTCCCCGATGGCGCGCCGGCGACCCGTGGAGCGTCTCCACGGCCTGCTGCAAGACCGCCATGGCTTCCCGCGGCGAGCCGGCCCGGGCCGCCAGGAGGTCCGCCAGCAGGAGCCGCGCCTCCAGCGCCTCGTCCGACTCCGGCGCGCGGTCAATCACCTCCTCGCACAACTGCTGCGCATCGCTGAAGCGGCCGTCGTTCAGCGCCAGCAGCGCGAGATAGTAGTTCGCCCGGGCCGCCTGCGGGCTGTGCTGGTCCTGCCCTCGGAGCCACTCCAGTTCGGCGCGAGCCAAATCCGGCTGCGCATCCGACAGGTAGGCGAACGCCAGCGCCAGGCGCGCATCCGCCTGCAGGGACGCGGCCGCCTGATGGGACAGGCTCGACACCCCTGAGACCGCCGCCACCTGCGCCCGATTCACCAGCCATTGAAACCGCTCAATCGCTTCCTGCACGCGGCCCGCCTGCAGGTCCAAGCGGCCCAGCTGATACACCGCGTACAACCCCGCGGGGCTCGTCCGGGAGATGCGCATCGCCTCGTCATACCACCGCTCAGCCTCCTGGGCATTTCCCAGCAGCGCCTGGGCGTCCCCCAGGCCGTTGAGCGCGCCCTGACGCACGCCGGGATCCCGGCTGTCGTTGGCCAGATGAAACTGGGCCGACGCCTGGGTCGCGTCACCCTGCGCCAGATACAGCGCGCCGATGCGCAGACGCGCCTGCCTGACCTGCTCCGGGTCGAAGGCCTGCCGCAGCACGTCGTCCAACACGGCCATCGCGTCGGCGAACCGCTGGCGGCGCTGGAACAGCTCCGCCATGCCGAGGGCCGCGTCCATCGCCAGGGCGTGCTCCGGATCCTCGCGGCGCAGCTGTTCAAAGGCCTGCACCGCCTTCGCGTCTTCTCCGAGGTCCATGAAACACCGTCCCCGCGCAAACAGGAATTCCGCCTGGGACTTGGCCACGCGGACGCGGTCAAGCACCGTCAGGCTCTCCCGGCAGCGATGCTCCGAACGTCGCCAGGTCAGCCCAGCGCGAGCGGGGATCCGCCTCCACCGCCTGCTGATACGTGCGGGCGGCCTCCTCGAACCGGCCCAGCCCCGTCAGCGCTTCGCCGAGATAAAAGAGCGCCTGCGCGTGCCGGGTGGGCTGGTCGACCGCCGACTCCGCGAGCCGGCGAAAACAGTCGGCCGCGTCCTCGAACCGCTTGAGCTGGACATCGCACATGCCCTCCAGCAGGAGGGCGTCCTGCGTGACGGCCGACGCCGGCGTCCCCTGCGCGACGTCGTGAAACTGCGCGGCCGCGGCGTCATACGCCTGCTGGTGAAACAGGACGAGCCCCAGCCCCAGCGCGGCCTGGGCCTTCCACGCCGACTGCGGATACTCCGCCAGCAGACGCTGATACGCCATGCGGGCGCGCACCATCTTCAAGGCCTTGCGGCTGATTTCCCCGTCCCAGAAGAAGACCTCAGGCCACAACGCCTGAAGCGTGGCCGGCGCGGCGCGCTCAGGCGCGAGATTCGCCAGCGCGGCTTTCAGGCGATCCAGCTCCCGCAGGGCTTCCGGCGAGCGCTGGAGCCGTTCCAGGCTCAAGACATACCACAGCCATACCCGGCTGCTGTTGGGCACGCCCGACGACCCTTGAAGCAGCTCGGTCGGATCACCGCCGCCCCGACGGCTGTCGGGGCCGGCGAACTGCTGGACGAGCGCCACCACCTGCCGAAACGCCTCCTGCAAAAACGCCTGCTGGATGGTCAGGTACTGCTCCTCTGTCGGAAACCCCCCCTGGGCCTCAGCGGTCGTACCCGTGCCAATCACCCAGGCCACCACCAGCAGCATCCGCCACTCACGCATGCGCATCATCGTGTTTGGCGAGGAGGGGCTTCAGGAGCTGTCCGGTATAGGACCCGGACGCCCGCGCGACCTCCTCCGGACTGCCGGCAGCCACCAGCCGTCCGCCGGCTTCCCCGCCCTCAGGACCCAGATCGATGAGGTAGTCCGCGGTCTTGACGACTTCCAGGTTGTGCTCGATGACCAGCACGGTATTGCCCTGATCCACCAGGCGGTGCAGGACCGCCAGCAGCTTCTCGACGTCGGCGAAATGCAGCCCGGTCGTCGGCTCATCCAGCAGGTAGAGCGTCTTGCCGGTCGCCCGCTTGGCGAGCTCTTTGGCCAGCTTGATCCGCTGGGCCTCGCCGCCCGAGAGCGTCGTCGCGGGCTGGCCCAGCTCGATGTAGCCCAGCCCGACCTGCCGGACCGTGCGCAGCTTCTCGGCGATCGCCGGCACCGGCTCGAAAAACTCCAGGGCCTCCTCGACCGTCATGGCCAGCACGTCCGCGATGGACTTGCCCTTGTACGCCACCTGGAGGGTCTGCTCGTTGAACCGGCGGCCTTTGCAGACCTCGCAATGGACGTAGACGTCGGAGAGGAAATGCATCTCGATGCGCTTGATCCCGTCGCCCTGGCACGCCTCGCACCGGCCGCCTTTCACGTTGAAGCTGAACCGTCCGGGCCGGAAGCCCCGCATCCGGGCCTCCGGCGTCCTGCTGAACAGCTCGCGGATCGGGGAGAAGGCGCCGGTATACGTCGCGGGGTTGGACCTCGGGGTGCGGCCGATGGGCGACTGGTCAATGACGATCACCTTATCGATGTGCTCGACGCCGCTCAGCCCGTCGTGGCGCCCCGGCTTGTCCTTGCCGCCGTACAGCCGGCGGGCCAGCGCCCGGTACAGGATCTCGTCGATCAGCGTGGATTTCCCTGAGCCGGATACGCCGGTCACGCAGATGAAGACGCCCAGCGGGATCGCCACGTCGATGTCCTTAAGGTTGTGCTCCTTCGCGCCCCTGACCACGAGCGTCGCGCGCCGCGCGGTGGGCCGGCGCGAGGCCGGCAGCGGAATGGCGCGCCGGCCGGTGAGGTACTGCGCGGTGAGGCTCTCCTTCGACATGAGCAGCGTCTTGAGCGGCCCGCACGCGACCAGGCGCCCGCCGTGCTTGCCGGCGCCCGGCCCGAGATCCACGATGTAGTCCGCCCGCCGGATCGTCGCCTCGTCATGCTCGACGACGACGAGGGTATTCCCAAGATCCCGCAAGCGCTCCAGCGTGTTCAAGAGCTTCCCGTTGTCGCGCGGATGGAGGCCGATGGACGGCTCATCCAGGATGTAGAGCACCCCCACCAAGCCCGACCCGACCTGCGTCGCCAGCCGGATCCGCTGGGCCTCGCCGCCGGAGAGGCTCGCGGACGGGCGATCCAGCGTCAGGTACCCGAGCCCCACGTCGAGCAGGAACTGCAGCCGCGCCCCGATCTCTTTCAGGATGGGCGCGGCGATCACGCGCTGCCGGTCGGTCACGTGCAGGCGCGACAGCCAGGCCCGGGCCTCGGTCACGGCGAGGGTGGTGACCTCGTGAATGGACCGGCCGCCGACCGACACCGCCAGGCTCTCGGGCTTCAGGCGCGCCCCGCGGCAGGCCGGGCACGGCAGGACGCTCATGGACTTGGCGATCTCTTCTTTGACGTAGTCGGAGTCGGTCTGGCGGAAGCGCCGCTCCAGGTTCGGGATCACGCCTTCGAAGGGCCCGCCCCAGATCTCATCCTGGGAGCCGCCGAGGAGGGTGCGCTGGAACGAGCGGTCGAGCTGCCGCCACGGCGTGTCCATGCTGACGCGGTAGTAGTCGGCCACCTCGCGCAGCAGCCGCGTGTAGTACATCATCATGTGCATCCCGCCCCGGCGCCACGGCTCCACCGCGCCCTCCCGCAGCGACTTGGATGTGTCCGGCACGACGAGATCCGGGTCGATCTCCAGCTTCGTGCCCAGGCCGTCGCAGGTCTGGCAGGCCCCGTAGGGGGAGTTGAAGGAGAAGATCCTCGGCGAGAGCTCCTCGAAACTGAACCCGCACCGCGCGCAGGCATAGAGCTCGCTGAATACCAATTCGTTCGAGGTTCGAGGCTCATGGTTCGAGGCTTTCTGTCCCCGGCCTTGAACCTTCAACCTTGAACCTTCAACGTCTTTGCCGATAACGATGATGCCCTTCCCCACCTTCAGCGCGGCCTCGACGGATTCCGTCAGCCGGCTGCGCACCGCAGGCTCCAGCTGCAGCCGGTCCACGACCACCTCGATGGTGTGCGCGCGCTTCTTGTCGAGCGCAATCGGCTCATCCAGGTCGTAGAGCCGCCGGTCCACGCGCACGCGGACGAACCCCTGGCGTTTCACGTCGCGGAACACCTCGGCGTATTCCCCTTTCCGGCCCCGGACGAGCGGGGCGAGGATCGTCAAGGAGGCCTTGCGCGGCAGCTGCATCACCTGGGTGACGATTTCCTGGGCCGACTGCTGGCTGATACTGATCCGGCAACGGGGGCAGCGGGGCTGGCCCGCGCGGGCGAAGAGCACGCGGAGATAGTCGTAGATCTCGGTCTGGGTGGCGACGGTGGACCGCGGGTTGCCCCCGGCGGTGCGCTGCTCGATGGCGATGGCCGGCGAGAGCCCCTCGATGGCATCCACGTCGGGTTTTTCCAGCCGTTCGAGGAACTGGCGGGCGTACGCGGACAGGCTTTCGACGTAGCGACGCTGGCCTTCCGCGTAGAGCGTGTCGAAGGCCAGCGACGATTTGCCGGAGCCGGACAGGCCGGTGACGACGATAAGGCGGTTGCGCGGCAGGGTCAGCGTGAGGTTCTTGAGGTTGTGCTCCCGCGCGCCGCGGATGACGATGGCGTCAGCAGACATGAGAGGGGTCTGACCCCTATTATAACAGAAACCCCCGCCCGTCCCTCTGTGTCGGACGGTGCGGGGGTTCCTGACGGACGAACGACTTACCGTCTGCGGCGGCGGCGCTGGCCTCCACGAGCCATCTTCGCGCGGGAGATGTCCCCCTGCTTGTCGATGAAGTAGAGGTAGCCACGCTGCTTCTTGATTCCGACCTTGGCGACCTTCTCAGCCACGTTCAGTCACCTCCCTTCTCTAGGTTCCGATCCTGACCGGTTGAAAGATCTGATCCAACGTGGCCAGCGCCGAACGGATGGCCAGCTCACTGGTTTTCGGATTGGTCCTGGAGGGACGGCTCTCCGCCCGGCAGATCATCCGTCCGCAATCCCCTTCCACCTCAAGCTCATGGCGATTGGTCCGGATGGCGGGGTCCGCGATGATGCGGATCGTCGGGCGCAGCCGGGGGGCGGCCTTCACCCCGCGGCGGCCCAGGCACGCCAACACGAGCGTCGCGGCGACGTTGGCGTTCTGCGGAAATCCTGCGACCGCCTGACGAGGCGAGCCGGTGAACAGCACCCTGGGCCGGCGCAGTCCTGACAGGCGCAGGCGCTTCATCCGCACGTAGGGGGCTGCGGCCAGCGCGCGGGGCGGCTCGCGCGTCGTCAATCGAACCCGCGTCATCGTCCCGACCGCCAGCGCCTTCACGCCGTCCACCCCGCACAGCGCCCCGCTGGGCACATAGAGGCGTCCCTGGGAACGCCGGACGGCGCGCTGCCACGAGGGATCCGCCAGCAGGCCGCCGCTGCTCATGACGAGCACGTCCCGATGCTTCGCGAGGGCCAGGCGCGCCACGCGCGACGCCGCCGCGCCTGACGCGGCCTCAATGACCAGGTCGCTGCGCCGGATAAGCGCGGGCAAGGAGACGATGGGGGGGCGACTGCGCAGGAGGCGTTGAAGGCGGTGGGCGTGCGGCCGCATGGCATCGCTGAGCGCGACGAGCCGTGCCGTCTTGGCATAGTCATGTTCGATCGCCTGCGCCAGCGCGGTGCCGATGGCCCCGCACCCGACGATGCCCACACGGACCGGATGGCTCAGAAGCGCGCACCTTCGGTCACGACGTGTCGGACCTGGTTCTGGTCGTTGACGAACACGAGCTTCGGCGCAAAGCCCTCGAGCTCGTCTTCGGCGAGCTGCGCGTAGGAGATCACGATGAGGCGATCCCCCACGACGGCCAGCCGCGCCGCCGCGCCGTTGAGGCAGACCGTGCCGGAGCCCGGCGCGCCTTCGATGCAGTAGGTCTCGAAGCGCGAGCCGTTGTTGAGGTTGACCACCTGCACCTGCTCATAGGGCACGAGCTCCGCGGCCCGCATGAGGAGCGGGTCCAGCGTGAGGCTGCCCGTGTACTGGAGGTTGGCCTCGGTCACGACCGCGCCGTGGATCTTGGATTTGCACAGGGTACGTAACATCGTCGGTGCTCCGTCGGAGTATTATGACACGTCGACGAGAACGTTGTCAATCAGTCGTGTCGTCCCGACGTGGACGGCCCCCAGCAGGGCCACGGATCCCCGCGCCTCCGTCAGCGGCTCGAGGGTCTTGGCGTTCACGACGGCGAGATAGTCCACGCGGAGCAGCGGACACCGATCGAGCACCTCGCGCATGGACTCGACGAGCCGCTGGGCCCCGCGTTCCCCCCGCCGGAGATGCTCCTTCGCCGCCGAGAGCGCCTGATACAAGGCGGACGCCTGGCGGCGTTCCTCCGTGTTGAGGTAGGCGTTGCGCGAGCTCATCGCCAGCCCATCGGCCTCCCGCACCGTCGGCAGCACGCGGACCTGCACCGGCAGGGCCAGATCCTTGACCAGGCGCTGGATGATGATGGCCTGCTGAAAATCTTTCTGCCCGACATAGGCGATCGTCGGCTGGACCAGGTTGAACAGCGTGGCGACGACGGTCGCGACGCCGCGGAAATGCCCCGGGCGCGACGCGCCCTCGAGCTGTTCGCCGAGCCCCTCCACCTCGACGATCGTGCAGGCGCCTGACGGGTAGATCTGGCTGACATGCGGCGCGAACATCAGGTCGCAGCCCGCCGCCTTGGCCAGGTTCAAGTCGCGGCGCAAATCCCGCGGATAGCGCTCATAGTCCTCGCCGGGCCCGAACTGGAGGGGGTTGACGAAGATGCTGGCGACGACGACCTGCGTCTGGCGGCGCGCCGCGCGGATGAGGCTGAGATGCCCGTCGTGCAGCGCCCCCATCGTCGGGACGAACCCGACGGACCTGGCCTGCCGCCGCAGCGCCTGCGCGGTCAGGGACATCTGGCGGGCTTGCTTGAGGACTCGCATGGCAGGCGTCAGTCGTTGAGCAATGCCGAGACGGTCTTGCGCAGGACCGGATGGACGAGGTCAGGAGCCAATTGCACCAGCGGCTCGAGCACGAACCGGCGCTCGTGCATCAACGCATGCGGGATGACCAGATCCGGTTCCTGCACCACGCGGTCGTCGTAGAGGAGGATGTCGAGGTCAATGGCGCGGGGCCCCCACTGCTCGCGGGACGGCGTGCGGCCGAGCTGGACTTCCACGGCCTGTATGGCGGAGAGCAGCTCACGCGGCGGGAGACTCGTGTCAATCTCCACGACCGTATTCAGGAAATCCTCCTGCGGCGGCCCGCCGACCGGTCTCGTCTCATAGATCGTCGCCATCTGCACGACGCGGATTCCGGCGGTTGCGCCCAGGCGTTGGACCGCCCGCGAGAGATTCGCCAGCCGGTCGCCTTGATTGGAGCCGACACCTATGAACACGCGCGCCATGGTTCAGCGAGACGGGGTCAGACCCCGTCGGTTCTTGAGGGGTCTGACCCCTTTTCTAGAGGGCCTTCACGAGGCGGGCCGCGGCGGCTTCGAGCCGCGCCGTAGGGACCGTGAGGGACATGCGGACAAATCCCTCTCCGGCCTCGCCGAATCCTCGTCCCGGCGTGATGACGACGTGCGCCTGCTCGAGCACCCGTGTGGCGAATGCCATGGAAGACTCGCCGCCCGGCACCGGCGCCCACACATAGATCGACGCCTTGGGTTTGTCCACCTGCCAGCCCGCGGCGTTCAGCGCCTCGACGAGGAGGTCGCGGCGGCGCTGGTAGATTGCGAGCGCCTCCTGCAAGCCGGACTGATCCCCCTGCAGCGCCTCGATCGCGGCCCACTGCAGCGGCTGGAAGATGCCTGAGTCGAGGTGCGTCTTGAGCTGTGCGAGCGCCGCGATCACCCTGGCGTTCCCGCAGACCCAGCCCACGCGCCAGCCGGTCATGTTGTACGTTTTCGAGACGCTGTGGAACTCCACCCCGACCTCTTTCGCCTCCGGGAGCTGCAGGAAGCTGATCGGCCGGCAGCCGTCGTAGGCCAGCTCCGAATAGGCCGCGTCGTGGGCGACGATGATCTGATAGTCTTTCGCGAGTTGGATCGCCTCCTGGAAACACGCTTCCGTCGCCACCGCCGCGGTCGGGTTGTTGGGATAGTTCAGGAACATCAGCGCCGCCTGGCGCGCCACCCGCTGGCTGATGCCGCCGAAGTCCGGCAGGAACTGATTCTCGGCCGTCAGCGGCATCGAGGCCGCCTGCGCGCCGGCCAACATGGTGCCGCTGCGGTAGGGGGGATAGCAGGGATCCGGCACCAGGACGTACTCGCCGGGATTCACCAGCGCCAGGGGCAGGTGCGCGATGCCTTCCTTGGATCCCAAGAGCGGCAGCACCTCGGTGTCCGGATCCAACGTCACGTTGAACCGCCGCTGATACCAGTCCGCGATCGCCCGGCGCAGCGTGGCCAATCCTTCCGTGAAGCTGTAGCGGTGATTGGCCGGGTCTTCGGCCGTCTCCTGGAGCTTCTTGACGACCGGAGCCGGCGTCGGCAGATCCGGATCCCCCACGCCGAGGTCAATCACATCCACACCGGCCTGTTCGAGCTGACGTTTGGCGCGGTCAATCTCGGCAAACAGATACGGTGGGAGCGCCTTCAGGCGTTCCGCGTTGTCCACACACCAGGTGTCAGACACTTTTCCCTCCATGAACATGCGTAAAAAAGTAAAAAAGGGGTCAGACCCCTCAAGAACGACGGGTTAACCGACGGGGTCTGACCCCTTTTCTAGACCCCTTTTCTACCTGTTCCCTTCAGGACGTGCGACATGTCGTACAGGCCGGGCTTCTGTGACCGGACAAACTGCGCGGCCTTGAGCGCCCCCTGCGCGAAGACGTCGCGGCTATGGGCCCGGTGGGTCAGCTCCAGCCGCTCCGAAGGACCCGCCAGCACCACGGTGTGATCCCCGACGATGTCGCCGGCGCGGATCGCGTGGACCGGGATCCGCTCCACCGGCTGCTTGCGGCCTGCCGCCAGCACCTCCGCAAGCCGCTTGGCCGTGCCGCTGGGGGCGTCTTTCTTCGCGCGGTGATGCGCCTCAACCACCTCGACGTCATACGCCGACCCGAGCCGCTGCGCGGCCAGCGCCGCCAGCTCGAAGAGCACGTTGACTCCGGGGCTCATGTTCGGGCTGAACACGACCGGGATCTCCCGTGCCGCTTCCCGGATCGCCGCCCGTTCGGCCTCGGACAGTCCGGTCGTGCCGATCACCATCGGGATCTTCACCCGCCTGGCCGCCTGCACATGCTCGATGGTCGCCTGCGGCTGCGTGAATTCGATGAGGACGTCGCCCGCCCTGACCGCCGCGTCGGCCTCGTCGGTCACGCGCACGCCCAGCGGCTTCAGCCCCAGGCACTCGCCGACGTCTCGTCCCAGACACGGATGGCCGGAGCTTTCCAGCGCGCCGGAGACGGAGAACACGGAGTCCGCCGCCGCCAGGGCCGCGATCCGCGAACCCATCCGCCCGCAGCACCCTGAGATGACCAGTCTAATCGCCATGACTGTTCACTTGCCGCGGGTGACGCGGAGCCGGAGCCCCCGCCGCCCGCCCGCAGACGACGCGCGGGAGGCTGCGGCGCGAGGACGGACGGCGGGGTGGCGCAGCGGCAGGACCCGCGGCAAGCCATAAGCGTCGAGCGCGGCGCGCAGCGTCTCGAGGTTCGCGCCTTCCATTTCGCACAGCGGCAGGCGCAGGCCCGGCTCGATCATCCCCAGGAGGCCCATCGCGGTCTTGACCGGAATCGGGTTGG
>JACPTX010000043.1 GCA_016192545.1 Candidatus Omnitrophota bacterium | reverse complement strand
TTTTCCCCGCCCCGTTGGGCCCCATCAGGCAGAACAGCTCGCCGCGCTCGATCGTCAACGACACGCCCTCAAGCGCCTTCACGCCGGAGAAGACTTTCGTCAACTGGCGGAGTTCAACGGCCGGCATGGCGGACGTCACGCGACGCGGGAGAGCGGGCGCGCGGCGGGAGCGGAGGCGAAGAGACGGGCCAGCTTCTGGGCGAGCTTCAGGCTCTCGTGGCGGACCAATTCCTCCGCCGAGGTGATGTCGCCGGCGACGACCTGCGCCTTGGTCACGCCCCGCAAGACAGGCTCGTCGTCCAGGCGGACAGGCTCCTGCTCCTTGTCGGCATAGTGGCGGATGGCGTCCTGCGACAAGGGCGTGTTGGAGACGAGGATCTCGTGCAAGACATCGGCGCCGAGATACCGGACGACTTCCCGGACGTGGTCGGCGACGCTGAATCCGCTGGTCTCGCCCGGCTTGGTCATCAGGTTGCAGACGTAGATCTTGCGGGCGCGCGAGGCCTGGATCGCCTCGGCGATGCCCTTGACGGTGAGCGTCGCCACGACGCTCGTAAACAAGTCGCCCGGTCCGATCGTCACGACATCCGCCGCGAGGATCGCCGCCATCGCGTTGGGGTTGGCCTCGGTCTCCGGCTCCTGCCGGAGCCGTCGGATGCGCAGCCGGGGATCGCGCCCCTGGGGGACGTCAATCAGCCGTTCGCCTCGCACGACCGTGCCGTCCTCAAACTCGGCGACCAGCGTGTTGAGGGTCGTGGTGACCGGCAGCACGATCCCCTGGATGTTGAGGATATCCCCCATCGCGCGGACCGCCTCGGCCATGGACCCCGTGAGCTGCGTCACCGCCGCCAGCAGGAGATTGCCCAGGTTGTGATCCTTCAATCCTTCGCCTCCCGGAAAGCGGTACTGGATCAGATCCTTCATGAGGGCGGGGGCGGCGGACAGGGCGACGAGGCTCCTGCGCACGTCGCCCGGAGGCAGGATGCCGAACGCTTCTCGGAGCCGGCCGGTCGAGCCCCCGTCGTCGCTCATGCTGACGATGGAGGTCAGGTGGGTGTTCGGCAGCGTCTTCAACCCGAGCAGCAGCGTGTAGAGACCGGTTCCGCCGCCCAGCGAGACCACCCGCCGCTGGCGGTGCAGCAGCGCATAGACGCACGAGACGAGCTCCCGGGGATGGAAGGGTTTGATGACGTAGTAGGCGATCCCGCGCTGATACGCCTCCAGGACCCGCCCGGCCGTCGAGGGCATGCCCAGCAGGACCACCGGAGGCCTCCCGGCTTGCAGATAGGGCGCGGCCGCCTCAAGGGTCCGTCGAGCGCCGGCCGGCTCATTGACGAGCAGCAGGTCCACCGCGCCCGGCGTGAGGCGCGGCAGGCCCTCCGGGCCCGGCCTGATCCACTCGACCTGGTCGTCGAACCGTTTGAGGAGGGTCGCGAGGAACTGGCTGAAGGACGGATCCGGATCAGCGACGAGAATGCGGGCCATTCATCCCCACGTCGCTGTCATCCAGCCGGCCTGCCGTCAAGGATGGCGAGAGCGACCGGTTATTTCTTACAGCAGGCGAGCGAGGCCGCGATGCTCAGGAGGAAACACGTGGCGGCAAACTTGGTGATGGCCTCCGATTCGACTCCCAGCACCGGCGTGTAGGTGAGGCGAGACACCACCCCGATCACCAGGCTGGCGATCCCGAGCAACAACCCGATTTTTCCCAGACCCACCATGGCCCCCCTCCTTGTTCGTGAAGGGGTCAGACCCCTCAAGAACCGACGGGGTCTGACCCCGTCTTCACAGTGTACGGCAGACCCCCGCTCCTTGCAAGTCCTTTCATGAAGGGGTCAGACCCCTCAATAAACGAAGATGGGGTTGGTGTAGATGAGCCCGGCGGGGCCTTTGAAGATGGCGCGATAGTACCCCGGCGATTCTGAGGCCTCGTCGGTCCACTCCAGATCAAACTCCTCGGTGAGGATGTCCTCGACGTGGAGGAGCTGTCCGTTCTTGATCAAGAACGCTTGCGCCGCTCCGGCCTTGCCGGTCCCGCCGTGGCCGCTGAACGTGATGCGCGCCTGGCGGTCCAGCATCGTCACCTCGAACCGATGGAGGACGGGCGCCTGCCGGCCGGTTCGAAACACCACCCACATCCGTCCTGCGCGAATCGCCTCGAGAACGCCTCGTGGCGTCCGCTCAGCCATCACGACGGTCACGACCTCATCAATCGGCCGCTGCGTCGGGCTGCGCCAATCCAGTTCCCCGAGCACCCACACGGGACGGGCCCGCCGCCCCTGGCGGTACTCCTCGAGCAGGCGATCCCAGACCGCGCCGGGCTCGGCGAAGGCCAGCGTCCCCATATCCGCCATCGCAAAGCCGTCATAGCCGGTGGTCAGCTCCAGCAGATGCGGGTAGGGATCGGTGAAGGCCTCCACCGACCCGTACTGCTCCCGGTGAGCCGCCTGGGGATGGGCCCAGAACACCAGCCCACCGTGCGCCTTGACGAACTCGATCAGATGTTGATAGGGCGCGGCACCCTGGTTGCCATGATAGGGGTCGAAGTCGCGCAGGGGGAGCTGCTGCAACCACGCGGCCTCTCCCGCGCCGAAGACGAGCAGATGCTGATGCCACGCCTGAATCTGTCCCCCGCGGCGATCAAAAGGGCTGCGACGCCAATAATAAAAAGGCGCGGCTTCCACGCCGGGGATGACCAGCAGGCCTGTGGCCGCTGCCAGGCGCGCCAGCGCGGCCTGATACCGTGCCAGGCCGAACGTGAACACCGAGGGCTGCTCCACCGCGCGCTTGAAGACGCTGCGCCAGGGCCACACGCCATACTCCCACCGGCGCAGCGCGCTGTCGGTGAAGAGCACGCCGTCCAACCCGGCCTCCTGGGCGGCTTCCAGCGCGCGTGCCGGCTCCAGTGAGCCGGTGCTGATGGTCGAATGGACGTGCACGGCCAGACGAAGCGCCCCGGGCGTCTCGCCGGACGTCTCAGCCCGGACCGACGGAAGAACCCACAACCACGCCAACCAGACTAGAACCCATCCCAAAACCCCTCTGGCGGGTGACGCCGAGGGGAGGCCTCCGCCGCCGGCCGCAGTCCCGTCAGGGACGAGGACGGCAGGCGGAGTTCCCGAGGCGGCAGGACCCGCCCCGGAAGGTTTTGGGATGACTTCTGGGGAGGCGGCGACGCTCCAGCGCATTACACGCGGAGCCGCCGGAGCCGCGCGCGGGTGGACTGCAAAAACTTGTATTCGACGAAGCGCAGGGTCTGGATCCCCATCATCAGCCCCAGCGCGAGCAGCCCCAGGAGGATCACCGCGTAGCGCTCCGGGATGAGCACGAAGAGGAACGCGAGCACGCTGAGGTACAGCGAGCCGAGATAGAACGCGGCGACCACCTGGCGCTGGCTCAAGCCCAGCTTCAGCAGGCGATGATGGAGGTGCGCCTTATCCGCCCGGAAAATCGAGCGGCGCTTTCGCAGGCGGCGCACGAACGCCAGGGCCGTGTCGAAGATCGGCAGGCTGAGCGCGGTCAGGGGGAGGAGGAGGGCGACGACCGTCGCGGATTTATACTGGTTGTCCAGCAGCGGCGTCATCGCCAGGACGAACCCGAGGAATTGGCTCCCGCTGTCGCCGAGGAAGATCGTCGCCGGATGGAAGTTGTAGCGCAGAAACCCGAGACAGGCGCCGGCCAGCGCGGCCAGGACGACGACCGACGTGTCGCTGCGCACAAACAGCCCCGCGGCCATCAACCCCCCCGCCGTGATGGCGGCAATCCCGCAGGCGAGCCCGTCCAGGCCGTCAATGAGGTTGACCGCGTTCATCATCCCGATGACCCAGAACACCGTCACCGCGTAGCTGAGCGGCTCAGGAAACAAGAGCACCCCGCCGAAGGGATTGGTGATGCGGTCAATCCGGATGCCGAGGAGGAAGACCAGGCTGGCGATGAGGATCTGCGCGGCGAGTTTGCCCCGGCCCGGCAGATCCGACCAGTCGTCCCACGCGCCGAAGAGGACGACGAGCACCCCGAGCGCCATCATCGGGACCAGCGGACCCGGAGTCCCCTCCACCCCCGCCACCCCCATGCCGAACGCGAGGGCTCCGGCCCATCCGGCCAGCACCGCCACGCCCCCCAGCCGCGGGATTGGCTGGCGATGGATTTTTCGGCGATTCGGCCGGTCGAGCGCCCCCATGGCCACGGCGAACCGTCTCACCCAGGGGGTCACGCTCAAGGTGATGAGCAGCGCCACCGCCAAGATGACCATCATCTGTCCCGCTGCGCCGCTCATCATGGAGTGACTCCCTTCCGCTTGGCGAGCTCCTCGTGATAGAGGCGGATGATCTGTTCCACCATGGTGCGGGCGTCAAACCGGCCGCCGACCGCCTGCCGGGCGGCTTCGCCGAGCCGGCTCCGCAGGGCGGGCTGGTCGTGCAGCCGCCGGATGGCGTCGGCCAACTGCTCCACGCTGCCGGGCTCCACGAGTATGCCGGAGGCGCCATCGGCAATCAAATCCGGAATCCCGCCGACGCGGCTGGCAATCACCGGCCTGCCGGCGGCCTGCGCCTCCAGGACCGCGCGCCCCATGCCTTCGAAGAAGGACGGCAACACCGCGACGTCCACCACCTGCATCAGCGCGGGAACATCGGAGCGGAATCCCGTAAAGATGACCCGCTCACGAATCCCCAGCTCGCCGGCCAACTGTTCCAGCGACGGCCTCAGCCCGCCCTCGCCCACGATGAGGAGGCGCAGGCCCGGCAGGCGGTCTGTGAGCGACGCCGCGGCACGCAAGAGCACCGCATGCCCTTTGCCTTCCCAGAGCTTGGCCACTTCTCCAACGACAAACTCCCCGTCGCGGAGACCCAGGCCGGCGCGCAGCGCCGCCGCATCCACGGGCTGCTGGAATGTCTTGACATCAATGCCGCTGTAAATCAGCGCCATCTTGTCCCGCGGCGCGATGTGCGCTTCCACGGCCCACTCGATGAGCGGCTGGGAAATCATGATGAGCCGGCCGCACCATCCCGCCGCCAGCCGCTCCAGCACGCGGTACAGCCGGCGCTTCCACCACGGCTCCTGGGCGTGGAAGGCGAACCCGTGCACCGTGTGGATGACGACCGGCACGCCGGCCAGCCGCGCGGCCAGCCGGCCGACGAATCCGGCCTTGGAGTTGTGCGTGTGCACGATAGTATAGCGGCGGCGCCGCATCAGGCGCCACAATTCGACCACGACCAGCAGATCGTGGAGAGGATGGATCGCCCACACCATGTGCCGCAGCCGATGCGCCACCAGGCCCTGCCGCTCCACCAGGTCCAGCAGCGACTCGTCCCCGGCGTCAGGGACGGCGTCCCTCGACTTCGCTCGGGATGCGGCCTCCGATGAAGCCATAGGAGCCGCACACGCCAGCTCCACATCGAAGCCGGCGTCCCGCTGCCCGCACATCGAGGAGAACGTATTGAGCCCTGAGCCGCTGATGACCGGCAGCGTGTGGACGTGGAGCACTCTGGTCCTCGAGGCCCGCGCGTAAAGCCCTTCAATGCGCTCCGCCATGGCTCCCACGCTGAACTGCTCGGCGTACGCCCGGCACCGGCTCGACCACTCCTGACGGAGGCGCGGATCACTGAGCCGCGCGAGGGTCTGCAGCAGGGCGGCGGCCATCGCCTCGGGGCCGGCATCGCGGCACAACAGCGATGGGTCGAGCCGGCTCAAGAGCTCCCGGGTGCCGCCGACCGGTGTGCCCACCACAGGAGTACCGCACGCCAGCGCCTCAACCGTCGCCAGGCCGAATCCCTCCAGCGCCTTCGAGGGCATGATAAACAGATCCGCCGCCTGATACCATTGCGGCAGGTCGGTTTCAGGGATGACCCCCACGAGGCGCACATGCTCCTGAAGACCTGCGGACGCCACCACGTGTTGCAAGGGCTGCGCCAGCGGCCCTGAACCTCCGATGAGCAACAGGCAGTCGGGCCTCTCCTCGACGACCCGCGACATCGCCTGGATGAGGCCGTCCAGGTTCTGGCGAGGGACGAGGTTGCGCACCGTCAGCAGCATCCGCCGATCCTGCGGCAGCCCCAGCCGCTCGCGGACCGGGTGCCGCGACGGCACGGGGTGGAAGCGTTCGAGAGCCACGCAGGCCGGTACTACCGTGACGGTCGCCGGTGGCAGCCCATGGAGCGCGCACAAGAGCTCTTTCATGGATTCGCTGAGCGTGACGCGGCACCGCGCCATGCTCAGCACGTGATGCTCAACCCTGTGTCGCGCCCACAGGCTGAGCCGCCGCACGCCGTTCAGGGGATGCGGTGGACGCGCCACCCGCGATTCCTCGGCCCACGGAGATTGGAAGTGATACACCCACGGCAGGCGCCTGGCTCTTTGGTCTAGCAGGAGCGGGAATGCTGGGAGGGATTGCTGGATGACGACGAGGTCAAATGCGTGTTCGCGATGAAGCTGGTCAAACAGGCGTCGAATACGCCAGAGGCTGCCCGGCACTTGCCACCACGATCGCAACGGCCCGTAGCGGACGATCCGAAGGCCATCCAGCGTGTCTTCGCGAGGCGCTGACGGGACGCGCGGTGTCAGGATCGTGATCCGGTGGCCGCGTGCGCGAAGGCCGGCGGCCAGATCATGGATATACCGGCCGGCTCCCCCGAGGGTGTCCGGGAACCAGAACTGCGTGACCATCACGATGTTCATGTCCGGATGTGACCGCTCTCAGCGCCCCGGCTTCTTCAACGACTCCACATCGGCTTTCACCATCATCTCGATCAGCGCTTCGAAGGAGGTCCGGGGTGCCCATCCAAGCACGCGCGTCGCTTTGGACGCGTCCCCCACGAGATCGTCCACCTCGGCGGGACGGTGGAACGCGGGGTCGTCCACGACGCAGCGCGCAGGGTCCAGGCCCGCCAGGCCAAACGCCAGGTTGACGAGATCCTGCACGCTGCGGCTCTTGCCGGTCGCGATGACGTAGTCGTCCGGACGATCCTGCTGGAGCATCCGCCACATCGCCTCGACATAGTCTCCCGCGAAGCCCCAGTCCCGCTTGGCGGAGAGATTGCCCAATCGCAGCTCGTTCGCCAGCCCCAGCTTGATCTTCGCCGCGCCGTGGGTCACCTTGCGCGAGACGAACTCCAGGCCGCGCCGGGGAGACTCGTGGTTAAACAGGATCCCCGAACACGCGAAGAGCCCGTAGCTCTCCCGGTAGTTGACCGTGATGAAGTGCCCGTACACCTTCGAGACGCCGTAGGGGCTGCGAGGGTGGAACGGCGTCGTTTCGTCCTGGGGCACTTTCTGGACCTTGCCGAACACCTCACTCGATGAGGCCTGGTACAGCCGGGCGTCCGGCTTGTACTTCCGGATCGCCTCCAGGACTCTCGTGACGCCCAGGCCGGTCACCTCGCCGGTCAAGACAGGCTGGTTCCAGGAGGTGGGAACGAAGGATTGGGCGGCCAGGTTGTAGACCTCGTCGGGCTGGATGCGCCGCACCGCCTCGTCCAGCGAGGACTGATCCGTCAGGTCTCCTTGAACGAGATGCAGGCGGGCGATGATGTGCGCGATGCGGTCGAATCGCTCCAGGCTGGAGCGACGGACCATGCCGTAGACCTGGTAGCCTTTCTCCAGCAGCAGGTCGGCCAGATACGACCCGTCCTGTCCCGTGATCCCGGTGATCAGCGCCTTCTTCATCCGTCGTCTCCCTCCAGGTACCGCCGGCACCACAACTCGAGCACGAGGAGCGCGTAGACCTGATGCGTCAGAGTGGCCTCGCCGCGCACATGCGCCTCCACGAGGCGCCCGACCGCCTCCGGGCGGAACAGCCCGCGCCGCCGGATCGGCTCAGCCCCCAGGATGTCGCGGCACAGCGGCGCCAGCGGTCCGCGCAGCCACGCGCCCAGCGGCAGCATGAAGCCCTGCTTGGGCTTGCACAGCAGCGCCTCAGGCAGCAACCCCCTGACGGCGTGTTTCAACAATCCCTTCAGGCGGAATCCTCTCAGCCGCTGCCGGAGCGGAATCGCCGCCACGAGTTCCACCAGCTCATGGTCGCAGAAGGGTACGCGGACCTCCAAGCCGTGCGCCATGCTCATCTTGTCGCCCATGACGAGCAGGTCGTCCGGTAAATATGTCTGCAGATCCAGCGCATTGAGACGGTCAAGCTCATTGCCGGGCAATTCACGCAGGAGTGCGCGAGAGGCCGCGTAGGGATCTGCGCCGTTGAGCGAGGCCTGGATGTCGTCGGTATACAACCCGGTTTTCAGGGCGGCCGAGAAATAGGAGCGCCAGTGCAGATAGCGCAGCTCCAACGGCTGGGTCCCTTCCTGCAAAAACCGCTTCAGCCAGCCTGCGACGTTGCGGCTCTGCACGGATTCCGGCAGCATGCCTGCGGCGGCGGCAAGCCCCCGGCGAACCGGCGCGGGCAGATACGCGTAGGATTGCGATGCCCAGGCGCCCAGATAGCGGGGGTAGCCGCCGAAGAGCTCGTCGCCTCCGATGCCGGTGAGCGCGACGGTGACGGCGCGCCTGGCTTCGCGCGAAATCAAGAACGTCAGCAGCGAAGAGGAGTCGGCGAACGGCTCGTCCAGATGCCACACCGCCTGCGGCAGGAGGGCGGCGATGTCCGGTGTGATCAGAAATTCGCGATGGTCCGTCTGGAAGGCCTGCGCCGCGAGGCGGGCGGAAGGCAGTTCGTTGTACGAATCGTCCGGCGGCGCAAAGCCCAGGGAAAACGTCTTCACGCGCCCGGGCGAACACCGGCTCATCAGCGCCACGACGCAGCTGGAGTCAATCCCGCCGCTCAGGAAGGCTCCCAGCGGCACGTCGCTCATCAGGCGCAGGCGGACCGCCTCCGTCAGGCGCTCCACAATGGCTTCTTCGAGATCCGCGGATGGGCGTCCCCGATGCGGCGAAGGCTGGGGAGGCTGCCAGTAGCGCTCCACGCGCGCCTGCCCGTCGTCAAAGGTCAGCCGGCAGGCCGGCGGCAGTTTCTTGACCTGCGTGAAGATGGAGTGAGGCGCTGGGATGTAGAGGAAGGTCAGGTAGCGGTCCAGCGCTTCGAGGTCGATGTCGCGGGGCACTTCAGGCAGCTGCAGGAGCGCTTTGAGCTCCGAGGCGAAGGCGAACCGCTGACCGTGATGCCAGTAGTAGAGCGGCTTGACGCCCAGCCGGTCCCGGGCCAGGAACAGCCGCCGTTCCACCGTGTCCCAGATCGCGAAGGCGAAGTCGCCATTCAGGTACTCCACGCACCGCTCCTGCACGTCTTCGTAGAGATGCACGATGACTTCGGTATCCGCGTTCGACGTGAAGCGGTGGCCGCGGGCCTCCAGCTCCTTGCGCAGCGCCTGGTGATTATAGATCTCGCCGTTGAACACGAGCCGGTAGCGTTGGTGCTCGTCGGTCATGGGCTGGCGCCCGCCCGCCAGGTCAATGATGCTCAAGCGGACCATCCCCAGCCCGGCCGGCGCGTTCGGGTCCAGGTAGACCCCCTCGTCGTCGGGCCCCCGATGCTTGATGGCCGCGCACATCCGGCGCAGGAGCGTCTCATCGCTTCCGCCGACCATGCCGACGATGCCGCACATCAGCGCACCGGGACGTGTGCTTCACGCGTGGCGGTCGCAAACCCGTACAGGAACCCCGCGGCGTAGAGGAGCAGCGTCAGCAGGTAGAGCCATCGGAGCCGCACCAGCGCGACAACGAGCCGGCCTGCGTACCGCCCGACGCGCCAGGGAAACGCCACGCGCTCCCGGAACTGATCGGTATGCTGCGCCGGGGTCTCAATGACCCACTGCGGGAAGAACCGCTGGCAGTAGGCGGCCTGCACGCCGTTGCGGAACGCCTGCTGCGCCAGGCCTGGCAGGGTCTCCGGCGGCAGGTGATGATACCAGACGCCGGGAATGACGACGATCCGGTAGCCGGCCTTCCGCACCTCGCTGCGCAGATAGGGATCCAGCCCCCGCGGGAGCCATTCATGCTCGCCCCCCACCTGAGAGAAGACGGACTTGCGCATCGCCAGACACCCATGCTCCGCCAAGTCGCTGTCCGTAATCTCCGAGACCGGCGCCGCGCATTTCCGCGGGACCTGCCGCATGACCGCCCGCGCCAGCCACGGCGCATCGTCCGGAATCAGATTCGGCACGCCCGCCATGGCGATGTCCGGATGGGCGGCGAGCGTTTGCGCCAGCCGCTCAAACAGATCTTCGGGACCGAGCCGCGCATCGTCATCCAAGGTCAACAGGAAATCGGCCCTTGCCAGCGCGGCGCCCACGTTGATGGCGCGGCCCTGCCGGGGATCGCCTGTGACCAGAATGACCTCGTGCCGCGCGAGCGACTGGCGGCGAATCTGCTCCAAGAGCTTCGGCAGCCGGCCCCGGGCGGAGCCGTCGCGCGTCGGAATGATCACCGACAGCACCGGCGCGGCGCGCCCGCCCTCGCACCCCGGCCCGTCCATCACGCGAACCTCGGCAGAGGAATCGGCGTTCCGATGGCGGACAAATGTCCGTCGGACCCGATTGGCCGTGTCCAAGAGCTGCGTCATATCAACGCGCGCAGGCTGACCGCCGGTTTCGTCGAACGAACCTCGTCGAGATAGAACCGCGCCCACAGCTCAAAGACCGCCAGCGACCAGATGCGGCCGCTGAGGTCCCCAATTCTCCCCGCAGCCACCGGGCGATCGGCAGGGTGAATCCTTGCTTGCGCTGGCGGAGGACCGCCGGCGGGAGCGTGCCTCGCATGGCGTGCTTCAGGAGTCGTTTCGTCGTCAGTCCCGCCACCTTGTAGGCGAACGGGAGCTGGCTGGCGTACTCCACCACCTCATGGTCCAGGAACGGTACCCGCACCTCCAAGGCGTTGGCCATGCTCATGCGATCCACCTTGAAGAGACAATCATCCGGCAGGAAGAGCATCGTATCCACGTACAGCATGGCTTCCCGCGCATCCGAGACCTGCGCCTCGGCGAAGACGGCCGTCTGAATCTGCCTGGCCTCGTAGCCCGCGAGCCGCTGCTTCAGCTCCTCGGTATAGAGCTGCGCTCTGAACGCGGCGGAGGCGGTCGTGCGCCGCGCAAACCCCTCTTCCAGCGAACAGGTGGAGTCGTAGAGCAACCGCTTGACCCGGCTCAGCCGATCCGATTCGTAGCCGGGCACAAACGCCTTCCCCAGCAATGCGCTGCGCAGGCCCTCACGCAGCGCCACCGGCACGCGATTGAGCATGCGGACCATCTGATAGCGCCGGGTCCATTCGTAGCCGCCCAGCAGCTCATCGCCCCCGTCTCCGGACAAGGCCACCGTGACGTGGGGCCTCGCGAACCGCGCGACCGCGTAGGTGGGCAGCATGGAGTTGTCGAAGAACGGCTCGTCCTGCCACCAGACCAGCTCCGGGAGCATCTCAGCCAGATTGGGACGCGCCACGAACTCATGATGGTCCGTCCCAAAGCGCTTGGCGACCATCCGGGCATAGCGCAGCTCGTCTCCGCCGCCCTCGTAGCCGATGGAGAAGGTCTTGACCGGACGCCGGCTCACCTCGCTCATGAGCGCCACCATGACACTGGAATCCATCCCGCCGCTGAGGAAGGCCCCGAGCGGCACGTCGCTGATCAGATGCTGCTGCACCGCCTCCCGCAAGCGCTCCACGAACCCTTGGGCCGCTTCCTCGAACGTCACCGTCAGCTTCTCCGTATACGACAAGCCCCAATAGCGCTCCTGAGACACGCGGCCTGCCTGCACCGTCAAGATGGTTGCGGGCGGCAGCTTGTGGATCTCCGCGAAGGGCGTGCGGGGGGCCGGGATGTAGCCGTACGTGACATAGCTGTCCACCCCCTCAAGGCTGAGCCGGCGTTCCACAACGGGATGTTGGAGGAGCGCCTTGAGCTCTGAGGCGAACACGAAATGACCGTGCTGGTGGGTGTAGTACAGCGGCTTGATGCCGAGGCGATCCCGCGCCAGCACCAACTTCCGGCGGGCCACGTCCCACAGCGCAAACGCGAACATCCCCCTCAGCCGCTTCACGAAGCCCATCCCCTCCTGCTCATACAGATGGACGAGGACCTCGGTGTCGGTCTGGGTGGAAAACCGATGTCCCTGAGCGGCCAGCGTCGTCCGCAGCTCCTGGAAATTGTAAATCTCCCCGTTGAACACCACCCACACCGTCCGGTCCTCGTTGGAGATGGGCTGATGGCCTCCGGCCACGTCAATGATGCTCAGCCGCCGCATCGCCAGTCCGGCCGGCCCCCCGCACCACATCCCTTCATCATCCGGACCGCGATGCACGAGCGCCTCGTTCATCCGCCGAAGCGGCGCGGCGTCCACCGCCGCCCACTCTTCATCCAGGACCACCCCACAGATGCCGCACATCACACAAGTTTTTCAAACACAGCGGTCATCTTCTGCGCAACGTGGCGCCAGGTGTAGCCCTCCTCGACCAGGCGTCGTCCTTTTTCTCCCATCGACCGGCGCAGCTGCGGATCGCGCAGCAGCGTCAGAATGGCCTGGGCCAGTGCGGCCGGGTCGTCCGGCTCCACCACCAGCCCGCAGCCGGCCTGCTCCACGATGTCGGATACGCCCTCTGCCCGCGTGATGACGACCGGACAGCCCGCGGCGGAGTATTCGAGCGTCTTCATTGACGAGCGGTACCGCCCCACCCCCTTGTCCGCCACGTAGGGCGTGACGCCCACGTCGAACACGTTGCACAACAGCGGAATCTTGTCCCACGGCTGGTACCCCAGAAAGCGGAATCGGTCCTCCACGCCCGCCTCCCGGGCCAGGCCCGGCAACCGGTCCCCCCACAAGCCGTGGCCGACGACGAGAAACCGGACGTCGGGCCGGCCCGACGCGACCAGCGGCGCGGCGGCGATGAGCTGCTCGATCCCGGACCAGGGAAAGAGGTAGCCGATGAACCCGACGTATTCCTTCTCCGGATCCAGGCCGAGGGCCCTGGCCGCCTCGGTCCGGTCCATCGGCCGGCACCGCTCGGCGTCCACGCCGTTGTAGATGAAATGGCACCGCGCGGCGGGGACCTGATACGTCGCCATGACCTTCTCACGGACCACCGGCGTCACGCAGAAGAGCGCGTCGGAAAAGCGGTAATTCCAGCGTTCAAAAAATTTCACGACGGCGACCCGCACAGCGCCGTGCCCGCCCATCGCCATCTCGTCCGGGTAAAAGCCATGGACGTGCATCGCATGCGGCACCCGCAGAAGCTTCGCGGCGAGGAGGCCGGACAGCGAATAGCCGATGGTGTTCTCGTAGATGAGCTCGCAATGCTTGACCACGCCCCACGCCAGCAGGTACCACAAGAGGAAAAACGGAAACGACAACGTATCCCAGCGCCGCAGGGGAATCATCGGGACGTAGACGACGCGGAACGGCAGCGTGCCGGCGTACCGCCCCTCGCTGCCGACGAACAAGGTGACGTCATGGCCCAGGGCCTGCAGGTTGCGGCACACTTCGAGCAGATGCACCATCCCGCCCGGCGTGGTCCGCTGCCCCGAGAGATCCGCCCGCGCCGTGACACCGATGTTCATGATTTCCTTGTCGCGACGCACCAGATGTCATCCCCAAACGCAAAGCCGCATGGGGGTGTTCGGTGCACGGCGTCATAGAGCCATCTCACGCATCGATTCGATGCCGCCGAGGATTCGTGCGCCATCCAGATCTTCACCCGGAATCCCGCTCGCGTCGCATCGCGCCAGACGCCCCAGGGAGTCTGTTCATTGACATGCATGACTTCATCATGGGCTGCCCGGACGTGTTCGGATTTCTCGATGCCGAACAGCCGAGACACGCGGGCGACCAGGGGATAGACGCAGGTGGTGTGCCAGCGATTCGGCCAGGTATGGCAGATCATCCTGCCACCCGGCTTTAAGATGCGAAACAAGCGCGCATACAAGCGCTCAATCTGCCACGGATACAGGTGTTCAAGGACATCCATCAGGAAGATGCGGTCAATGCTCTCAGGGTCAACCTTCTCCAACACAGGCTCTTCGGCCGAGGCAAGGATCAAGCGCACCCTGGCCTGCACGTCAGGAGGAAACGTCCCCAAGGCTTCCTTCGCCAACTCCACGGCTGCCGGCGCGTAATCAATCCCGATCGTCTTGGCTCCTCGCAGGGCTGCGTGGATGGCCAGCTCCCCGCATCCACACCCGACATCCAACACGTGATGGCCTTCCCGGATATCTGCGAGCTTCAGCGCCTCGGCATGCTGGGCGCAGAGCCGGTGGCCTCGGCTTTCGACAAATTCGGCGGAGCCCTCCCGATCCCGCAGATAATACTCACGGCGATAGACCTCTGGCGGCACTGGCGGCTGCCCCCCCGCGTGGCCCTTGGCGATGTCGGCAAACATGCGCAGGGTTCGGGTCACGACCTGCTCCCAGGTATAGCGTACCAGCACCAGCCGGCGGCCGCGCTGCCCCATCTCTTTGGCCCGCGGCGGATCGGTCAGGAGCTGGATGATCGCCCGCGCCAACACCGCCGCCTCGCCTGCGGGAAACGAGAGCCCCACGCCCTCGTTCACCAAGACATCCCCCAGGCCGTCGAGGTCGCTGCCGACGACAGGCCGCTCGCACGCCAGATACGCGTAGACTTTCTGTGGGGAAATCCCGGAACGGGCATTCGCGAATCGGGCGGGCGCCACCGCGACGTCAAACGCGCTGATGAACCGTGCCGCCTGATCCCACGGCACGTCACCGGTGAACCGAAACCGCTCCGCCATGCCAAGCCGCCTCGCCTGCGCTTCGAGGCGCTGCCGCAGGTCTTCTTGCCCTCCTCCGATGAGAAAGGGAACAGGCTGCCGAGGTAGCCGACGATGGGCTGCGTCGGATCCAATCCCAATACCCGGCGGGCCTCCACGCGATCAAGAGGCTTGAAGCGTTCAGGGTTGGTGCCGTTGGGAATCGCTTCGATGCGCGCCGGCGGCACGGCATAGGTTTCAGCGATCCACTGCCGGATCCCCTCGGTCACCGCCACGATGCGAGCGCACCCCCGAAAGACCCGCCGCTCCACCCAATCCTGCAGCCGCAGGCGCCAGCGGGATGCGCGGCCCAGCGCCAGCTCATCGCGGATGATCCCGTTCACCTCGACGACCAACGGAATCCTCGCCAGACGGCTGACCAAGAGCGTGCCGATCGTGGTGAGTGAAAACCGCTCGTAGAGCGCATCCGGCCGCCTCCGCAGGCACCACCAGAGCAAACAGACCGTCAAGGCCATCACAAAGGAGAGGTGCCGACACCCCGGGAGATTCAGGATCGGCACCTGACGCACCGGAATCCGGCCGGCCCACGCCAGTTGCTGCAGGAACCGCGGGGAAATGGCGGTGACCACCGTCACCTCATGCCCCTGGCGCTGGAGCTCCTCGACCACCTCCCGCGTATGGATGGGCATGTCACGATAGCGATGAAAGTAGACATAGACCACGTTCATGCCTGGAGCATGTCCCTGAGCGACGCCTCCAGCGGGATCGTGGGGGCCCATGAGGTGTCGGACCGGAGGCGATGGTTGTCTCCCACGATGTGGCGGACCAGACGGCTGCGCACTGGGGCGAGGCGGGCATCCTGCTTCACGCGCGCGCGGACACCACAGGAGCGGTCTAACAGGCGCAGGAGATCGCGCACCGCATGGCTCCTGCCGAAGCAGACGTTGTACGGTCTGCCGGGGCGACCGTGTTGAAGGATGAACCAGTAGGCGCGGACCGCGTCCCGGACATCAAGGAAGTCTCGGCTTGTCCCAGCATCGCCGACTCGAATCACCAGGGAGGTCCGGCGCGGTGTGTCGTGCCATGAGCGGTACTGGGCCGCCAGATCGGCCGCCACAAAGCCGCGCGGTTGTCCCGGGCCGATCAGGTTGAACGTCCGGGCCAGATACACGGGGATGCCTCGTGCCTTGTGCATATGCAGCCCCAACAGTTCCTGCGAAAGTTTGAACAGTCCGTACCAGCTCATGGGCTGAAGCGGATGCCGCTCCGAGACGGGCTGATGCGCTGGAGCGATGAGGCCGTACTCCGCGCAGGAACCGACCAAGAGCAGCCTGGCCTTCGAACATCTCGACGCCGCCACACGCAAGAGGTTCCAGGCCACGATGAGCTCGTCCTGAAACGCTCCGGCTCGGGGCCCCCCGTCATGGTGTGCGACCAGATTCACGAGGCACGTCGGGCGGACCCTCCGGATGAGGCCGTCGACTTCCTGCGCTTTGGTGAAGTCGCAGCGCAGGAACTCAAGACGCGGATGGGAGGCGAAGTCATCCGGGGCCTGCCGTGCCGAGGCATACACCCGAAGCCCTTCAGCCAGGCAGAAGTCGACCATGTGCCGTCCGGAGAACCCTGTCGCCCCGGGAATGACGACACGTGGCTTCATCGCGGTCCGCGCGGGATGAACCGCCCAGGATGGCGTTCCACCAGCCGCTGAGCTAACGCGTAGTCATCCGGGCGTCCAATGTCAAGCCAAAATGCCCGGCTCACCACGGCCTCGACCCGTTCGTGGCGGCTTAACGCGCGATTCACCAAATCGGGGAGGTTCAGCGCTTCGCCCCGCCCGATGAGCCGCCGAACGCCAGGCGACACGACCACGATCCCCGTGCTGACAAAATAGTGGTCGCGGGGTTTTTCCCGGTAGCGGCGAATGCAGCCTTGGGCATCGAGATCAACCACCCCGAAATCAATTGGGATCTCCCGCTGACACACCGCCAGCGTGAGCAGATTCCGGGCCCGCAGGTGCGTCTTCACCAGCTCCTGAAAATTCAGATTGGTCAAAATGTCTCCATTGACCACCAGGATCGGCCCAGCCGTCCAGTCCAGCGCCCCCAAGACCCCGACGGTCCCCAGGGGGCGTCCCTCCCGAAGGTACTCGATGCGGAGGCGCCACTTGCGTCCGTCACCGAAATAGGCGCGCAGCAGATGCTCCATGTGCCCGACGGCCATGAGGATCTTGGTCAACCCGTCCCGACGCAGCTGCCTGAGCAGGATTTCAAGGATCGGCATCTCGCCAACCGGCACTAACGGCTTGGGCATGACGGCCGTATACGGCAGGAGCCGGGTGCCCTTGCCGCCTGCGAGGACCACGACCTGTACCGCCCTCATACCAACCATCGCTCCCGTGGTGGGATCATCGCAACAGCTCCTGGTAGGCGGCTTCCATCCTCCGCATCTGGTCGGTCCACAAGGCCCGGGCCCTGATCATGGCTTGATTGCGGCTGACCGCCTCCTGCTTCCACTCCGGCGACCGCGTCAGGGCGGCCTCGATCGCCTGCGCCAGGGTCTGCTCATCCGTCGGAGGAGCCAGGAACCCGTTCTGGCCGTGCACGACCCACTCCCGGTTCGCCGGGATGTCCGAGACCACCGGGATGACGCCTACCGCCATCGCCTCCAACAGGGAGACCGAGGCGCCTTCCGAGAAGGACGGGGAAACGAACGCATCCGCGCTGGCCAAGTGCTCCAGGAGCTGCGCGCGAGGGACCACGCCCAGGAACTCCACATGCTGACGCAGACCCGACTCTTCAACAAGACGTTCCAACTCCCCTCGCAGCGGCCCGTCCCCGCTCAATTTGAGGAGCAGGGTCGGATAGCGCGTGCGCAATCGTGCCACCGCTCTGATCAGGGTCGGGAAATTGTACACGTCATGGAGCATCTTCGTGTTGATCAGCACGGGTCCTGGCCGGGACCGAGGGGCCGCGCGGAGATCGAGCAGGCCCTCATTCACGCCAAAGGGGAGGGTGAGAATGCGTTCCGGCGGCACGCCCAGCTCGCGGATCTTCGCGCTCAACACAGGAGCCACTGAATGCACCAGCGCGCTGCGGCGGAGGGCATACGTGACCAGGAGCCGGTTGACCGGCGACGCCCGCGGATAGATCATGATGTCGGATCCCCATGCCGAGACGACCAGCGGGGAGAAACCTGCCAGCGAGGCATAGAATCCGTGCTCGGATACGAAATGTCCGTGCAGGATGTCGGGATGAATCTCGCGGACCGTCCGCCGAAGGCCGTGCTGCAGCCACCGAAAACCCATGCGCAGGATTGCAAGACCCTCAGGCATCCGACTCTTCAAGCCGCTGAGCAG
>JACPTX010000014.1 GCA_016192545.1 Candidatus Omnitrophota bacterium | reverse complement strand
ATGACGCCGGGGACCGAGCTGTGCCACCGCGCCGACGTCCACCGCCTGCTCGGCCGGGTCAGGCTCCGGGTCCTGTGACGTTGACAGCGGCGGCGTTGCGCGCTATCATACCGGAAGTCGGTTCGGAATCGAGAAGCGATTGAGTGGCATGCTCAATCGCTTTCTATTTCGCAGATGAGCACCCTGTTCGTCGGAAGCTATCTCCTGCTGTTGGGCCTGCTGGCCTGCTATGGGCTCTACCGGTACTATCTGGTCTGGCTCTACTACCGGGGAGGGGTCCGGCGCGCGCCGCGGCCCCCGCCGCCGTCCGACTGGCCCCGCGTCACCGTGCAGATCCCCGTCTACAACGAGCGCTACGTCGTGGAGCGGGCGATCCGCTCCGCCTGCGAGGTCGACTACCCGGCCGACCGGCTCGACATCCAGATCCTGGACGATTCCACCGACGAGACGTCCGACATCATTGCGCGCGCGGTGGCGCGCGCCCGCCGGCAGGGGCTGGCCGTGTCGCATCTCCGGCGGCGGCACCGCACGCACTTCAAGGCCGGGGCCCTGGCGGCGGCCCTGCGGCGGGCGCGCGGAGAGTTCCTGGCGGTCTTCGACGTGGACTTCATCATCCCGCGCGACTTTTTCAGGCGCAGCGTGCCGTACTTCGCGGATCCGTCCGTCGGGGTGGTCCAGGCGCGGTGGGGCTATGTGAACGCCGACGACAGCCTCCTGACCCAGGCGCAGGCGGTCCTCCTCGACGGGCATTTCGCCCTCGAGCAGGTGGCGCGCTCGAAGGCGAGCCGGTTCATCAACTTCAACGGGACGGCGGGCGTCTGGCGGAGGCGCGCGCTGCAGGAGGCCGGCGGGTGGCAGGCCGACACCTTGACCGAGGACCTGGACCTGTCGTTCCGCGCGCAGCTCGCCGGCTGGCGGGGGGTGTATCTCGAGGACCTCGTGGCCCCGGCGGAGCTGCCCATCGAGATGAACGCGTTCAAGACCCAGCAATACCGCTGGACCAAGGGGACCATCCAGACGGCAAAGAAACTCCTCCCCGCGATCCTGCGCAGCCGTCTGCCCTGGTGGATGAAGCTCGACCTGTTCTTCCATCTCACCAGCTACCTGAGCTACCCCTTGGGGGTGCTGGCGAGTCTCTGCCTGCCGCCGCTGTTGATGGGCGTGTGGCGGCTGCCGCACTCCTGGTATATGGACGCCGTGTGGTGCGTGCTCCTGGCGGTCCCCGGCGTGTGTTTCTATTGCTGCGCCCAGCGGGCAACCGGGCCCCGGTGGTCCGCGCGCCTGGGGACCATCCTCTGGGCGGTGGCGGTCGGGCTCGGGTTGTCGGTCACCAACGCCCTCGCGGTGCTGGACGGGTTGTGGGGGCGGACGTCGAGATTTGTCCGCACCGCGAAATTCGGGGTGCGCGCAACGACCGGGGGATGGAGCGCCGCCGACTATCGGACGCCCCCCAGCCCCGCGGTGTGGGTCGAGCTGGCGTTGGGGGCGTATTTTGCGGCCGGGTTCGTGATCGCCCTGAAGCAGGACCTGTGGCTGGCGCTGCCCTCCATGGGGCTGTTCTGCGTGAGCTTCGCCTACGTCGCCGGCTTGTCGCTCTGGCAGCACGGCCGGCTCCGGACGTGGTGGTGGGAGCACGTGCGCGCCGACGCCACCCTGCCCGAACAAGCGTAACGCCGCCCGCGCTTGACGCCGCACCGCCGCCTCTGCTACACTGACCGCGTCCGCATGTCGAACCTGGTCGTCGGATCCTTGTGCATGCTGGGCGGAGCCGGCAGCGTCGCTGCCGGGCTGCTCGTGGCGTCCCGCCGGTTGCGGCGGGTCAAGCGCGCGCATCACAAGAAGGGTCTCGTGCATGCGGCCCTGCCGGAGGGGTGGGGGACGTGGTTTTTCCAAGGGTTTTCCGACGTCACGATGGGCACCCGCTGGATCGTCACGATTCTCCTCCTGGCGTTCTGGATCGGACTGGGCGTGAGTTTGTTCAGCCTGGGGCTTCGCCTCACCTCCTAACGTCTTCCTGTATGAGCCTGCCGACCATTACCATCGTCGGCGCCGGACAAGTCGGCGCGACCACCGCTCACCTGCTGCTCATGAAGGGGCTGGCGGATCTCGTCCTGCTCGACGTCGTCGAGGGGCTCGCGAAAGGCAAGGCGCTTGACCTGGCGCAGGCCGCGGCGACCGAGGGCCTGCCGGTCCGGGTCGCCGGCGGCACCGACGACGCGGCGATGGCCGGCAGCCGCCTCGTCGTCGTGACCGCGGGGCTGGCCCGCAAGCCGGGCATGTCGCGCGAGGATCTCCTGGACGCCAACGCCGCCATCGTCGGCCCCATCGCGGACCAGATCGCCGCCCGCGCGCCGGAGGCCGTCGTGGTCGTTGTGACCAACCCGCTGGACATCATGACCGCGCTGGTGCTCAAGCGGACCGGGTTCCCCCGCGCGCGGGTGGTCGGCATGGCCGGGGCGCTGGACAGCGGGCGGTTGTGCGCCTTCGTGGCCGAGCGCCTGCAGGTGTCTCCGGCGTCGGTGCAGGGCATGGTGCTGGGCTCGCACGGGGACCTCATGGTGTCGGTGAAGAGCTCCATCACCGTCGACGGCAAGCCGCTGGCGTCGTTGCTGCCGCCCCAGGAGGTGGACCAGCTGATCGCGCGCACGCGCGATGCGGGCGCGGAGATCGTCGCCCTCCTGAAGACGTCGAGCGCGTATTACGCGCCGGCCACCGGCGTCGTCCAGATGATTCAGGCCGTCCTGCGCGATGCGCATGCCGTGCTGCCCGCCTCGGTGCGGCTGGAGGGTGAGTACGGCCTGCGCGAGGTCTGCATCGGGGTGCCGGTGGAGCTCGGCGCGCAGGGGGTCGCCAAGATCGTGACGATGCCGCTCACCGACGACGAACAGCACGCCTTACACCGGGCCGCCGAGCAGGTCCGCGAGGGCATCGCCCACGTCACCGCGAAGGCCGCCGCATGACCGCGCAAGACCCAGCCGCCGCCGGGCACGTCCAGAAAGGCCTTGAAGGCGTCGTCGTGTCGGAAACCCAGCTCTCCGACGTCGACGGCGCGCGGTGCCAGCTCATCTACCGCGGCTACGAAATCGGGGAGCTGGTCGGCAAGGCCGCCTACGAGGAGGTCAGCTTCCTCCTCCTGAACGGCCATCTGCCCAGCCGGACGGAGCTGGCCGACTGGACCGAGCAGCTCGTCACCCGCCGGGCGCTGTCGCCGGACATCATCCAACTGATGGAGCAATTGCCGTTCGGCAACCCGATGGCCTACCTGCGCAGCGTGATCTCCATCATGGGGCTGGCGGATTCCTGTGCGGAAGACCTGAGCCCGCAGGCGCTGCGCGAGCGCGCGCTGGATCTGATCGCCAAGACCCCGACGCTCATCACCCTGTTCGACCGGCTTCGCCACAAGCGCTCGATGCTGGGGCCCAGGCCGGACCTCGGGCATGCGGCCAACTTCCTCTTCATGCTGCACGGGGAGGAGCCCGACCCGGAATTCGCCAAGGCCCTGGACGCCTATTTCGTCCTGCTGGCGGAGCACGGCTTCAACGCCTCGACGTTCGCGGCCCGCACCGCCGTGGCGACGCAGAGCGACTTCTATTCCGGCATCACCGCCGCCCTCGGCACCCTGAAGGGCCCGCTGCACGGCGCGGCCAACACCAAGGCCATGGAGATGTTGATGGAGATCGGCTCCCCCGACCAGGTCGAGCCCTACGTCCAGAAGACGCTCTCGGACCACAAGCGCTTCATGGGGTTCGGGCATCGCGTGTATAAAGGGGAGGACCCGCGGGCCAAGCACCTCAAGCATTTCTCCCACCAGATGGGCGCGGCGCGCGGCGAGCTGCAGTGGTTCGAGATTTCCGAGCGGCTGCAGGACGCCGTATGGCAGGCGAAGAAGCTCTACATCAACGTGGACTTCTACTCCGCCTCGCTCCTCTACTACCTCAGGATCCCGGTCGACCTGTTCACGCCGATGTTCGCCTGCGCGCGGACGGCGGGCTGGGCCGCGCACATCCTCGAGCAGCTCGGCGACAACCGCCTCATCCGCCCCCTCGCCCTGTACGTCGGGCCGCGGGACCTCAAGTTCGCGCCCCTGGACCAGCGCAGCGCATGACCCATTCGACGCGCTTCGCTTGCTCAGGGTCAATGGTGAGCGGAGTCGAACCATGAAGCTGCACGAATTCCAGGCCAAGCGGCTCCTCGCCCGCTACGGGATTCCCGTGCCGCGCGGCGTGACGGCCTCCACCCCTGCGCAAGCCCGCGCCGCCTACGCGGCATTGAAGCGGCTGTGCCGGGCCTCCAAGACGTTCGCCTGCAACGTCAAGGCGCAGATTCACGCCGGCGGACGGGGCAAGGCGGGCGGCGTGCTCGTCGCCTCCAGCGCGGCGCAGGCCGGCGCGCAGGCATCCACCCTCCTCGGCAAGCCGCTCGTCACGCACCAGACCGGTCCTGAGGGGTTGCCGGTGCGCCGGGTGCTGCTGGATGAGCGCATCGGCGTGACGCGGGAGCTGTATCTGGCGCTCACCGTCGAGCGCTACACGGCGCGCCCGCTCATCCTCGCCAGCCGGCAGGGCGGGGTGGACATCGAGGCGGTGGCGGCGAAGACCCCGCAGGCGATCGCGCGGGAGCCGGTCGATCCGTGCGTCGGGCTGGCCGCGTTTCAGATCAGGCGGGTGCAGGAGGCGTTGGCGATTCCTGAGCCGCTGGGCCCCGCCTTCCACGCGACCCTCAAGGGGGTGTACACCTGCTGGACCTCCTGCGACGCCTCGCTGATTGAGATCAACCCGCTGGTCGAGACCGGCGACGGCCGCCTGCTCGCGCTTGACGCGAAAGTCGTGCTGGACGACAACGGGCTCTTCCGGCATCCGGAGTTGGCCGCCTGGCGGGACCGCGGCCAGGAGCACCCCATCGAGTTTCGGGCCGGCCGCATCGGCATCTCCTACGTCGGCCTCGACGGGAACATCGGCTGCCTCGTCAACGGCGCGGGCCTGGCGATGGCGACGAACGACATCATCAAGCTGGCCGGCGGCTCCCCGGCGAACTTCCTCGACGTCGGGGGCGGGGCGAACGTCGAGCAGGTGACGAAGGCGTTTGCGATCATCCTGGCGGACCGGCGGGTGCGGGCGATCCTCGTCAACATCTTCGGGGGCATCATGCGCTGCGACTGGGTCGCGCAGGGGCTCCTCAATGCGACGCAGTCGCTCCGCGTGCAGGCGCCCATCGTCGTGCGGCTGGCGGGCACGAACGTCGAAGAGGGCCGGCGGCTGCTGACGGGCACCGGGCTGCCCATCACGACCGCGGACGACCTGGCGGATGCGGCGCGCCGCGTCGTCGGGCTGGCCACGCGATGACCCCTTCGACTTCGCTCAGGGTCATGGTGAGCGAGCGAAAGCGAGTCGAACCATGAGCATCCTTGTCACCAAGGACACGCGCGTCGTGGTGCAGGGTATCACCGGCCAGGCCGGCGCCTTCCACACCGAGAAGATGCTGGAGTACGGAACCAAGGTGGTTGCCGGTGTCACGCCGGGCAAGGCCGGCGCCACGGTCCACGGCGTGCCGGTGTTCGGATCCGTCCAGCGCGCGGTGGAGGCGACCGGCGCCGACGCATCGGTCATCTTTGTGCCGGCCGCGTTCGCGTACGACGCGATGCTGGAAGCGATTGAGGTGAAGCTCCCGCTGATTGTCACCATCACGGAGGGCATCCCGGCGTGGGATCTGATCCGCGTGCGGCGCTATCTTGAGGGAAGGCCCACGCGCCTCATCGGCCCCAACTGCCCCGGCCTGACCGCGCCGGAGGCATGCAAGCTGGGCATCATCCCCGGCTACATCCACCGGCGGGGCGGCATCGGGGTGCTGTCGCGCAGCGGCACGCTCACCTATGACGCGGTCTGGCAGCTCAGCCAGGCGGGGCTGGGACAATCGACGTGCGTCGGGATCGGGGGGGATGCGGTGCTGGGCTCGAGCTTCACCGGCCTGCTGCGGCTGTTTCAGGACGACCCGGAGACCGAGGCGATCGTCCTGATCGGGGAAATCGGCGGGACCGAGGAAGAAGAAGCCGCCGCCGTCATCAAGGCCCATGTGACGAAGCCGACATTCGCGTTCATCGCCGGGCGGATGGCGCCCAAGGAAAAGCGCATGGGGCATGCTGGCGCGATCGTGTCCGGGGGCCGCGGCACCGCCGCGGAGAAGATGGAAACCCTTGCGGCCGCCGGGGTCACCGTCATTGACTCCCCGGCCGCCATCGGCCAGACCGTCAAGCAGACCCTGTTGCGTCGCGGCGTCCTTCAGAAGTGACAGTCACTTTTCTGGGAAAAAGTGACTGTCACTTTTTGAGACGACGTGGTATCGTTAGAGAAGGAAGGAGGGTGTGCGATGCGAGACCAGGTGCAGAAGGTGATTGACCGCATTCGTCCGGCCGTCCAGATGGACGGGGGAGACATCGAGCTGGTGGACGTCGCCGACGGGATCGTGAAGCTGCGCCTGGTGGGAAGCTGCCACGGCTGCCCGTCCTCGATGATGACGCTGAAGGCTGGCATCGAGCGCGCGATCCAGGCCGAAGTGCCGGAAATTAAAGGGGTGGAAGCGGTCGACGCCTAAAGCCTCAGTAGGCAGTAAGCAGGACGCAGAAAGCAGACAAGAAATTAAAAAAACGCCTGAGGAGCTCCCTCAGGCGTTTCGTTTTCAATGCCTACTGCCCACTGCCTTCTGCTTTCTGGCTACTTGCCGGAGAGACGCTCGAGCTCCTCGACGTGCTCCTGGCTGTCCTGGAGGACGTGTTCGACGGCCTCGTAGAGGATGACCTCGTCGTGCGGGATCTGGTTGAGGAGACTGCGGTAGAACGTGACGGTATCGCGCTCGTACTTCAGGTTGATCTGCACGGCTTTGAGCGAATCGGGGTGGACCTGGATCTCCCCGACCTTCGTCGTGGGGGTGCCGCCCAGCGCGACGATCCGGCCGCGCAGGATCTTGGCGTGCTCCGCCTCATCGGAGGCGATCTCCTCGAAGCGCGCGATGAGCGCCTCGGCGTACGGCCCCTTCGTGATGGCCGCCTGGGTCACATACTGGATGTGGCTGGCGTACTCCATCTCCAGCCCCTCGTTCATCTGCGCGATCAGCTTCTTGGTATCCAACGTCATCCGGTCCTCCTCTGGTCCACCGTGACAGAGGAGACATTGTAGCGAAGTTCTCCAGGGACCGCAACCCGCGCGGGCGTAAGGTTTGACCTGGGTGCGGAAGAGGCGGATAATAGCCGCCATGGTGCCGATGCTCACGACGGAGCGCGCCGTCATCGGGGTCGGGGGGTTCCTGCTGTTGCTGTTCTGTGAGCAGCGCTGGGCGTTCAAGCCCTGGGTGGAGCCGCGGCTGCGCCGCTACGCCCTCAACCTGTTCATCATCGGCACCAACACGCTGGTGCTGAGCATCCTGCTGGGCGGACTGCTCATCGCGGCCTACCAGGCGTTCGAGCTGCAGCGCATCGGCCTCCTCCAGGCGCTTGGTGTCGGGCCGTGGGCCAACGCGCTGGCCAGCGTCGTGGCGCTGGATCTCGTGACCTACTGGTGGCACCGGGCCTACCACGGCCTGCCCCTCATGTGGCGCATGCACCGCGTGCATCACAGCGACCGCGACGTGGATGTCACGACCTCGGGGCGGTTTCACCTGACCGAGATGACGCTGTCCGCCGCGTTCCGGCTGGGGGTGATCGCCCTCTGGGGGGCGAGCTTGGCCGGGGTCGTGCTGTTCGAGATCGTCTTCGGGCTCTTCAACCAATTGGAGCACGCGAATCTGCAGCTGCCGGCGCGGCTGGACCGGCGGCTGCGCGCGGTGTTCGTGACCCCGGCCATGCACCGGGTGCACCACTCGCAGATCCCCGCGCACACCAACTCCAACTACTCCACCATCTTCTCGTGGTGGGACCGGCTCTTCGGCACCTATCGCGTGGTGGGCGAGCAGGCGCCGTTGAAGCTGGGCCTGCCCGAGTACCGGCGCCGCGCCGACGTGACCTTCGGGAAAGTGCTGGGGATGCCGTTCGGTCCCGCCTGCCGTCTGGCCCACTAGCCTGCCGTGTCGTTGACGCCTTCCATGATCCCACGCCCTGCCTGGGCTCGCCAGCGGCGAGCCGCGAAAATGTCTGTCGCGTTCATCGATCCGGATTTTCGTCCCGCCAAGAGGCGGGGCAGGCAGGGCGTGGGATGGGTGTTCGTGGTGGTTGGCCTGGGAATTTTCCTCGCGACGTTCGACGCGGACCGCTACCGCCCGGTGGTCGTCAAACAGTTGGCGTCCGCCCTGGGCAGGCCGGTCCGGCTGGAACGGCTGTCGCTCGGCTGGCGCGGCGGTCTTGCGCTGCAGTTGAACGGCCTAGCGGTCTTCAGGGATCCCGCCAGTCCGGAGCCGATCGCGCAGGCGGAGCGGGTCAGCGCGACGCTCCAACTGCTTCCGCTCTTCCAGCGGCAACTGGAGCTCTCCACGCTTGACATCGCGAATGGGCGGCTGCGTCTGTGCGACTTCAGCGGTCCGAATCAGCCCTGCCTGCGCGGCACGCTCAACGGCTCGTTCCAGGGCGCCGCGCAGGGGCTGGCGTGGCCGGAGGCGAGCCGGAGTCTGTCGGGCCAGGGACGCCTCATGTTGACCGAGGCCCGCATCGAGCACCTCAACATCCTCCGCGAAG
>JACPTX010000013.1 GCA_016192545.1 Candidatus Omnitrophota bacterium | reverse complement strand
GGCAGCGCCGGCAGCAGCATCTGGTGTCGCGGGCTCAGTGTGATGCCTCGAGGACCGCGCTGGCGGACCGCCGGCACGAGCTGGACGGCCGCATCGCGGAGGCCCAAGCGCAGGAGCAGGACGCCGCCGCGCAGCGCCGGCAGAAGCAGGCCCAGCGGGAAGAGCTGGCGCGCAAGATCGCCGAGCTGACGGCGCAGCTGGACGAGCACCGCGTGCAGATCCCGGCGCTGACCGAGACCCAGACGGCCGCGCAGGCGGAGGCGGACCGCGTCGGCACCGAGCTGCGCGAGGCCGAGGCCCAGCGCGGCCAGGTGATGCCGGGTCTCCTGGCCGTCGAGCAGGAGCTGATGCGGCTGGGCCAGTCGCTGAAAGAGCAGGAAGAGCAGTTGACCGAGCGGACCTTCCGCCGGACGCGCATCCTGGAGCGCCTGCGCGAGATTTACCGCATCGAGGAATCCGAGGTGTTGGCCGAGCAGGCGAGCCTCCCGCCGGTGAGCGAGGAGGAGCGGGGACAGCTGGCCGCGCAGATCGAGCGCCTGAAGGTGAAGCTGGAATCCATCGGGCCGGTGAGCCTGGGCTCCGTCGAGGAATACGATGAGCTGAGCAAGCGCCTGGAGTTCCTCCAGACCCAGCAGGCGGACCTCGCGAAGGCGCGGGAGGACCTGCGCCAGACCATCCAGCAGATCAACCGCACCGCGCGAGCGCAGTTCCGCGAGACGTTCGCGAAAATCCAGCAGGAGTTCCAGCACTACTTCACCCGGCTGTTCAACGGCGGCCAGGCGGACCTCATCCTGATGGACGAGGAGGACGTGCTGGAGTCCGGCATCGACATCGTCGCGCGCCCGCCGGGGAAGCGCCCGCAGAGCATCAGCCTGCTGTCCGGCGGGGAGCGGGCCCTGACCGCCACCGCCCTGCTGTTCGCGCTCTTCAAGGTCCGCCCCTCGCCGTTCTGCATCCTGGATGAGATTGACGCGCCCCTCGATGAGGCGAACGTGGACCGCTTCACGCGCGTGCTGGAGGAGTTCCTGAACCTGTCGCAGTTCATCCTCATCACGCACAACAAGAAGACCATCACGAAAGCCGACTGCATGTACGGGGTGACGATGGAGCAGGCCGGCATGTCCAAGATCGTCTCGGTCAAGCTCACCTCTTCCACGCGCACCCCCCCTGCTCCCCAGCAGCCCTCCGCGATCCCCGCCGCGGCTTGACCCTCGACGGGAAAAGGCCTATACTAACTGTTTCGCCAACAACCCGTTAGGATGGCTGAGCACACCTTTCACCCCATCTCGGAAATCCTGGAAGAGATCCGCGAAGGCCGCCTGGTCATCGTGGTGGATGACGGGGATCGCGAGAACGAGGGCGATCTCGTCATGGCCGCCCCCTTCGTGACCCCGGACCATATCAACTTCATGGCCAAATTCGGCCGCGGGATCGTCTGCGTGCCGATGGAGGCCAGGGACCTGGACCGCCTGGGGCTCCACCAGATGGTCAGCCCCAGCCAGGATCCGATGAAGACCGCCTGGACGATCTCCGTGGATGCGAAAGAGGGCGTGACGACCGGCATTTCCGCCCACGACCGCGCCCACACCATCCAGGTGCTCATCAATCCCAACACGCCGCCGGAGAGGCTCGTCCGCCCCGGGCACGTCTTTCCGCTGCGCGCCAAGGACGGCGGGGTGCTGCGGCGGGCGGGGCACACGGAAGCGGCGGTGGATCTGGCCCGGCTTTCCGGCGTGTATCCCGCCGGCGTCATCTGCGAAATCATGAACGACGACGGCACCATGGCGCGCACGCCCCAGCTCTTCGAGTTCGCCGCGCGCCATCAATTGAAAATCTGCACGATCGCCAGCCTCATCGAGTACCGCCGCAGGTTCGAGAAACTCATCCGGCGCGCGGTCACGACGCGCCTGCCCACCGATGTCGGGGAGTTCGACCTCATCCTCTACGACACGTCGGTGGACGAGCGGCAGCACGTGGCGCTGGTCAAGGGCGCCGTGGACGACGGGCAGCCGGTGCTCGTACGGGTGCACTCGCAGTGCCTGACCGGCGACGTGTTCCACAGTCTGCGCTGCGACTGCCAGCCGCAGCTGCGCCGGGCGATGGAGCAGATCGCCGAGGCCGGCCGCGGCGTCATCCTCTACATCAGCCAGGAGGGGCGCGGCATCGGCCTGGCGAACAAACTGAAGGCCTACGCCCTGCAGGACCAGGGGCTGGACACCGTCGAGGCCAACCAGGCGCTGGGGTTTGAGCCGGACCTGCGCGACTACGGCCTCGGCGCGCAGATCCTGGCGGACCTGGGGCTCAAGGACCTGCGGCTGCTGACGAACAATCCGCGCAAGATCGTCGGGCTGGAGGGCTACGGCCTGCGCGTCGTGGAGCGGGTGCCGATCGAGATTCAGCCCAAGCCGGAGAACGCCCGCTATCTCTCCACGAAACGCGACAAGCTCGGGCACTGGCTCAATGGCTCGTAACGGACGCGCGCGGCCGATCGTCCTGGTCGCCTCCCAGTTCAACGGCCCGATCACGCAGGCGCTTCTGGACGGCGCGCTGGACGCGCTGCAGGAATCCGGCGTGGCGCGCAGCCGCATCCGGATCTTCCGCGTGCCAGGCGCCTTTGAGTTGCCGGTGGCCGCCGCCACCGTCGCGGCGGCGCTGAAGCCCCAGGCGATCGTCGCGCTGGGCTGCCTGATCAAGGGCCGGACACCGCAGTATGCCGCGATCGGACAGGCCGTGGCGCAGGGCCTGGCGCAGGTGTCGGTGAACGAGCGCGTGCCGGTGGGCTTCGGCGTGATTATCGCGGATTCTCTCGCGCAGGCCCGGGCGCGCGCCGGCGGCGCGGTCGGCCATCGCGGACGCGAGGCGGCGCTGGCGGCGCTGGAGATGATCGAGTTTTCCAACACGCTTCCCCGTCGTAACTGATGCGCAAGCGGAGCAAGTCGCGCGAATACGCCCTCCAGATGCTCTATCAGGTTGACGTGAGTCGCGCCGAGTCCGGGCCGGCCCTCCAGGACTTCTGGGCCTATCACACCGTCCCGGAGGAGGTGAAGACCTTCGCGGAGCAGCTGGTGCAGGGCACGCTGTCGCACCGGCAGGAGATTGACCAGCTGATCACCTCGCATGCCAGCAACTGGGATCTCAACCGCATGGCGGTGGTGGACCGCAACATCCTGCGGATGGGGACCTATGAATTGCTCTACGTGGAGGAGGTCCCGCCGAAAGTCTGCCTGAATGAAGCGGTGGAGCTGGCCAAGCGGTTCGGCGACGAGGAATCCAGCAAATTCGTCAACGGCATCCTCGATACCATTCATAAGCAGCACGCCCGGCGCGTGACCCCCGCACCCTGAGACCGATCGCGAGCCTTCCGTGAAAACCGCCGACCTCCATACCCACACCCTCTATTCCGACGGCACCGAGACCCCCCGGCGGGTCGTCGAGCTGGCGGCCGAGGCGGGCTTGTCGGCCTTGGCCATCACGGACCACGACATTCTCGACGGCTGTCCCGAGGCGGCGGCAGCGGCCGCGCAGCGGGGCCTGGAGCTCATCCCGGGCCTGGAGATGTCCGCCTCCGACGCCGGCCGGGAAGTGCACGTCCTGGGATTCTTCATTGATGCCGACTGCGCGCCGTTCCAGCAGCTGCTCGCGGACCAGCGCACGCGGCGGGTCCAGCGGATCCACGAGATGATTCAGCAGCTCGGCCAGATCGGATTGGCCATCACCCCGGAGGAAGTGTTCGGGCATGCGCTCGGGCAGGGATCGGTCGGCCGCCCGCACGTCGCCAAGGCGCTGCTGAAGCGTGGCTATGTCTCGACGCTGAAAGAGGCGTTCGACCGCTATATCGGCAACGGCGGCCCGGCCTACATCCCCGGCTCGCCCCTGCATCCGCGGACGGCGATCCAGGGCATCCGCGAGGCCGGCGGCATCCCGGTCCTCGCCCACCCCATCTACCTGAAAGACGATACGCTGATTGATCAGTTGGCCCGCGACGGGCTGGCCGGGCTGGAGGTCTATCACTCCGGCCATCCCCCGGAGGCGGTGCAGCGCTACGAGCGGATCGCCGACCGCCTGGGGCTGCTGCGCACCGGCGGCAGCGACTACCACGGCGCCTCCAAGGAAGGGGTCGCGATCGGCGCGCGCACGATTCCGTACGATCTCGTCGAAGTCCTCAAACAATGGAAAGCACGACATCCAAGCAGTTCATGCGCCTAGCCCTGTGGCTGGCGCGCCAGGCCAACGGCGACACCTCTCCCAACCCGATGGTCGGGGCGGTCATCGTGAAGGCCGACCGCGTCGTCGGCCAGGGCGCTCATCGCCGCGCCGGGCTGCCGCACGCCGAGGTCGAGGCGCTCCAACAAGCCGGGGAGCATGCCCGCGGGGCCACGCTGTTCGTGAACCTGGAACCCTGCGCGCATACCGGTCGCACGCCGCCCTGCTGCGAGGCGATCATCGGCGCGGGCCTGAAGCGGGTCGTGATTGCCATGGAAGACCCCAACCCGCTCACCAATGGCCGCGGGATCGAGCGCCTGCGACGCGCCGGCGTGGAGGTGGTGACCGGCCTGCTCGAGGAAGAAGCCCAGCATCTGAATGCGCCGTTTACCAAGTACATCACGCAGCGCATGCCGTGGACCGTCGTCAAGGTGGCGCAGAGTCTCGACGGCAAGATCGCGACCTCCACCGGCCGGTCGCGCTGGATTTCCTCCGTGTCCACGCGGCGGATGGCGCACCGCCTGCGCCGCGAGGCGGACGCCGTCATCGTCGGCGTGAACACGGTCCTGCGAGATAACCCCCGGCTGACCGCCCGTGATGCCGTCCGCCCGCCGCGCCCGGGCCGCCCGATCCGGGTGATCGTGGACAGCCGTCTGCGCACGCCGCTCTCAAGCCGGTGCCTGTCGCGCGTCTCCTCCACCCCCACCGTCATCGCGACGACGGAGCGCTCGGCGCGCAAACGGCGGCCGTATGTCACGCGGGGCGTCGAGGTGCTGGTTTTTCCGGCGCGCCGGGGCCGGGTGCCGATGCGGCGGCTGCTCCGCGAGCTGGCCAAGCGGCATGAAGCCATGTCCGTCCTGATCGAAGGCGGCGGGGAGGTCATCGCCGGCGCGCTCGAGGAGCGGCTGGCGGACCGGCTCGTGTGGTGCATTGCACCCATCCTCATCGGGGGACGGACCAGCCCGTCCTCGGTCGGCGGGGAGGGGATCGCGCAGTTGTCGCGGGCGATCCGGGCGGATGAGATTTCCCTCAGGCGCCTGGGGCCGGATGTCGTGTGGGATGCCTCGCCCGTCTATCCGACGAGGCGCTGAGATGTTCACCGGCATCGTCAAAGAGTTGGGCACGGTCGCGGCACTGACGCCTTCTGGTGGCGTGTGGCGACTGAGCATCCAGGCCCCGCGCCTGGCGCAGCATCTGGCCGTCGGCGAGAGCGTCGCGGTCAACGGCGTGTGCCTGAGCGTGGCGCAGGTCCGCCGCGGGGTGCTGGTGTTCGAGGTCATTCCGGAAACCCGGCGCGTGACGAACCTGGGCAAACTGTCGGCTGGCTCGCGCGTGAATCTGGAGCCCAGCCTGTCGTTGAGCGACCGGCTGAACGGGCATCTCGTCCTCGGGCACGTGGACGGGGTGGGGCGCATCGTGCAGCGCAGGACGCAGGCCGGCCAGGTGCTGCTGCGCCTCCGCCTGGCCCGCGCCCTGCGGCGCTGCGTCGTGCCCAAGGGCTCCATCGCCGTCGACGGGGTCAGCCTGACGGCCGGCGCGGATGGCCGGTCCTCGACCGACTGCACCATCTTTCTCATTCCCGAGACCATCCAGAAGACGACGCTGGGAAGCCGGCGCGTCGGGGACCTGGTGAACGTGGAGCTGGATTACGTCGCCAAACTCCTGGCCCATCTGGCGGCGAGGCACTAAGATGATGTCTGACTCGGGGCGTAGCTCAGTTTGGCTAGAGCGCTTGGTTCGGGACCAAGAGGTCCTGGGTTCAAATCCCAGCGCCCCGACCATTTAGTCTACTCGTTGGGTGCATGATCAAACAGATCCACGTGTTGTATTCCGGGCGGGTCCAAGGCGTGGGGTTTCGCTTCACCGCCGAGGAGACCGCCCGCCAGGTCGGGGCCGTCGGGTGGGTGCGCAACCTCCGCGACGGACGGGTCGAGCTGGTCGCCGAAGGGGAGGAGGCGGTCTTGAAGAAATTCCTCCAGGCGATGCGCGCCGGCCCGATGCGCAATTTCATCAAGGCGGCCGAGGTGTCCTGGAGCGAGACGACGGACGGGTTCAAGGAGTTCGAGATCCGCTATTTTTAGCAATGCGGTATGCGGTGCTCTCGGATATTCACGGCAACTTCGAAGCGCTCACCGCGGTCCTGGACCACCTGGCTGTGGAACGGATTGACCGCTACGTCTGCTTGGGCGATCTCGTCGGCTACGGCGCGGATCCCGAAGCCTGTCTCTCGCGCCTCCAGGGCTGCCAGGCCGTCAGCGTCGCCGGCAACCATGACTGGGCCTGCGTCGGAAAGCTGGACGTCCAGTGGTTCAATGAGCTGGCCCGTCAAGCCGTGCTGTGGACGCGGGAGCGGCTGGGGTTCACCGACCTTGAGTATCTCCGGCGGCTCCCCCTGGTGGCCACGGAAGGCCCGCTGACCTTGGTGCACGGGACGCTGTCGCATCCTGACCGGTTCGAGTACCTGGCGGACCTCGCGCAGGCTGTGGACACGGTCCGCGCCGGCCGCACCGCGTACTGCCTCGCCGGGCACACGCACGTCCCGTTCGTCTTCGAATACGACCTGAACCGGCAGCGCATGACCCGGATGCTCAACGCGCCGCAGGAGCTGGCCGCGGTCCATCTGGCGGCTGAGGATGCGCCGGTCCGCTACGTCATCAATCCCGGCAGCGTCGGCCAGCCGCGCGACGGGGATCCGCGCGCGAGCGCGGCGATTCTCGACACCGAGGCCCGCACGCTGTCGGTCCGCCGTCTGGCCTATGACGTCGAAACGGCGCAGCGGAAAATCCTCGACGCCGGGCTGCCGGACTTCCTGGCCGCGCGCCTGGCGCTCGGCCGATGAGCGCGCGCCGCGCCATCGAGCAGCTGCGGGAGCAGATCCGCCGCCATGATTACCGCTACTATGTCCTCAACCAGCCCGAGATCTCCGATGCCGAGTACGACGCGCTGCTTCGCCGTCTCAAAGACTTGGAAGCCCAAGCCCCTGAGCTCGTCACGCCGGACTCGCCCACCCAGCGGGTCGGCGGGATTCCCTCGGAGATCTTCCAGCCGGTCCGCCACCGCGTGCCGATGCTCTCGCTGGACAACACGTACAGCACCGAGGAGCTGCTGGCCTGGCATCAGCGGGTGGTCAAGGGGCTCGACGGGGCGCCGGCGACGTATACCGCGGAGCTGAAAATTGACGGGGTGGGTCTGGCGCTGACGTATGCACGAGGCCTCCTGGTGCGGGCCGCCACCCGCGGGGACGGCGAGACCGGCGAGGATGTGACGGCCAACGCCCGGACGATCCGGGCGATTCCGCTGCGTCTGCAGGGATCGCCTCCTCGCAGGCTGGAAGTGCGCGGGGAAGTCTACATGGCGCTCCAGGAATTCGCGCGGCACAATCAGCAGGCCGGCCGGCACGGGGGCGAGCTGTTCGCCAATCCCCGCAACGCGGCGGCCGGCAGCCTCCGCCAGAAAGACCCGCAGGTCACCGCGTCGCGCCCCCTGCGTTTTTTCGTGCACTCCTACGGGCTCGTCGAGGGGGCGGCGTTCAAGACGCACTGGGACTTCCTGCAGACCTGCCGGGCGCTGGGGCTGCCCGTCACCGAGCAGGCGGCCGTCTGCCGCTCGGTGGATGAGGTGCTCGAGTGCTGCACGCGGTGGGAGGGCCGGCGCGACCGGCTTGCCTACGAAGTGGACGGCATGGTCGTCAAGGTCAACGAGCTGGCCCTGCAGGCGCGGCTGGGCATGACGCTGAAGTCGCCCCGCTGGGCGATCGCCTACAAGTTTCCCGCGCATCAGGCGACGACGAAGATCCTCGACGTGGTCCCCTCGGTCGGGCGCACCGGCGTCATCACGCCGGTCGCCAAGCTCAAGCCGGTGGCCTGCGGGGGCGTGACGATCTCCAGCGCGACCCTGCACAACTACGACGAGGTCGAACGGCTCAACGTCAAAGCGGGGGACTGGGTCGCGATTCAGCGCGCGGGGGAAGTGATCCCGCAGATCATCCGCGTCATCGAGAGCAAGCGGACCGGCTCGGAAAAGCCCGTCAAGGTTCCGACCGCCTGCCCGGCCTGCGGCGGGCCCGTGACGAAAGAAAAAGAGGAAGCCGTCGCCTATCGCTGCGTGAATCCGGCCTGCCCGGCCCAATTGGCGCGCGCCCTGATCCACTTTGCCGGCCGCGAGGCGATGGATGTGGAGGGGCTGGGGGAGTCGGTGGCCGAGCAGGTGGTGGCGCGCAAGCTGGTACGCGACGCGGCGGATATCTACCGGCTGACGAAAGCCCAGCTCCTGGGGCTGGAGTTGTTCGGCGAGAAGAAAGCCGAGAATCTGCTGGCGGCGGTCAGGGCAAGCCGCTCGCGGGGCCTGGCGCGCGTGCTGTACGGGCTGGGGATCCGCCACGTGGGCGAGAAAGCGGCGCTCGTGCTGGCGGAGCATTTCGGCTCGATCGACCGTCTGCTGGCGGCTGGCGTCGAGGAGCTGCAGGGCATCCCGGACATCGGGCCCGTGATGGCCGAAGCCATCGCCGCATATGTCCGTCATCCGGCGACCACGCGGCTCATCAAGAAGCTCCGCCAAAAGAAGGTGACGCTGACCGAGCAGGCGGCGTCGGGACCCAAGCCGCTGGCGGGCCGGACGCTCGTGCTGACCGGCGAACTCGCAGGGTTCACGCGCACCGAGGCGGAGGACGCGATCCGGCGTCTGGGCGGCAAGTCCTCCTCGAGCGTCAGCAAACAGACGGATTATGTGGTGGCCGGCGCCAACCCCGGCTCGAAGTATGAGCGGGCCAAGGCGTTGGGGGTGAAGCTCATCGATGAAGCCCAATTCAAGACGCTGCTCGGACGCTAGCATCAGCCATCCTGTCCGGGTCATCGTCCTGGTGGCCGCGGCGTTGCTGGCCGGGGTCGGCTGCGAATCACTGCAGAAAAAATTCATCCGCAAGCGCCGGGATATGCCGCGGCCCTCGCCCATCATCGCGTTCCAGGATTACACGCGGGCCATGACGCCCCTGGACAGGTACCGCAAGCATTACATGATGTTCGACTACTGGAACAGCGAGCTGGTCGACGTCTTGCAGGCTCGCGACGTGAATCCGAAACGCGTCAAGCGGGCCTCCGGCGAATCCCTGCAGGAGCTGAAAACCATGCAGGGGCTTCTCGCCGACGACATCGCCGCGCAGGTGGCCCCGCTCATCACGGAGCGGGAGCAGATCGACCGGCGGCTCCAGCGCGGCTCGTCCACGCCCTCGCAGGTGGGTCTGACGGCCCGGCAGCTGGAGGCGCAGACCCGCGAGGTCCATCGGTCGCTGTTCTGGCGCAACGTCGAGGACCGGTTGAAAGACGGGGACGCCCCACCGGCAGGCGATGCGGGCGGACATTGACGGCTTTCTCGCGCATCTGAAGCTCGAGCGGGGGTTGAGCCCGACGACGCTGGCCAGCTACGCGCAGGACCTGCAGCTCTTCGAGCGGTTCTGCCGCCGGCGCGGCGTTCACGCGCCCGCGCGCGTGCGTCCCTTGCTCGTGCGCGAATTCCTCCAGTGGCTCAGGACCGACAAGAGCCCGGCGACGACGGCCCGCAAGCTGGCGTGCCTGAAAGGATTCTTCCGGTTTCTGACCGCGCAGGGCGTCATCAAGGAGAATCCCACCGGGTTCATCGAAACGCCCCGCTTGTGGCGGCGCCTGCCGCAGACGCTGAGCGAATCGGAGGTGGCGCAGCTCCTGTCCGGACCCGGCGCCGAGGGGTTGGGGCTGCGGGATCTGGCGCTCCTGGAAGTGCTGTACGGCGCCGGGCTGCGCGTCTCAGAAGCGGCGTCCTTGGAGCTGCCGCATCTGAATCTCGACGTCGGATTCGTGCGATGCATCGGGAAGGGCAACAAGGAACGTCTCGTGCCGCTGGGCCGCTTCGCGCAAGAGGCGTTGCGACGGTATCTCGCGCAGGAGCGCCCGCGGCTCCTCCTCCGCCGGCCTCAGATCACGGCGGTGTTCATCAACCGCCGCGGCACCCGGCTGACCCGCCAGCGCATCTGGCAGCTGATCCGCCGTTACGCGGCGAAGGGACGCCTCGGCAAGCGGATCGGCCCGCATACCCTGCGGCATTCCTTCGCGACGCATCTGCTGACGCGCGGGGCGGACCTGCGCACCGTGCAGGAGCTCCTCGGACACGCCAATATCGCGACGACGCAGCGGTATACGCAAGTGGACCGCGCCCGCCTCAAGGCGGTGCACGAGAAATATCATCCAAGGCCATAGATGAGTGCGCGGCGTCTGCAGGTCGCAGCCCCGACGGTGAGCATTCCGCCCGCGCTCCGGCCGATGCTGGAGCGCATCAGCCGGCTGGCCGGCCGGGAGGGCGTGCCGGCCTACGCGGTGGGCGGATGCGTCCGCGATTGGCTGTGGGGCGTGGCGACGGTCGATGTGGATGTCACGGTGGAAGGGGACGGCATTGCGTTCGCCCGGCGGCTCGCCGCGTCGCTGGGGGCGGGCGTGGTCTCGCATGCGCAATTCGGCACCGCCACCGTGAAGCTGTCAGGAGCGCGCCTGCGGCTTGATGTGGCCAGCTGCCGCAAGGAAACCTATGCGGCGCCTGCGGCCTATCCGAGGGTCTCGCCGGGCACGCTGCGGGACGACCTCTTCCGCAGGGATTTCACCATCAATGCGATGGCCATGGGCCTGGCCGCCGGACGGTTCGGCGCGCTGATCGACCCCTTCGGAGGGTTGCCGGACCTGCGAGCCAAACGGTTGCGGGTGCTGCACGCCAAGAGCTTCCTCGACGATCCGAGCCGGATCCTGCGGGCCGCGCGGTTCGCGCAGCGCTATCGGCTGGCGCTTGAGCCCGGGACGCGCGCGTGGATGCGGCAGGCCTTGGCTGCCGGGATGCTCGGCCGGGTGAATCGGGGACGCCTGCAGAAGGAATTGCTGCGGATGCTCGATGAACCGGATCCGATCGCGTGCCTGGCGCAGGTGGGCCGGTGGGTGAAAGGCCGCTGATGCGCGTCGGCGTCCTGCAGGTTGAAGTGCATCTGCCGATGGCGATGTCGCTGAAGGACAAGCGCTCGGCCCTCAAGAGCCTCAAGGACCAGCTGCACGGGCGGTTCAACGTCGCGGTGGCGGACCTCGATCCGAATGAGAAGTGGCAGCGCGCGTCGCTGGGCGCGGTGACCATCGGCAGCGACCGCGCCTCGGTGGAGGGGTGCCTGCGACGCGTCGTCGAGTGGATGGAGCAGAACCGCTTCGTGGAGATCGTCCGCGTCGAACAGGAGTTCTGGTAACCCATGTTTGGGGTTCGCAAGGAGCGATTGAGCCAACAGTTGCAACGGGAAATCGCCGCGATCATCCACCAGGAGCTGAAGGACCCGCGGCTGGGGTTCGTGACGATCACGAAAGTCGAGCTGTCCAACGACCTCAGCCACGCCAAGATCGGCTACAGCTGTCTCGGCGGCGACGAGGAGCGCGCGCGGTCCCAGGACGCGTTGGACCATTCCGCCAGTTTCGTGCGCGGGCTGGTCAAGAAGCGGCTGCGGCTGAAGATCATTCCGGAGATCGTGTTCCGCTATGATGCCAGCATCGCCCAGGCCATCGAGCTGGGCCGCAAGCTTGATGAGCTGACGGGCCGCCCGCCTTCCCCGCCATGAAGGACGGGATGCTCATCGTCGATAAACCGCAGGGCCTGACGTCGCACGACGTGGTGCAGCTCCTGCGCCGCCGGTTGGGCCTGCGCCGCATCGGGCACGCCGGCACCCTGGATCCCATCGCGACCGGCGTGCTCGTCCTGTTGATCGGCCGGGCGACGAAGCATCAGCAGGCGTGTCAGGCCTCCCGCAAAGTGTATGAGGCGGTCATTCAGCTGGGGAGCCGGACCGATACCGGCGATGCGTGGGGGGCGGTCGTGCAGACGGCGCCGGTGCCCGCATGGGATTCCGCGCAGGTGGCGCGCGTCCTGGACACGTTCGTCGGTCCCATGACGCAGGTCCCGCCGGCGTTCAGCGCGGTGAAGGTGCGCGGACGGCCGCTGTACTGGTGGGCCCGCCACGGCACGCCGGTCGTCGGCCGCAGCCGCACCGTCGAGATTTTCGCCTGCGGGCTGCTCGCCTACGCGCAGGAGCGGCTCACGTGCCGTCTGGAGTGCTCCTCAGGCACGTACGTGCGCACGCTGGCCGAGGAATTGGCCGGCCGCTTGGGGACCGTCGGGCATGTGAAGGCGTTGGTCCGGTTGGCCGTCGGCCCCTGGGATCTGCGGCAGGCGCATGCGGTTCCCTGGCTGGCCGACGCGCCGGTCGAAGAGCTCTGGGCCGCGTTGCGGCCCATTGAAGCGGCCGATGCGGCTGATCATCGGGCGTAACGCCGTCCGCCGCGCGCCGCGCCGCGCCGTCGTCACCATCGGGATGTTCGACGGCGTGCACGTCGGCCATCAGCGCCTGATCCGTACGGCGGCGCGCCTGGCCCGGCGCGCCGGGGGACGGAGCGTCGTCATCACGTTCGATCCGGATCCGCAGCAGGTGCTCGCCCCGCGCCTGGCCCAGCCGCGGCTCATGCCGCTGGCGCGCCGGGTGGAGCACATCCGCGCGCTCGGCGCCGACGTGGTGTGGGTCATCCCGTTCACCCGCGCCTTCTCCACCGTCTCGGCCGAGCAGTTTGTCTGCGGCCTTCTGGTCAAGCGCTTGCGGGTGCTGCGCGTCGTTGTCGGTCCTTCGTTTGCATTCGGCCGCGCGCGCCGGGGCACCGTGGCGCTGCTGCGCCGGCTCGCTCAGCGCCACGGCTTTCGCGTCGTCGTGGTGCCGCCGGTCATCCGCGGCGGCGCTCCGGTCTCCAGCTCGCGCGTCCGTCGGCTGGTCCGGGCGGGAGCCGTGGAAGAGGCCCGGCACTGCTTGGGCCGGCCGGTCGAGCTCTTCGGCACGGTGGTCCGCGGCGAGCGGCGGGGACGTCTCCTCGGATTTCCGACGGCGAACGTCCGGCTCGTCAATACACTCCTGCCTCCGGCCGGCGTGTATCACGTCCGGCTGCGGCAGGCCGGCCGCTGGTCCCGCGGGCTCATGAACCTGGGGGTCCGGCCGACGTTCCTCAAAAGGGGTCAGACCCCTCAAGATGACCCCTTCCTTTCTCTGGTCTGCGAAGTCCATCTCGTGGGATTTCGCGGGAACCTCTATGGCTCGTCGGTCCGCCTGGAGCTCCTGCAACGGCTTCGCGCGGAACGGCGGTTCGGCAGTCCCGCCGCCCTGGTCCGGCAGATCCGTCGGGATCTGGCGCGCGCCCGCCTCGCCTGATAAGGGGTCAGACCCCTCCAGACTGACGGGGTCTGACCCCGTCTTTCTCCGCGCATCCATCCGTACTATCGCGTTAATTCACTGAATCTTGCTTAAAGATTTCTGTCTTTCCCCTTGACACTTATGGTGGAAACCGGGTATAGTCTTGGGGTTGCGAAGTGGGAGGAAGTGGTAGAAAGTGTTAACAACGCCTCTAGGGGACGCCGGCCATGTTTTACGGGGAATACGAGCACGCCATCGACCGCAAGGGCCGCGTCATCATTCCCGCCAAGTTCCGCCAGGTCTTCCACGACCAGAACATCGAAACGATATTCGTCACCCGCGGATTGGACAACTGTCTCTTCGTGTTCTCCGAGTCCGAATGGCGGCTGGCCGAATCCCGTTTCAAGCAGATCCCCTTCACGAAAGCCGAGGGACGGAAATTCAACCGGCTGTTTTTCTCCGGCGCGATCGAGGTGCAGCTCGACCGGCTGGGCCGCATCCTGTTGCCGAGGCATCTGAAGGAATTCGCCCAAATCAAGCAGGATGTCGTGGTGGTGGGGGTCTCCAGCCGCATCGAGATCTGGGCCAAGGAAAAATGGCAGGAGTTCTACGAGAGCTCGCGCCAGGGCTATGAGGACGTGGCCGAACGGGT
>JACPTX010000012.1 GCA_016192545.1 Candidatus Omnitrophota bacterium | reverse complement strand
GGGCGCGCCGGTGGTCGGGCTGCTCGCCGCCGCCATCGCAGCCGTCTATCCGCCGTTCATTCATTTCAGCTATTACGGCGGGCCGGGGTTTCTGCTGTCCGAAGGGATGTTCATGGTCCTGCTGGCCGCGGGCGTCTGGTGCCTGGCGCGCCTGGCCGTGCGGATCCGGCATTGGCCCACCGCCGCGGCCGCCGGCGTGGCCTTGGGATTGGCGACCCTGACCCGTCCCGTGACCCTGCTGTTTCCCGGGGTGCTGGCGGTGTGGGCGTGGTGCGCGCCGCGGGGCGAGCGGCGGGACTGGGCCAAGGCGATGGCGGTCGTCTGCGCGGCCATGGCGCTGACGATCCTCCCGTGGACGATCAGGAATGCCCGGGTGCACGGCCGCCTGGTGCTGGTGACCTCAGGAGCAGGGCAGGCGTTCTGGGTCGGCAACAACCTGCTGGCGCGGGGCGGGTACGTGCCGCGGCCTCAGCTGTTCGATCCGCAGACGTTCGATCCCGGCTTCACGATGACCGAAGCGGAGCGCTTTCAGAAAATGGCGCAGCAAGGATTCGCGTTTTGGCGGGAGCATCCTGAAAAGCTGCCCAAGCTGTTCCTGCGCAAATTCCTCATGCTCTGGAACGTCTACGACGTGCGCTACAACCTGGCGTACGGGTTGCTGCTGCCATGGGCGGCGCTGGGGCTGTACGCGGCGCGCCGTCCGGCGGCGCCCCAGATCGGCCGGTTGCTCGTGGGGCTGCTGCTGTACGTGTCGCTGATCAGCGTCATCGTGATCGGCTCGACACGGTACCGCTACCCATTCGAGCCGTACGTCATCCTGTTCGCCGCGGCGGGCCTGGTCTGGTGGTTCCGCCGGCCTGCGCCGCGATGGGTGCCGGCGACCGCGCTGGCGGGCATCGTGGGGGTGAACCTCGCGTGGTACCGGTGTTCGGATCAGGTGCTGGCGTGGCTGCGCGGCGCCTTTCAGGCGGCCGGCCTGCGCTGATGCGTGACGAGGCGGACCACGCGGCGACGATGACGCCGCGCCGGGGCGCGATCCGCGTCCACCAGGGCGTGGTGCCGGAGGCGGCGGTCGGGCTGTTTCAGGAGGTGTTCGCCGCGCGCAAGGGCCGCCGGGCGGACGTGCGCGAGTCGTTTCCGCTGGCCTTCGCGCCGGATGCGCGCAACGCCTGCGTCGTCTGGAGCGAGGGGACGCGCGCGGCGGGCGGCGTGATCCTGCGCCTGCTGGACCATCCGGTCTGCCGGATCTGGCTGCTGGGTTTCCTGGCGACGGCCGAGGACCGGCGCGGGCAGGGGATCGCCTCCGCGCTGTTGGACAGCGCCGAGGGGGTCGCGCGCCAAGCGGGCGCGCGGCTGGGGTTGCTGTGGACGTCCCAACACGCGTTCTACGCCACGCGCGGCTGGATCCCGCGTGATCTGTTTCCCGCGCATGTCATGGCACGGTCCGGCGGGGACGCCGGCTCCGGCGTGACCGTCGCACCGGACGCTTCGGCGATGCGCTCGTTCGCCGGGCGGCGGTTCCCATGGCGGACCGCGGAAGATACCGGCCGGCTGGCTGCGATGACGGCGCATCTCCATTTCGGCCGCCTCCAAGCCTGGCGGGTGGATGCGCAGGGCCGGACGGTCGGCTACGCCGTGACCGGCGGAGAGACGCACGTGCTTGAATTGGTGGTCGAACGGCAGGACGTGGAGCGCCCCGCCCTGGCGGGGCTCAGCCAGGCGCTGGGAGCCGCCGCGCTGACCGTCCATCATGGGATGGCCGGCGGGGAGGCGGAGAGACAGGAGGACCGATTGACGATGGTCAAGTGGCACGATCAGACATTCGACGCCGGCCGGCTGCTCGACCTCGGCCTCTCGCCCCTGGACCGCATCTGATGCGCCGCGCCGTCCGACGCCAGGCCGTCCGCGACCACGGGCCGATGCGCGGCAAGCGCATCCTCATTATCGGCGGGACCGGGTCGCTGGGCATCCAGCTCATCACGGCGCTGCACCGCGACAATGACCTGGTGATCTTCAGCCGCGACGAGGAGAAGCAGTGGCGCATCCAGCACCACTTCGCCCACTCGCGGCTGAAGTTCGTCATCGGGGACATCCGCGACTACGACAGCCTCTACACGGCGCTGGAGCTCCACAAGCCGGACATCGTCATCAACGCCTCGGCGATGAAGCAGATCACCACCTGCGAATACTACCCGAACCAGTCGGTGAAAACCAACATCCTCGGCGTGCAGAACCTCGTGGACGCCGTGTCCCGCCTGGGCACGATCGACACGGTGATCGGCGTGAGCACCGACAAGGCCTGCAAGCCCATCAACGTCTACGGCATGTGCAAGGCCATCCAGGAGCGCATCTACGTGGAGGCCAACCTCTGGGGCCACGGCACGCGCCTGGTCTGCGTGCGCTACGGCAACGTGCTGGAATCGCGGGGCAGCGTCATCCCGCTCTTCAAGCAGCAGATCCACACCGGCGGGCCGGTCACGATCACCCTGCCGCACATGACGCGCTTCCTGCTCAGTCTGGAGGAGTCGGTGCAGCTGATCATGCGGGCCTGGCGCTACGGCTTGCCCGGCGACATCTGGATCCCCCGGACCCGCTCGGCCCGCGTGGACGACATCGCGCAGGTCTTGATCGCCGGCCGCAAGATCCCGGTGAAGACGCTGGGCATCCGGCCCGGGGAAAAGATCCACGAGATCCTGGTCTCGGAAGAAGAGACGTTCCGGACGATCAGCGCCATGGACGAGTACGTCATCGAGCCGATCCTGCCGGAGCTGCGGCGGCACGGCACGCGGCCCGGCCACGCGACACCCGTGACGTTCCAGGAGTATTCGAGCAAGGACTGCGTGCTGTCCCGGACCGCCCTCCGGACGTTCCTGGCCGAGCATGGGGTCGTAGTGGGATCACCCGGAAAGGACGACGCCTCCCGTGATGGGCACCGCGCCGCTCGTCGAGCAAAAATCCATTCCGCTGTTTAAGGTCTTCATCCCCGAGTCGGTGCTGGAGCCGCTGCGGGAGGTGCTGTTCAGCGGCATCGTCACCGAGGGGGAGCAGACCAGGGAGTTCGAGCGGCGGCTGGGGGAGTACCTGGACACGCCCAGGACGCTGGCCCTGAACGCCTGCACGCACGCGCTCCAGCTGGCGCTGCGGCTGGCGGGGGTGGGGCCGGGGGACGAGGTGATCAGCTCGCCGATGACCTGCGTGGCCACCAATTCGCCGGTGCTGGCGGCGGGCGCCTCGATCCGGTGGGCCGACATCGACCCGCAGACCGGCAACATCGACCCGCAGGCGATCGAGCGCGCGATCACGCCCAAGAGCAAGGCGATCCTCTACGTCCACTGGGCCGGCGACCCGGCGCCGATCGACGAGATCAACGCGGTCGCCCGGGCCCACGGCCTGAAGGTGATCGAGGACGCGGCGCACGCCTTCGGGGCGGAGTACGGCGGCCGCAAGCTGGGCAGCCACTCGGACTTCGTGTGCTTCTCCTTCCAGGCGATCAAGCACATGACGACCGTGGACGGCGGGGCCCTGTGCTGCAAGTCCGAGGAGGACTACCGGCGCGGCAAGACGCTGCGGTGGTTCGGCATCGACCGCGAGGCGCGGCGGGAGGAGCTGTTCTGGGACTACAACATCCAGGAATACGGCTACAAGTACCACATGAACAACGTGACGGCGGCCATCGGCATCGAGCAGCTCAAGCACGTCGACCGGACGCTGGCGGCGCACCGGCGCAACGGCGCCTTCTATCTCCAGGCGCTGCAGGACGTGCCGAAGCTGGCGCACCTGCGGCGGTCCCCGAAGGCGAAGGCCGCCTTCTGGGTCTTCACGATGCTGGTGGAGGGCCGCGAGGCGTTCGTCACGAAGCTGAAAGCGCAGGGCATCACCACGTCCATCGTCCACGTCCGCAACGACGCCTATGACGCCTTCAAGGCGTTCAGGAGGCGGCTGCCCGGGGTGGACGCCTTCGCGTCGCGGTACATCTCCATCCCGTGCGGCTGGTGGGTCACGGAAGACGATGCGCAGCGGATCGCGGAGATCATCCGGCAGGGCTGGTAGGCGCGATGGCGGAATCCCCTGACCTGCCGATCGCCGTCATCGGGGCCGGGCCGGCCGGCCTGACGACCGCCTGGCAATTGGCCCGGCGCGGCCGCCGGGTCGTCGTGCTGGAAAAGGACGCGACCGTGGGTGGGCTGGGCAAGACGGTGACGATCAACGGCTTCCGGCTCGATTACGGGCCGCATACGTTCCATATCCGGGAAACCCCTGAGAGCGAGCAGATCCGGCGGGAGCTGATGCCGTTGTTCGGCGAGGACCCCCGCGTGCTGGCGCGCGGCACGCGCATTCTCCTGGGCGGCAAGTACTACACCTACCCCCTGAAGATCACCGAGCTGCTGACCGGCGTCCCTCCCTGGCTGGCCCTGCGGATTCTCTGGGATTACCTGCGGGCCAACGCGACCTGCCGGTTCCAGCCGCCGACGAAAGATTCCTCGTTCGAAGAGTGGGGCGTCAAGAACCTCGGCCGGACCCTCTACGACCTCTGCTTCGGGATCTACTCGGAGCGGGTCTGGGGCCTGCCGACCTCGCGCATCTCCTCCCGGCAGGCGCAGCGGGTGGCCAAGCTCAACCTGACCGAGTTGCTCCTGCGCACGCTGGGCCTCAAGGTGGACCCCGCGACGTACTTCAAGCACTACCTCTACCCGCGCGGGGGCATCGGGCTGCTGTATGAGCGGATGGCCAAGCGCCTGGAGGAGCAGGGCGGCGAGGTGCGCCTGGGCGCAGAGGTCCGTCGGATCGTGCGCGAGGGCCAGCGGATTACGCGCGTCGTGTACCGGCAGGAGGGGGAGGACCGCGGGCTGGAATGCGCCGGCGTGGTGTCCACGTTGCCGCTGCCGCTGGTCGCCCGGCTCTTCGAGCCCGGGCTCGACGCCGAGATCCAGGCGCGGGCCTCGCGGCTGCGGTACCGCGGCGTGCAGTTCTGCTACCTGGTGGTCAACCGCCCCCGCGTCACCGACTACCACTGGTGCTATCTCCTGGACGCCAATTACCGGTGCAACCGGGTCTCCGAGCAGAAGAACGTCAGCGAGGAGATGCTGCCGGACGGCAAGACGGTCTTGCTGTTTGAGCTCACCTGCACGAAAGGGGATGCGGTCTGGAACGCGTCGGAGCAGGAGCTCTTTGAGCTCGTCCGGCAGGATCTCCGCAGCGCGAAGCTGCTGCCGGACGAATCCGCCGTCGAGCGCTTCTTCGCGCGGCGGGTCGAATACGCCTATCCGGTGTACGAGATGGGCTTTGAAGAGAACCTCTTCTTCGTCCTCGAGGCGCTGCATGGGCTGGAGAATTTCCTCAGTCTCGGCCGCCACGGCCTGTTCCTGAACAACAGCATGGACGACAACGTGCTCCTGGCGCTCAAGGCGACGGAATTTCTCACCACGCAGGATCTCAACCCGCACTGGAACGGGCGAGCGTGGTTTCAGCAGATGAGCGCCTTCATGCACCTGCGGTTCGCCGGGAAATAATCATGCGGACGATCCCACGCCCTGCCTGGGCTCGCCGCAGGCGAGCCACGAAAATGTCTGTCACGTTCACCCAGTCGGTTTTTCGCCCCGCCTCTTGGCGGGGCAGGCAAGGCGTGGGATGAGGCGGCGTTGGGTCTTGAGGGTCGGAACGGCCGGCGTGGTCCTCTACACGCTGGCGCACCTGGCCTATTCCGGGGTGTATTTCCCGCTGACGAACTCCAGGATGCATGGGGATTTCCACCGCCTCCTGGAGCTCACCGCCCACCATGGGTGGGTCGGCGTCTTCGGCGGCGAAGACCTTGACCTGCGGACGCGGATGGACCTGGCGCCTCAGCAGGTGCTGGCCGCGGACTTCGACGGCCGGCCTGGGGATGAGCTGGCCGTCATCAGCCGCGCGAATGAGGTTCAGGTGTTCACGACGCGGGCGGGCCGGCTGCGGCGCGTGCTGAAGGCCCGCCTGGAGGGCCATTGGAGCGCTTGGACCGCGGGGGATCTGGATGGCGATGGCCGTCCCGAGCTGCTCGTGGCGACCCAGGTTCCGGAGCAGCGCCAATGGGCCCTCTCTGCCTGGCGCGAAGGTCGCCCGCAGTTGGATCGCTTGGGTGTCTACGAGCTGTTGGAGTCCGAAAGTCCGCCTCGCCAGCTGTTGGTGCGCGATCTGAACGGCGACGGGATGCCTGAGCTCGTCACGGGCGCCCCGGCGCTGTTTCGGCGGCGGCTCACCCTGCCGGTTCTGCGGCGGGAGCCATCCGGCGCGTGGGCGTTTGAGCGCCTGCTGCTGGACCCGCGGCCTGCGCAGCCGTTTTGGACCGATCTCGATGGAGACGGCGTCGCTGAGGTCGTGACCGTTCAACCAGGCACCCGGCTGATCACGGTCTCGAAGCTGCAGGGCGATCGCTATCAACCGGTTCGCGAATTCGCCTTGCCGAGGCCGGTCTTGAGGCCGGAGCCGCTTCCTGCAGACTGGTCGCCGTCGACGTGGATTGCCGTGGTGCACCAGGCCCATCGGGGCCGGCTTGTCTGGGCGACCTACGATCTGCAGGCGGCCTTTGAGGACCCGGCATCAAAACGTCTGACGCCGGTGCGCCAGGCGGGCAGTCTGCGTGAGCTTCGGGAGATCCTGCAGGATGCCCATGACAAGCCGCCGTCCGCCTCCGCCGCAGGCGATCATCAACGGGAATTCGATACGCTTCAGCAGTCCATGCGGGACGCCTGGTTGACGTTCCAGGATCTCGCGCTCCCGTATGACCAGATGGTGCTTGCGGATCTCGATGGAGACCGTCTGGAGGAGATCATCTTCGTTGACCACGGCCGGCGGCGTCTCCAGATCCTGGCCAGGGACGGTGGACGCTACCGCGTCGCCGTGACGCAGTACCTCGCGTCTCTCATCCAGATGCAGGCGGTTGAGGTTGACGGGAGCCGGCGGGCCGATCTACTGCTGACCCAGGTCCGCTGGCGGGGAGCAGGGCAGGGGGGTGTAGAAAGCGTGGCGCGGCAGTACCGCTATGACGCCGGGACGTTGCATCCGGTCGCGGAGACCTCCGTTGAAGGTCTGGCGGTGCCGGTCCGATGGAAGCACATCGAGGGGTGGTTCGCGCCGCTGGCCGATGCGCTGCAGTGGCAACGTGCCGGTGAGGCCGTCCGGACGCTCCGCTGGGATGCGCAGGACCTGCAGCCCTCGCAGTTCGTTGAAGCGGATCTGGACGCCGATGGAACGACCGAGCTGGTCATCACCGATGCCTCCGCAGCCAGCGGGCTCATCTACGGGCCGGTGACGGAGCTGGTGACCCGATGGGTCAAGCGCTACCCGACCGAACCGGTCCTCCGCGTCTTCCTGGCGGTCAACCATCTGCTGGTGATGCTTGCCCTGTGGCTGCTGTCAGCCGCGCTCGTGCCTCCGGGGGCGTCGAGGACGCGGTTTGCCTTGCTCCTGGCGGTGCTCTGGTACAACTTCGCGCCGCTCTACTCGTCGCTTGGCAGCGTGAACATCGAGACGTGGCAACTGGGCCTGCTCAGCGCGGCGCTGTACTGCTTCGTGAGGGAGCGGCGGGCGCTGACCGGCGTGCTGGTGGGCCTGGCGGTCGGGATCAAGATCCTGCCCGCGCTGCTGCTGCCGTACTTCTGGCTCAAAGGGGAGCGGCGCGCGCTGGCGGCCGGCTTCGCGACCCTGGGCCTCATCGCCCTCGCGACGGTCTGGTGGCTGCACGTCCCGCTGGTCGAGCAGGCCTCGTTCCTCGGCGTCGGCAAGCAGATCCTCGACATGCAGTCCCTCTATTATCAGAATCAGTCGCTGTATGGGATGGTCGTGCGGTTCTTCAGCGCCGTGGACTTGCGGTCTGCCGAGGCGCTTCAGTATCCGGCCCTGTCCGGCACGGCCCGCGCCGTGGGGTCCGCGCTTGCGGGCCTGCTGTCCGTGGCATTGCTCATGCTGCAGGCCTGGCTCATCCGCCGCGCGCCCGCCGCGTCAGCGGCGCCGGAGCGCGCCGGCATGCAGCGGGCGCTGGAGTTCGCCATGGTGCTCTTGACGACCATTCTCGTGTGCCCCTCCATCCACCATCACTATTTCATCTTCGCGCTTCCCGCGATCAGTGTCGGGGCAGCCTGCTATCTGCATCACGTCGGCTCATTCCCCAAGGCCAAAGGCGTCTGGTGGCTGGCGGCGGCGTATCTCTTGATGGGGTGGGTGGTCCCGCTGAGTCTCTTTGACCGGTGGTGGCCGCATCTCCTGCCGGTGCGGCTCTCCGATCTGTTGATCTTCTTCTGCGTCTCCGGCGCGGGGGCGATCATGTGCCTGGCGTGGCTCATGCGGGTCCACTGGGTCAACCGGGGCTGTCCGCAATCCGTCGCCGTGTCCGTGGCATCCCGGCCGAGCGTCGTGGAGGTCCCGGGATGAGCCGCCGGTGGGGCGTGCTTATCCTCTTCGGCATCGCGCTGGCGCTACGTCTGGCGGCGATCGACTGGACGAATCGTCCGCCGACCGGGGATGGGCCGCTCTATGACGATATCGCCATGAATCTGCTCAGCGGCCGGGGCTACAGCGACTTGGGTCAGCCAACGGCGTGGGTGATGCCCGGCTACCCCCTCTTTCTGGCCGGCATCTACGCGATCGCTGGGCATTCCTATGATGCGGTTCGGGTCGTCCAGGCGGCGCTCGGCGCGCTGAATTGTGTGCTGGTGCTCTGGATCGGCCGGTTGTTGTGGAATGAGCCGGTGGGCTGGCTGGCCGGGGCGCTCTGCGCGATCCACCCGTTCCTGATTCTGGCGGGAACCCACCTGTTGACGGAGAACCTCTTCCTCTGTTTGCTGGTCGGCATGATCCTGTTCTGGGTGCGGTTCGCAGCATCCGGGCGGCTCCGCGACCTCGCCGGGATGGCACTCCTCTGCGCCCTCGCCACCCTCACTCGGCCGGTGCTCGTCTGTTTCCCGGCCTTCTTCGTCGTCTGGCTCCTGGCGCGTCGGCGCCAGTCACGGCTGCGCCCTTTGGCGGCTCTTGGCGTCTTCAGCGCGGTGCTGCTGATTCCACTCGGCGTGTGGGCCGGGCGGAACTATCTTGTCTTCGATCAGTTCATTCCCCTGGCAACAGAATCAGGAGACGCCTTCTACGACTCCTATCATCCGGTGGACGGGAAAGTCTTCGGGCGTCGCGACGATCAGGACCCGGTGTTACAGACGGCAAACCGATTATTTCCTAAGCCGTGCGGTACGCAGGAGTCGGCCAGGAGCCGGTTCCTGTTCCAGAAGGGGCTTCAGTCCATCTGGGGGCATCCAGCGCAAGTGCCCCGTCTGCTCTTCTTGAAGGCGGCGACGTTCTGGAGCGTCTTCGACTGGGAAATCCTCGGCGAGGGCCGGTATAACCTGGGGACGGCGGTCCTGCTGCCGTGGGCCGTGGTCGGACTCTGGTTCTGGTGGACGCAGCGGAGGCGGGTTGACCTGGGGTTTGTCGCGCTTCCCATCCTCTATATCTTCGCCATGGGGTTGGTGTTCTACGGCCTGCCGCGGTTCCGGTTGACCGTCGAGCCGCTCTTGGCGCTGCTGGCCGGTGTCGGCCTGTGGTGGGCGTGGCAGCGGGCGGCGGCGCACGCCGTCCTGGTCGGTGGACTGGCGGCGTGGGTAGGCGTCAACCTGACGGCGCTGCGGTATTCCGACGCCGTGAAGGGGTCCTGTCGTCTCGTGTTGGAGCGGATGGGGTTATGGTGAGCTGATGGGTAACGCGACGCGGGTGTTGGTGACCGGGGCCGGGGGATTCATCGGCAGCCACCTGGTGGAGCGGCTGGTGGCTGAGGGGTATGCGGTGCGCGCCTTCCTGCGCTACACCTCCCAGCGGTCGTGGGGCAATCTGCAGGAGGCCGGGCCGGAGGTGTTGAGCGCCGTCGAGCCGTACTACGCGGACATCCGGGACGGCGACGCCGTCCGCCGGGCGCTTGACGGGGTGTCCATCCTGTTCCATCTGGCGGCCCTCATGGGCATCCCGTATTCCTACCTCCATCCGCGGGAGGTGGTGGACGTCAACGTCATGGGCACGCTGAACGTCCTCCAGGCCGCCCGGGAGGCCGGGGTGCAGCGGCTGATCGTCACCTCCACCAGCGAGGTGTATGGGACGGCCCAGCAGGTGCCGATCCCTGAAACCCATCCGTTGCACCCGCAATCCCCCTATGCGGCCAGCAAGGTGGCCGCGGACGCCCTCGCCGTGAGCTTCCACCACGCCTACGGCCTGCCGGTCGTCGTGGTGCGGCCGTTCAACGCGTTCGGGCCCCGGCAATCCACGCGGGCGGTCATCCCCACGGTGATCTCGCAAGCCCTGGCCGGCGAGACCGTCGCCGTCGGCGCGACGACGCCCCGGCGGGATTTCACCTACGTCACGGACACGGTGGGCGCCTTTGTCAGGGCGGCGGCGGCGCCCGAGGCAGTGGGGAAGGTCTTCAACGTGGGCCGCGGCAGCGAGATCTCGGTCGGCGAGCTGATCGCGTTGGTCGGGGACTGCGTGGGCAAGCCCCTCCGCGTCACGACGGAGGCGCGGCGCCTGCGTCCTGAAGCCAGCGAAGTCCAGCGGCTCTGCGCCGACGCCCGGCAGGCCGAGACGGTCCTTGGCTGGCGGCCGTCCGTGTCGCTGGCGGAGGGGATCCGGCGGACCGTCGACTGGTGGAAGCGCCGCGCGGTGGAGCGCGTCGGGGCCCGCCCCGGCGAGCGGGCCGGGGAGTACGCGGTGTGAGATGAGCATGAAAGCCGTGATCCTGGCAGGCGGCGAGGGCACGCGGCTGCGGCCCTTGACGTACGCGATTCCAAAACCGCTGATTCCCATCCGCGAGAAACCGATCCTGGAGCTGCTCCTGGGGCAGCTGCGGCGCAGCGGCTTGCGCGACGTCATCCTCTCGACCGGCTACCGCGCGGAGCTCATCCAAACCTATTTCGGCACCGGCGAGGCGTTCGGCGTCCGCATCGAGTACGTGCGCGAGCAGCGGCCGTTGGGCACGGCCGGCGTGCTGGGCCTGTTGCGCGGGCGCTGGCCGGCGCACGAGGCCCGCCTGGTCATGAACGGCGACATCGTGACGTCGCTCGATTTCCGGCGCTTGGCGGCGTACCATCGGCAGCGCCGGGCGGACCTGACGGTCGGCGTCAAGCGCATCGGCTACCGGCTGCCGTACGGCGTGGTCTCCAGCCGCAACGGCGTGCTGGCGCGGGTCCAGGAGAAGCCGCGCATGTCATGTGAGATCTGCGCGGGGATCTACGTGGTGCAGGGGTCCCTGTTGAAGCTGGTGCCGCGCGGCAAGCCGCTCGACATGCCGGCGCTGATCGCGCAGGCGATCGCCCAGGGGCGGCGGGTGCTGCGGTATCCCATCCGGGAGTACTGGATGGGGATCGAGGCGCTTCATCAGCTCAACCAGGTCCGCAACCGCCTCCAGGGGCGGCTGACCACCCGCCATCGGTGACGCCATGAGACTCTCCATCATCATTCCGTCATACAACGAGGCGTCCACGATCGGGGAAGTGCTGGACCGGATCGCGGCGGTGGACGTCGGCGGATTGGAGAAGGAAGTGATCGTCGTGGATGCGAACTCCACCGATGGGACGCGCGACATCCTCCGCGCCCACCATCTCACCGGCACGATCCGCGTGATCCGCGAGGCCAGGGCGGAGGGAAAGGGCGTCGCCCTGCGGAAAGGTTTTGCGGCCGCCACCGGGGAGATCGTCCTGATCCAGGATGCCGACCTCGAGCTGGATCCGGGCGAGTGGCCGCGGCTGCTGGAGCCGCTGCTGGCCGGGCGCGCGTCCGTGGTGTACGGCTCCCGGCTCCTCGACCGGCGCAACCGGTTCCCCCTGCACACCTATCTGTTCAATCGTTTCATGGCGGGCGTCCATAACCGGTTGTACCCGGGCGCGGCGTTGACGGATGTCCTGACGGCCTATAAGGTCTTCTCAGGTCCGCTCCTCAAGGCGCTGTCTTTGCGCTGCCGGTCGTTCGATATCGAGGTGGAGATCACGGGGCAGCTGTTGCGGCGGCCTGTGCACATCACGGAGGTTCCGGTGAGCTATCGGCCCAGAAATCACCAGGAGGGCAAAAAGATTCATTGGCATGACGGGTTCCTCGTGCTGGCGGAAACCCTGCGCCAGCGGCTGGGGCTTCGTCCGGCGCCCCCCCGACGGCCGTCGGGGTCGGGGCGGCGCTGGAAGAGCCTTGGCCGGACCGTCAGGGATTTCTGCCTGGCTCCCCTGCGCATTCTCCTCCTTCCCGACGCCGCCTGCCGGCGGCTGGGGCTCACGTCGCTCGAGATGGAGCGGGTGATGGCCGTGCTGCCGCACTGCGAGGGCCGGCTGCTGGATATCGGCTGCGGCGCGAACGGGCTGGTCACGCGCTATGGAGACGGCGTCGGCGTCGACATCCATGAGTGGGGCGGCGGGGGCCTGGTCGTCGAGGACACGTCGAACCTGCCGTTCCCGTCGGAGAGCTTTGGTTCGGTGAGCTTCCTGGCCTGCCTCAACCACATTCCATACCGCGACGCGGCGCTGCGCGAGGCCTACCGGGTGCTCAAGCCGAACGGCCGGCTGCTGGTCACGATGATCAGCCCCGCGGCCGGTTTCATCGCGCATCATCTGGTCTGGCACTCGGAAGAGAAGCACCGGGGCGGGATGGAGGAAGGCGAGTGCCACGGGATTCCGACGGAGACGCTCCTGCGGCTGATCTCCGAGGCGGGGTTTGAGCTCGTGGCCCAGCATCGGTTCCTCTACGGCATCAACCATCTCTATCTCGCCAGGAAAGCGCCCTCGACCGTCCCATGCCAGGATGTCCGGCTGGCTGCGGACCATGTCTAGGCCGGCTCCCTCCGGCTGAGCGATGCGGGATTGCCGTAGCTGGCTGGTGAGCGTGGCCCTCGGCCTGGCGCTGGGCGTCCTCTGTCGGGCGTCGCTGGCCGGCGTCGTCGTGTGCGGCGCGTCTCTCGGGATCATCGCCTGGATGACCCGCGGGAAGGAGCGGTGGCTCTTCTATGGGGCGTGGCTCGCCCTGGGGGTTCGCTGGCTGTTGATCCTGGGATCGGCGGCCTTCGCCATTCACCATCCGTACTCCCTGTATGGAGACATCGCGTACGGGCTGTTCGGAGACGAGAGCTACTACGCGCTGAGGGCCTGGTGGGTCCTCCAGCGGTTCCTTGGCGAGCCGTTGCTGTTTGAGGCGTTTTTCGACATCAGCCAGGAGTTTGTGGGCGACCTCTACGGCCGGAGCGGCCACGTGTACGCGCTGGTCTTGTTCTATCACCTGTTCGGGTACAGCCCGCTCGCCGTCAAGGGGATCAGCGCGCTCTTAGGCGTGCTGTCCGGCCTGCTGATGCACGACTTCGCGCAGGAGCTGGCCGGCACGCACGCGGCCCGCGTGGTCTGCTGGCTGATGTGGTTCTGGCCGTCGCTGCTGGTGTGGTCGGTCACCAATCTGAAGGACCCCTACGCGCTGTGTTTGATGTGCTGGGCCCTCTGGGCGTTTCAGCGGTGGCTCCGGCGTCCTGCGTCGTGCCGCTATCCGGTGATGATGGCCGTGGCGCTGTCCGCCTATGCGACGATGAAGGCCTCTGTGGGGTGGTTGCTGGCGGCCGGCCTGGGCCTCGCGGGGCTGCTGCAGCTCCGTGGGCGCGCCATGGCGGCGTGCCTCGGGCTGGCCGGCCTGCTGCTGGCGGTCACGGGGCAGCCCGCGATTGAGACGGCGGTGCACGACGCCGTCATCTCGCATATCAATTTCTCACGGGACGCGTCGTCGAGCTATCGGCTGCTTCCGGCCCGGTACTACGAGCAGCCGGCCACCGCGGCCGGCCTGGCCGGGTTGACGCTCGGTGATTTCCTGTGGGTGGCGCTGGCCGGCACGGCGTATTTCCTGGTGGTGCCCTTGCCCGGCCGGATCACCACGCCCGCCTCCCTGCTGGTGCTTCCTCAGATGCTCTGTTGGTACACGCTCTTGGCCGCCGCGGCCGTGGGCCTGTGGTCCTTGTTGCGCACGCGGTGGCGCGCCGCCTGTCTGCCGCTCCTCCCCCTCATCGTGTTGACCGGGGTGCTGGGCGCGACCAGCGGGAACATCGGGACGGCCTTTCGCCATCGCGATCTCGTCACGCCCCTGTATTTCCTGTTTGCGGCCGTCGGCGGCCTTCGCCTGTGGGAGGCGGCTCGACGGGGAAGGGTCCAGGCATGACGCGCTCCGCCGAGCCATCCGTGTCGGTCGTCATCCCGGTCTACAACGCCGCCGCGACCTTGCCTGAGCTGGTCGAGCGGTTGGCGAAGGTGCTGCCGGCCGTGGCGGGGCGCTTCGAGCTGGTCCTGGTCAATGATGGGAGCCGGGACCGGAGCTGGGACGTGATCAGCCGGCTTGCGCAGGCGCACAGCTGGATTCATCCCGTCAATCTCATGCGCAACTACGGCCAGCATAACGCCGTGCTCTGCGGCATCCGGACCGCGCAGCATGCCGTCATCGTGACGATGGACGACGACCTGCAGCATCCGCCCGAGGAGATTCCCCGGCTGCTGGAGCAGCTCACCCCACGCTGCGACGTGGTCTATGGCACGCCGCAGCAGGAACAGCATGGGTGGTGGCGCAACCTGGCTTCGCAGGCGACCAAGCTGGCGCTGCAGGGCGCCCTCGGCTCCGAACACGCCCGCTCGGTGAGCGCGTTCCGGGCTTTTCGCAGCCAGGTCCGTGACGCGTTCGCGAATTATCAGAACCCCTTCGTGTCCATTGACGTCCTGCTGACCTGGAGCACGACGCGCGTGGCCGCCGTGCCCGTGCGCCATGAGCCCCGGCCGTCGGGGAATTCCAGCTACACGGTGCGCAAGCTGGCGACCCATGCGCTGAACATGATGACGGGGTTCAGCACGTGGCCGTTGCAGCTGGCGAGCCTGGTCGGGTTCACCTTCACCGTGTTCGGGGCCGGCGTGCTCGTTTATGTCGTCGGGCGATACCTCATCGAAGGGGGCGGCATCCCCGGGTTCCCGTTCCTGGCGTCGGTCATCGCGATCTTCTCGGGCGCGCAGCTCTTTGCGTTGGGCATCATCGGGGAGTACCTCGCCCGGATGCATGTTCGCATGATGGAGCGGCCGACGTACGTCGTGCGGAGGGAGCAGCCGTGAGCCCCGTGAGCGCGGCCGCGCCCTGCCGCCTGCTCGACTGGGACACGCGGTGGTTCGGCCTCCGCGTCGGGCGGATCACCGAGCCGTGCGTGACCCCGGCCCTGCAGGCGCAGGCGGACCAGTGGTGCCGGCAGGAGCGGATCCAGTGCCTCTATTTGCTCGCGGATGCCGATGACGCCGGCACCGTCCGCGTGGCGGAGGCGTCGGGGTTTCAGCTGATGGACATCCGCGTGACGCTGGAGCACGCGCGGCGCGAGGCGGTCTGCCGCGCAGCGGGGATCCGGGCGGCGCAGCCCGGCGACGTGCCGGTGCTGCGCGCCATCGCCGCCGAGAGCCACGCCGGCACCCGGTTCTACGCCGATGGCCGCTTTCCCCGGGAGCGGGTGACCGCCCTCTATCAACAATGGATCGAGCAGGACTGCGCCGGGCAGGCGGACCTGGCGCTGGTCGCCGAGCGGGACGGGCGGCCCGCCGGCTACCTCACGGGATACGGGGCGGATCGGCGGATCGGGCTGGTCGGCGTTGACGCGGGATACCGCGGCGCAGGCATCGGAGGCGACCTCGTCCGCGCCGCGCTGGCCTGGTTTGAGGAGCAGGGCGGCCGGCAGCCGGTGTCCGTGGTCACGCAAGGGCGCAACGTCGCCGCCCAGCGGTTGTATCAACGCTGCGGGTTCCTGACCCGCACGGTCCAGCTGTGGTACCACAAATGGTACTCATGACGCGCGCCTCCCCGCGCGCCGCCGCGTACGCCATTCCGTTCAACAAGCCCTGCCTCGCCGGCAAGGAGCTGGCGTACATCCGGGACGCCGTCACGGCCGGGACGGTGTCCGGAGACGGGCCGTTCGCCAAGCGCTGCGAGGCGCTGCTGGAGCGCGAGCTGGGCGTGCGCAAGGCCCTCTTGACGCCGTCGGGCACCCAGGCGCTGGAGATGGCGGCGCTCCTGCTGGAGATCGGGCCGGGCGACGAGGTGATCGTGCCGTCGTTCACGTTCGTCTCCACGGCCAACGCGTTCGTCCTGCGGGGGGCGACGCCCGTGTTTGCCGACATCCGGCCGGAGACCCTCAACATGGACGCCGGGCACGTCAGGCGCCTGGTCGGCCCCAAGACGAAGGCGGTCGTCCCCGTGCATTACGCCGGGATCGGCTGCGAGATGGAGGCCCTCGGCGCCCTGGCGGCCGAACGGGGGATTGCCGTCGTCGAGGACGCGGCGCATGCGCTCTTCGCCGCGTACCGGGGCAAGCCGCTGGGCAGCTTCGGGACCTTCGGCGCCCTGAGCTTCCATGAGACGAAGAATTTCACCTGCGGGGAGGGCGGCGCGCTCCTGATCAACGAGGCGCGGTACGTCCCACGCGCCGAGATCATCCGTGAAAAAGGGACGGACCGGACCCGGTTCTTCCGCGGGCAGGTGGATCGGTACACGTGGATGGACATCGGGTCGAGCTATCTCATGTCGGACGTCTTGGCCGCGTTCCTCTTCGCGCAGCTGGAGGCCAGGGACCGGATCACCGCCCGGCGCCGGGGGGTCTTCTCCCGGTATCAGGCCGCGCTGGCGCCGTGGGCGCAGGCGCACGGCGTGGGCCTGCCGGTGGTGCCGGTGGATTGTGAGCCCAACTTCCACCTCTTTTACCTGCTGCTGCCGTCCCTCGAGCAGCGCAACCGCCTGATCCGCCACCTGAAATCCCGCGGGATCTTGAGCGTCTTCCACTACCTGCCGCTGCACCTGTCTCCGATGGGGAGGCGCTGGGGCGGCAAGGCGGGCGATTGCCCGGTGACTGAGGCGGTCAGCGACCGCCTCGTCCGCCTGCCGTTCTACAGCGGCTTGACCGTTACCCAGCAGCGCCGGGTGATCGACGCGGTGCGCTCGGCGCCGATCTGACGCATGACGCGCGTCCTGTATCTCTCCCATGACGGGCTGCTCGACCCGCTGGGCCAATCCCAAATCCTGCCGTATCTGGTCCAGCTGAGCGGCGCGGACACGCGGATCGCGCTGCTGACGTTTGAAAAACCCCACGCCCTGCGCGACGTCCGGGCCGTCGAGGAGGCCCGGCGATGCTGCGCCGACTCGGGGATCCGCTGGGTTGCGTTGACGTATCACCGGCAGCCGTCGGTCGTTGCCACGCTGTGGGACATGGCGCGCGGCTTCTGGACGGCGTGGCGCCTGGTCCGGCAGGAGCGCCTCCAGCTGGTGCACGCGCGCAGCTACGTCGCCGCCTGCCTGGGCGTGCTGCTGAAGCGGCTGGCCGGGACGCGGCTGGTGTTCGACATGCGCGAGCTCTGGGTGGACGGCAAGGTGGAGGGGGGCGCGTGGCCGCGCGGGGGATGGCTCCATCGGCTGGGCAAACGGTGCGAGCGGTGGTGCCTGACGCAGGCCGATGCCGTGGTCAGCCTGACCGAGGACGGCAAGCGGATCGTGGAAGGGTTCTCGTATTGGCGCCCCGCGCCGCCGCCGATCGCGGTGATCCCCACCTGCGTGGATGTCGAGCGGTTCGCGAACCATCACGAGCGCCCGGCGCCCCGGCCCGCGTTCCTCGAGGGGCGGCGCGTCATCGTGTACCTCGGCTCGATCGGGAGCTGGTACCGGTTCGACGCGATGGTGGACTGCGTGCGGGAGGCGGCGGGGCGACGGCTAGAGGTCTTCTTCCTCGTGCTGACCCCGCACGTCGAAGCGGCGCGGCGGCTGTGCGCCGAGAGGGGATTGGCCGCCGGGCAGTATGACGTCCGCAGCGTGCCGCACCAGGAGGTGCCCGCCTGGCTGCGCTGGGCGGATGTGTCGCTGTACTTCATCCACCCCTCGTATGCCAAACGGAGTTCCTGTCCCACGAAGCTGGGGGAGAGTCTGGCGGCCGGCCTGCCGATCCTGACGAACGCCGGCATCGGCGATCAGGACGACCTGATCGCGGCCCGCTGGTCGAGACGCTGGCGCCCGAGGCCTATCAGCGGGCCTGGCAGGCGATGGAAGCGCTCTGGGCGGAAGGCGGGTCGCTCGGCGCGCGTTGCCGGCAGGCGGCCCGCGAGCGGCTGAGCCTCGAACGGGGCGTCGAGGCCTACCGGCGGCTCTACCAGGAGGCGGCGGCATGATCCCACGCCCTCCCTGGACTCGCCTTCGGCGAGTCGCGAAAATGTTCGGCGAGCCCACCCTGTCGATTTTTCGCCAGCCCATATGGGCTGGCAGGGAGGGCGTGGGATGAACCTCCTCATCCTGTCGCCGTATCCGCGCGAGGGCGCCAGCTTCCGGTTTCGGATCCTGCAGTACCTGCCGTACCTCGAATCCCAGGGCATCCAGTGCACCGTGCGCTGCTTCCTGAGCTCGGCGGAATTCGCGCAGGTCCATCTGCCGCGCCATTATCTGGCCAAGGGCAAGGCGCTGGCGAGCGGCACGATGCGGTTGGCGGCGTCGCTGTCGGCGGCCCGCCGGTTCGATCTCATCCTCGTGCATCGGGAGCTGTACCCCCTCGGGCTCGACGGGTTCGAGCGCTGGCTGGAGCGGTCGGGACGGCCGGTGGTGCTCGACGTGGACGACGCCATCTTCCTGCCGCAGCCGCACAGCAACCGGGTCGTCCGGCAGTTCCACAACCCCGCCAAGCTGATGCGGTTGGCGGCGGTGAGCCGGCTGGTGATCGTGTCCAACGAGTACCTCGCGCGCTGGTTCCGCCGGCACACGCGGGCCGTCGCCGTGATTCCGACCGCGGTGGATACCGACCGATTCCGCCCCCCGGCGGAGCGGCCGTCCGGCCCCCTGACCGTCGGCTGGATCGGCTCCCCCTCGACATCGGACTACCTGCAGCCGCTCGTGCCGGTGCTGAAGCGGCTGGCGCAGGCGCGCGCGTTTGAGATGAAAGTGGTCGGCGCGGGCCCGGCGTTCCAGAGCAACGGGGTCCCCGTCGTCCGCGTCCCCTGGCGGCTGGACCGCGAGGTGGAAGACTTTCAATCGCTGCACATCGGCGTGTATCCGCTGCCGGATGACCCGTGGGCCGAGGGCAAGGGCGGCTTCAAGACGATCCAGTACATGGCCGTGGGCGTGCCGGTGGTCGCCTCCGCGGTCGGCGTCAACCGCGACATCATCCGCGACGGGGAGAACGGCTTCCTGGCCGCCGACGAGGCGCAGTGGATCGGGGCGCTCAGCCGCCTGCTCGACGATGCGCTCCTGCGGGAGCGCATCGGACGCGCGGGCCGGCAGACCGCGGAGTCGGCGTACTCCGTCGCGGTCCATGCCTCGCGGCTGGCCGCGGTGCTGCGGCAGGCGTTGGACGCCGCATGAGGGGCGCGTGGTGGCGCAATCCGGTGGATGTCCTGTGCCTCGTCGGCTTGGCAGGCGCCATGGGGGCGGTGGCGGCGTGGTGTCAACTGCTGAGTCCGCCTCTGCCGCGTCCG
>JACPTX010000021.1 GCA_016192545.1 Candidatus Omnitrophota bacterium | reverse complement strand
CGACGACCTGCCGGCGATGGACAACGCCGAGACGCGCCGGGGGCAGCCCTCGTGCCACAGGCGGTTCGGCGAGGCGGCCGCGATTCTCGTCGGGGACGCGCTCCTGACGCGCGCCTTCGAAGTGCTCAGCGCTGACGGCATGCCGAATACGCTGGCGATTCTCCGGACCCTGGGACAGGCCGGCGGCACCGCAGGGCTCATCGGGGGACAGGTGCTCGATCTAGAATGCGGAATGCGGAATGGGGAATGCGGAATCAAAGAACTCGAAGAAGTCGCCCGGCGCAAGACGGCGGCGCTCATCACGGCCGCCGTCGTGACCGGCGGCCTGTCCGCCGGCGCCTCCGCGCAGGACCTCACCCGCCTTCGGCGCTATGGCGAGCGGGTCGGCTTGGCGTTTCAACTGATGGACGATCTCCATGACCGGGACGGTTTGGCGGGCCTGCGGGGCGAGGCCGCGGTGCGGCGCCAGGCCGCGCGGCTGCTTGAGCACGCGGCGCAGGAGCTGGTACCGTTCGGACGCCGGGCCTGGCTGTTGCGGGAATTAGCGGACTGGTTGAGCCGGACATGAGCCGCCTGCTGGAGACCATTGACAGTCCCGCCGACCTGAAGGCCCTTCCCCTCCGCGACCTGCCGAAGCTGGCGGCGGAAATCCGGGAGGAGCTCGTCGGCGTCGTGGCGAAGCTCGGCGGGCACCTGGCCTCCAGCCTCGGCGCGGTGGAGCTATGCCTGGCGCTGCATTACGTCTTCGACGCCCCCGACGACCAGCTCGTCTGGGACATGGGCTATCAGGCCTACGCCCACAAGCTGCTCACCGGCCGCCGCGCGCGGATTGGCACCCTGAAGCAATTCCGCGGGCTCTCCGGATTCTGCAACAAGGATGAAAGCCCCTACGATCTCTTCACGACCGGCCACGGGGGGACGTGCCTCTCGACCGCGATGGGGCTGGCCGTCGCGCGCGACCGAGCCGGTACCATCCGCGCTGGCGAGGGAGTGGCGCGGCGCGCGGGCGCCGCGCCCGACCAAGGCGGCGAGCCGCGCCGCGTCGCCGCGATTATCGGCGACGCGAGCCTCGGCGAAGGCATGGCACTGGAGGCGCTCAACCACATCGGCCACGTCAAGCCCAACCTCCTCGTCATCCTGAACGACAACAAGATGTCCATCTCGCAGCCGGTCGGGGGCCTCAGCAAATACCTCAACCGGATCATCACGGATCCGCTCTACAACCGCCTCCACGAAGATCTGCAGCAGCTCGTCGCCAAGCTCCCGAAGGGCCAGCGGCTCGTGCGGCTTGGACAGAAGGTCGAGGAGTCGCTCAAAGGGTTCGTCACCCCGGGCCTGCTCTTCGAGGAGTTGGGGTTCCGCTACGTCGGGCCGGTTGACGGGCACAATATTCCCGAGCTCGTCACGACGCTGCAGAACGTCAAGCGCCTGAAGGGGCCGACGCTGCTCCACGTCCTGACGCTGAAAGGCAAAGGCTACGCGCCGGCCGAGCAGGACCCGGAGCGGTTCCACAAGACCGAGCCCTTCGACGTGAAGACGGGCCAGCCCAAGGGTCAAGGTTCAAGGGTCAAGGTTCAAGGGGGGCGTCCTCGAACCTCGAACCTCGAACCTCGAACCACGTTCACCGACGCCTTCAGCGACGCGCTGATTGAGCTCGCGCAGCAGGATGCGCGCGTCATCGGCATGACGGCGGCGATGCCTGAGGGCACGGGGATGGCGGCGTTCGGCAGGCGGTTTCCGGACCGGTATTTCGACGTCGGGATGGCCGAGCAGCACGGGATCGGGCTGGCGGCGGGCCTGGCGCGCGCGGGCCGGCGGCCGGTCGTCGCCATCTACTCGACGTTCCTCCAGCGCGCCTACGACCAGATCATGCACGAGATGTGCCTCCAGAACCTGCCGGTGATCCTGGCCATCGACCGGGCCGGGCTGGTGGGGGAGGACGGGCCGACGCATCACGGCGTCTTCGACCTGGCCTACCTGCGGGTGTTCCCGAACCTCACCGTGATGTCCCCAAAGGATCCGGAGGAGCTGCGCGCCATGCTGCGCTGGGCGATGGCCCGCCCCGGCGAGCCCGAAGGGCGGGCCGGGGGCACAGCCGGTCCGGTGGCGATCCGCTACGCGCGCGGCGGGATTCTCTGCGGCGAGCCGCTCGGCAGACCGTCGAAGCTGTCGCTCGGCAAATCCGAAGTGCTGCGGCAGGGCGGCGACCTGGCCATCCTGGCGCTGGGCAGCCTGGTGTATCCGGCGCTGGAAGTCGCAGGGCGCCTGAAGCGGGACGGCCTCGAGGCCGCCGTCGTCAACGCGCGCTTCGTCAAGCCGCTTGATGCGGCGCTCATCCGTCAGCTCGCGGCCCAGACCGGCGCGCTGGTCACGCTGGAAGAAGCGCAGATTGCCGGCGGGTTCGGCAGCGCGGTGTCCGAGGCGCTGGAAGCAATGGGCCTGGCGACCGTGCCCCTGTGCCGCATCGGCCTGCCGGATGCCTTCGTCGAGCACGGGCGGCGCGACCAGCTCCTCACATTGTGCCAATTGGATCCCAACAGCCTTACCCCGCGCATCAGCGCGTGGTACAGCGCCCTCAAAATCTCCACCGAGCGCGTCGGCGTGTTGAGCTCTCCGGAATAACTCCATGAGCGTCCGCGTCCGCTTTGCCCCAAGCCCAACCGGGACGCTCCACGTCGGCTCGGCCAGGACCGCGCTGTTCAACTGGCTCTTCGCGCGGCACCACCAGGGCACGTTCATCCTCCGCATCGAGGACACCGACCAGAAGCGCTCCAACCCGGCCTTCCTCACGGACATCACGGAGAGCCTGGCGTTCCTCGGCATCACGCCGGACGAAGGCCCGTATTTCCAGAGCCGGCGCCTGCCGCTCTATCAGCGGGCTGCCGCGCAGCTTCTGGAACAGGGCAAGGCGGTGCAGCAGGACGGCGCGGTGATGTTCCCGGTCGCGCCCCAGCGCGTGACGTTCACCGACCTCCTCCACGGGCCGATCACGGTGGACACGTCGCTCTTCGAGAGCCTGGTGCTCATGAAGTCCGACGGCCTGCCGACGTACAACTTCGCCTGCGTGGTGGACGACGCGGACATGGCGATCACGCACATCATCCGCGGCGACGACCACATCGCCAACACCCCCAAGCAGCTCGTGCTCTACCAGGCGCTGGGATTCCAGCCGCCGCAGTTCGCGCACATCCCGCTCATCGTCGGCGCGGACCGGGCCCGGCTCTCCAAGCGGCAGGGGGCCACGTCCGTCGCGGAATACCGCGAGGTCGGCTACCTGCCTGAGGCGTTCGTGAATTACCTGGCGCTCCTGGGCTGGTCGCCCGGCGGCAACCGCGAGCTGATCCCGCCGGAGGAGCTGGTGCACGCGTTCGACCTGTCGCGCGTGCGCAAGACCGCCGCGCAGTTCGACCAGCAGAAGCTCGACTGGCTCAACAGCCAGTACCTCAAGCGCGCTTCGCTGGAACGGCTCACGGCGCTGTGCGGGGAACGGCTCAAGGCGAAAGGGCTGCTCGCCAACGGCGTCGACCGCGCCTGGCTGTCCCGCATCGCGCATCTGCTGCAGGACCGCCTCAAGACCCTGCAGGATTTGGAGGAGGAGCACACGTTCTTCTTCGTGGACCCGCCGGCCTATCAACCCGACGCAGTGGAGCAGTTCCTGCGCCGGCCCGGCGTGGCGGACAACCTGCTGGCCCTGAAAGAGCGGCTGGCCGCGCTGCCGTCGTTCGAGGCGGCGGCGGTCGAGCGCGCCGCGCGGGAGCTGATCGCCGAGCGCAAACTGGACTCCAAGGCGCTCATCCACCCCGCCCGCGTCGCGGTGACCGGGCGGGCCGTCAGCCCCCCGCTGTTTGAAGTGATGTCCATCCTGGGCAAGACAAAGGTCGTGGACCGCCTCGAGCACGCCGCAACCCAACTGGCGAGGTCGTAACCCATGCAAGAGAAACGCCGCTTCGTCCGCCTGCAGGTGCCGGTCCTGCTGGAGTATCCGAACCCCGCCACGTGGAAGACCGAGCGCAGCTACACCCAGGACATCAGCGAGGTCGGGATCCGGTTTCCCACGCCGGTCCAGCTCACCGTCGGCCAGGAGATGGCGCTGACGCTGCAGCTCCCGTTCCAGGACGGGGTCTTCCACGCGACCGGCGACGTGGTCTGGATCCGCGAGATCGCGCGGCTGGGCGCCAGCCAGTACGAGGTCGGCGTGCGGTTCAAGTGGATGGAGGAGACCGACCGCCAGCGGCTCTCCCGCTTCCTCCAGAACTTCCTCACGTCAAGGTTGTGATCCTTGACCCTGACGGGAAGCAGTGATGGCAAGGACTAAAACACGTTCACGGAAAAAAGCCACCACACGAGATCCACAGGAGTTGGTCAATGCCGCACGCCGCAGACGCCTTATCCAAGCGCGAGGCAAAGGGTATGGAATGACGCTTCGTGAATTCCTGCGCTCCCGGGTAGAACGCGATCCCAGGTTTCTGCGGCGCATAGAAGATGCCCGCAAGAGCCTCAAGGCGGGTCAGGGTGTCCGCCTTGAGGACGTGGACTGGTCGTAACAAAAGACCGACTCTCTCAAAATCTCCCCACCTTGAGACTGTGCTACAATAGGATTATTCCTGTACACGCCTTCCGATTTTCGCTGCCCTGTCGGCTAATGGTAGGCCACGAGACTCTGGATCTCGGCGTCCTGGTTCGAATCCAGGCGGGGCAGCCATTTTTTTTTCCTCTGATGACTGAGCGGTGGACGAACGGGCCGGGGGCGACGTACCCGGGGCACGCGCATCCGTACGACAAGCGGCTCGTGGTGGAGCGCGGCAGCATCACGTTTCACCTGACGCGGGACGGGCGGGACGTCCTCTTGCGCGCCAGCGAGCGGCTCGAACTGCCCGCCGGCACGCCCCATGCGGCCACCGTGGGACCGGACGGCGTCACCTGCGTCGAAACGCACTCCCCTCCCTTTACCGCAGTTGAGTAGCGCCTTGAAGTAAGGTTCCCAAGGTCAAGACCTCGCTAAGGCCATCTCTCGGTAATTGACTTTTATATATAAAAATGGTATATTTTTTGTATGGAATTTGAGTTCAATAGGGATAAATCAGACGCAAACAAGCAGAAGCATGGAATTAGTCTGGAAGAGGCCACACGGCTTTGGGAAGATGCCTATTTGGAAGTGACTGCGAGAACAGTGCATGAGCCGAGATGGATGGCGATCGGGAAGATCGATGGGAAACTGTATGCCTGTATCTATACGAGACGTGGGGAGGCGGTGAGACTGATTTCATGCCGCCGGGCAAGCGAAAAGGAGGTGCGATTGCACTATGTCTACTTCAAAGAAGCCTAAGACGCATCGGAAAATGAGTGCCGCGGAGTTCGATCAGGCGTTTGAGCGAGGAGAGGGTTTTGAGGCCCTCGACCTGGAGTCGGCGACGGTACGAGCCCCAACACAGCGCATCAACATCGATATCCCGAGGCACCTCCTTCATCAGATCGATAATGAAGCACATCGCATTGGGGTGCCGAGGACGTCTGTCATCAAGCTGTGGATTTCTGAGAAGCTCGGCGACTTGCACGCAGCGAAATAGAAAAGAGTCCAACATCCTCCCACCTTGCTTGAGGAGCGCCTCTCACTTGTTCTTGTGGTTCGTCTGCGGCTTGTGGCTCACGTCGTTCGCGTCGGCCGGGTCCATCGACACTGCCTTTCTCGAGCGGGACTGGCCGAAGCAGTACGTCCATGAGTATGAGGTCGGCAAATACCCGGTGCGGTGGCGGCAGAAGGCCGGCAAGACCGAGGGGATCTTCGCCGGGGCGCTCTTCCTGGCGCCCTCCGGCCTGCAGCGGACCTGGGAGCTGGCGACCGACTACACCGACCTCGGCACGAAGACGCCCGGCGTCACGGCGGTGCGGTTTCTGGAGAACACCGAGACCCGGCAGGTCATCGAGATTGACGCGAAGGTCCTGTGGAAGACGCTGACGCTCAGGTTCGAGGTCGAGCGCGACCCGCCCCGCGCCATCCGCTTCCGCCTGCTGAATGAGGCGGTCGGCGAGTATCGGGGGATGTGCCTGATGCGGGAGGAGGACGGGCAGACGCGCGTGGGCCTCGCCACGTGGCTGCAGCCGGCCGTCCGGGTTCCGCCCCGGCTGATCCTCTGGGCGGAGCGCGTGGTGATCCTGAAGGGCGTGCGGAACTTCCTCAAGACGTGCGAGGGACCGCGGTAGTGGACAACGTTGGCGGGGCCTGCCGCCTCGGGACTCCGCCTGCCGTCCTCGTCCCGCAACGGGACTGCGGCCGGCGCCGGAGGCCTCCCCTCGGCGTCACCCGCCACCACACTTGACCACGACTGGGACCGCCGCCGAGTTGACAAGGCCGTGTGATGCGCTATACTGATTTTTCGTATTCGCGACGTCTGACGAACAGGAGGTGAGTCTGGATGCGATCCCACATGATGCGATGGACGACTGCCGCCGCGCTGGCCGGGGCCCTGGCCGCCCCGATGGCCGGCGCGCAAGAGGGGGCCAAGGCCCTCCCGACCCTGCTCATCAAGGGCGAGGTCGTGTCGGTGGACACCACGGACCCGGCCGCGTCCCTCCTGAAGGTCAAGGACCGCTACGGCTTTGAAACGCCGATCTACCTGACCCAGGACACGCAGGTCGTGCAAGGCGACCAGGCGCTCGCCGCCTCCAACCTGAGCGCGGGGACCGCGGTGGAGGTCGAGTACAACTTCGACATCAACACCGCCAAGCGCCACGCGGTCCGCGTGAGTCTCAGCGCCGCTCCGGCCCCGACCGCGGTCGGGGCGTCAGCGCCGGCGGCAGCGGCGGCGCCCGAGGCGGCGGCCCCGGCGCCTGCGGTGGATGCGTCAGCCGAAGCTCCGGTCGCGGCCCCATCTGAAGCGGCTCCGGCGGCGGCAAGCGGAGAACCGGCAGCCACCACGACGACAGATGCCCCGCAGGACCAACCGGGTGCGACACTCGTCAACTAAGAAGCCGCGTCACATTCCACCAATGGTCAACACGGCGGCACTGTCTCTGTGCCGCCGTGTTTGTGTTTCTCTCGTCCTGTTCCTCTGCGCGCCGGTGTGGGCGGATGAGCCGCAGGCGGAGCGGATCGGCGAGTCCGCCGCGCTGGAGCATCAGGCAGGCCGCGTCAAGCTCAAGGGCTCCGGCAAGATCTGGGGCGACGTCGTCCGCCTGAAAGGCGGCGCGGAAGTCCGCCGGCTCTTCAACAGCCCGCTGTTTTTCGCCGGGGAGACCCGGTTCGACCGCGAAGAGCGCCTGCCGTATGACCTGACGCACTGGGGCGGCCACGTGGGTCTGGGCTGGGTGTTCAACGACTCCACCAGCCTCCTCGCCAAATACCGCCTCGACAGCTACAAGGTCTTCAACACCGGGCCCAACGTGGACCCGGCGTTCCTGGCCGTCGCGGGCCGGAATCAGGTCACGGCGCTGGGGCTGGTTCTGCGCATAGACAGCCGGGATGACGAGTTCTATCCGACGAGCGGCGTGAAGGCGAAGGTAGAAGGCGAGCTGGCGCTGGAGCCGCTCGGCGGCGACTATGATTTCGGCCGCCTGCATGCCGACGCGGCCGTCTACGTGACGCGCCTGGAGAAGGTGACGTTCGTCGAGCGCGTGCGCGTGGGGTGGGTCGAGAACTTCGGCGACACGGACGGCGTGCCGTTCTTCGAGCGCTACTTCGCCGGCGGCCCGAGCACGGTGCGCGGGCACCGCAGCCGGTGGCTCACCCCCCGGGGCCTCGAACAGCAGTTCGTCGGCGGCGAGATCCTGGTGGTGAACAACCTCGAAGCCCGTCGGCCGATCTTCGAGACGCTCTTCGACCGCCGGCTCTCCGCCGCGCTCTTTTTCGACGCGGGGAGGGCCTACCGCCGGTTCTCGGACCTCGGCGACTTCGGCTACGGCGTCGGCGGCGGCCTGCGCTATGTCGTCAAACTTGGGCCGCTCCAGGGCGTGCTGCGCACCGACTACGCCTTCAGCCTCGATGATGAAGGGGATGACGCCAGTTCGAAACTGCACGTGACGTTCGGCATGCCGTTTTAACGTGATGGAACTGCCTGCCTCGCCGGTCACCTTTCAGGAGCGCAAGCCCATCCGCGGCCATCTGGTCTGGTGGCTGCGGTTCGTCGGCATCGTCGCGCTCATCATCCTGCTCCTGCGCCTGCCCGCCTCCCAGGACGTGCGCCTGCCGCACATTGACCTGCGGTGGCTGGGCTTCTGCATGCTCCTGACGGTTGGCCAGCTGCTCATGGAGTCGTTCGTGTGGCAGATGCTGCTGGCGAGCCAACGGATCCGCCACTCGTATCCCAAGACGCTGGTGGCGTACCTCGCCAGCCAGTATCTGGGCCTGGTGACGCCGGGCCGCGTGGGCGAGCTGCTGGCGGCGGGCTACATTTCGATGAACACCGGCATCACGTTCGGCTACGCGCTGTCCAGCGTCGTGATGAAGAAGCTGCTGAGCTGGGTCGTCGTGGTGGGCTTCGGTCTGTGGGGGCTCGACCTGCTGGCGGAGTTTCCGTTGGCTCAGGGGGTGCGGTGGGCGGCGCTGGCGACGGTCGGGGTCCTGCTGATCCTGGCCGGCGGCATCTGGCTGTGGGTCGTGTCCCTGCGGCGGCTGGCCCGCAAGTGGCAGAAGCTCTCGCCCTGGCAGATCAACATGACCGAGTTCTGGGGCGGCATGCGGCATCTCGCGTCCGTGCGGCTGGCGCTGCCGCTGGCCGCCGCGGCGGCCGGCTTCAGCATCCTGTTCCTGCAGCTCAACGCGGTGCTGTGGTCGCTGGGGATCGCGCTGCCGTTCGTGGTGGTGTGCAAGATCGCCGCCCTCAGCCGCATCATCGCCCGCATCATCCCGCTGTCCGTCGTGGGCTTCGGCTCCAAGGATGCCGCCGTGATCGTCCTGTTGAGCCAGCGGGGCATCGAGCCGGCGGTGGGGCTGACCGCGACCCTGCTCTTCCTGGTGTGCTCCTATCTGGTGACGCTGCTGCTCAGCGCCGTGTGCTGGTGGGCCAAGCCGCTGATCGTGCGTCGCGCGCAAACAGCCAGCTCGTGAGGTAGCGCGTCGGCGGCACCTGGAGGATCCAGGGGTGGTCCTCCGCCTGCAGCCACTGGTCCCGCACCTGCACCCGGCAGCCCTCCTCGCCCGCCGCAATCCGCGCGATTTCCTCGACGAGGTTCAGCAGGTGGTACGTGCAGAGGCTGAGCAGCACCTGCCCGTCGTCCTTCGCCAGCGCGAAGGCCCGCACCAGCAGGTGGTGGAGCGCTTGCCGGGCTTTGAGGATCCCGGGCTTGGCCTTGGCCAGGGCCGGCGGATCGAGCAGCACCCAATCCCATCGCGCCGCCTCATGCGTCTTGGCGTCCAGCCAGTAGAACGCGTCTCCCGCGACGAACTCCAGGCGCCGCTCGACCCCGTTCAGTTTCGCGTTCTCCCGGGCCAGCTCCACGAACGGCTCCTGCGCCTCGACGCACACCACCTGCGCCCCTTGCGCCGCGGCGACGATGCCGAGCGAGCCGGTGTAGCTGAACGCATCCAACACCTGCGCGCCCGAGCGCATCACCCCGCGCAGGCGCCGCCGGGTCGTGCGCTGGTCGAGGTAGAACCCGGTCTTCAGGCCGCGGTGCGGGTCCACCCAGAATTTCAGCCCGTCCTCTTCGATGAGGATGCGGCCCGGCACCTCGCCCGCCAGCACCTCGGTGACCGGCGGCAGCCCTTCGTCCTCCCGGAATTCCTTGTCGCTGCGCTCGAGGATGCCCTTGGGCGCAAGCTGCCGCTGAAGCCCCTCGACGATGGCCGCCCGGAACCGCTCCATCCCCGCGCTGCGAATCTGCAGGACGAGGGAGTCGGCGTACTGGTCGACGATCAGGCCGGGCAGGGCGTCCGCCTCGCTGAAGACGAGGCGGCGGGCGTTGGTGCCGGCCAGGGCCGCGCGCCGCGCGATGGCGCGGGTGAGCCGCGCCTCGACCAGCCCCCGGTCCACCGGCACCTCGCGCGACGTGCTGACGACCCGCAGGGCGATGTGCGAGACCGGATTGGCGAACGCGTAGGCGACGAACGCGCCGCGCGGGTCCACCACTTCCACGACGTCGCCGGGCTGCACCGCCCATTCGACTTTGCTCAGGGCGGCGCCCCGAGCGGAGTCGAGGGGCACCGCGCCGTCCGGGCGCAGGAGCTCGTCCCGGAACACCCAGCAGTCATGGTTGCGGATGCGCTTGACCGCCTGCGCCGCCACCGCAATCGTCGGCACGCTCATGTCCGTATTCTACTATAATGGGGGCATGACGGGGCGGCCGCTGTATCTGAAGCAGCTGGAGCTGGGGCCCATGCAGAATTTCATCTACCTGCTGGGCGATCCGGCGACGCGGGACGCCGCGGTCGTGGACCCAGGCTGGGAGGTCCCGCGCATCCTGGAGGCGGCCCAGGAGGACGGCTACCGGGTGACGCACGCGTTCGTCACGCACGGCCACTTCGACCACGTCATGGGGCTCGGCGAGCTGCTGGACACGGTTGACGTGCCGGTCTATGTCCATCGCGACGAGGCGCCGTCCCTCGAGATCCCTCCCTCGAACCTCAAGCCGGTCAGCAGCGGCGAGGTGATTCGCGTGGGCGGCGTCCCCGTGACGCTGATTCACACGCCGGGGCACACGCCGGGGTCCCAGTGCCTCCTGGTGGATGACCGGCCGCACCGTGCTCTATCCCGGCCATCACTACGCGCCCCTGCCGACCTCGACGCTGGGGGACGAGAAGCGGGAGAACCCGTTCCTGCAGATGGAAACCCTGGAGCAGTTTCTGGGGCTGGTCGGACTGTGATGGCCGCCTCCGCGCTGCCGGCAACCTGTCAGACCGCGCTGAAGGAATGGGCCGGCGTCGTGCAGGCCCTGGCGCGCGGCGAGCAGACGGTGCTGATCCGGAAGGGCGGGTTGCTCGAGCCGGGCAGCGGATTCCAGATCCTCTCGAACAGGGTCGTATTCTATCCGACGTTCGAGCACCAGACCGTCAAGTATCTCAGGCCGCCGTATGCCCGCGATATGGACGAGGCGCTCGCCGCGCGCCCTCCTGAAGGGCAGTTGCGTCTCGAACTCTGCGGCGTCATCGAGCATGCCACGCACACGCTCGATGCCTCCGTGATCACACAGCTGGAGCCCTTCCATATTTATAACGACGCGTTCCTCACTCAGCGGCTGAAATGGCAGCCGGACCAGCCCCTCGTCATCGCCGTGGTGCGCGCCTTCCGCCTGCCCTCGCCGCAGCTCGTGCCAGTCGTCAGCCGCTACGCCGGCTGCAAGTCCTGGGTGGACCTCGACCAGCCCATCCCCCTCGCCGGCGCCATCCCGGTCCTGGACGACCAGGCCTTTGCCGACCGCCTCTCCCGCATCCGCGCCATCCTGGCAGCGGGGTAACATAAGTTCGAATTTTGGACGGAGAAGTGCTAGAATGGTCTCAACGCGCGGCCAGGGTGGCCGCGTGAGGAACGCGAGCGGGTGAGTGTCCCCGCTCCACAAGGGGGAAAGGGATGGGAGAGCAGCAGGGTGGGTTTGGTGGTGGAGGCGGGTTCGGCGGGGGCGGTGGATACGGCGGGCGGCCCCGGGAGATGCACAAAGCGACCTGCGCGGAGTGCAAACAGGAGTGCGAGGTGCCGTTCAAGCCCAGCGGGGATCGGCCGGTCTACTGCAAGGCCTGTTTCTCCAAGCGCAAGGACAGCCGGTAAGCCTCAACTCTCCGCGTCTCCGCCGGACCGGGCTTCCGCCAGCCGGTCCGGAATTTCCGTTTGAGCCAACCTGAGGGTCGCATGAAGCGCCTGCTGGTGGAGGGCATCGGCACGTTCTTCCTGGTGCTGGTGATCGGGCTGACGGTGATTCCGCCTGGCGCGGCGCTGATGGCGCCGCTGGCGATCGGGGCGACGCTCATGGTCATGGTGTACGCCGGAGGCCCGATCTCCGGCGGGCATTACAATCCGGCGGTGACGCTGGCGGTGTGGATGAGGGGCGCGTGCCCGGCCCGGGACGTGCCGGGGTATGTGGGCGCGCAGGTGGCGGGCGCGGCGCTGGCGGCGCTGGCGGTGAAGCGGCTCGCGCAGGGGCGCGAGGTCGCCGCCATGCAGCTGGACGCGCCGGCGGCGCTGTTGGCCGAGCTGTTGTTCACGTTCGCGCTGGCGTACGTCGTGCTGAACGTGGCGACCGCCAAGAAGACCGCGGGCAATTCCTACTTCGGGCTGGCGATCGGCTTCACGGTGATGGCCGGCGCCTACGCGGCCGGGCGCATCTCCGGCGGGGTGTTCAATCCGGCGGCGGCCGTCGGCCTCACGCTGATCGGGATGAGCGCCGCCGCCAACCTCTGGATCTTCCTGGCGGCCAACCTGGCCGGCGGGGCGCTGGCGGCGATGGCCTTCCGCACCATTCATGCAGACGCCGGCGACCCCGCATCCCTGGAGTGAGCTGCGCGTGCCCATTGACCGGCGCGCCTGGCCTGGAGCGGGGATCTTGCTGGGCGTCATGGCGGCGCTGGCCCTGGCGGCGGGGTGGCGCAGCATGGTAGTCCTGCCTCTGCTGGCCGCGCAGTTGGCGTTCTTCCGCGATCCGGCCAGGCGCATCCCGGCTGGGGAGGGCGTCTTGGCGCCGGCCGACGGCGTCGTGGCGGACATATCGCCCGTCACCGAGGAGCGCTATCTGAAGGCGCCGGCGGTGAGGGTCGGCATCTTCCTCTCCGTGTTCGATTGCCATGTCACCCGCGCGCCGATCGGGGGCGTGGTGCGCTATCTGCAGTATCAGCGGGGAGCCTTCCTGAACGCGCTGCGGTGCGAGGCGGCCGAGCGCAACGAGTCCAACCGCATCGGCGTGGAGGACGGGCGCCGCCGGGTGCTGGTCCGGCAGATCGCCGGCACGATCGCGCGGCGGATCCATTGGGACATCGCGCTGGACCGGGCGGTGGGGCGCGGCGGGAAGGTGGGGATCATCTGTTACGGCTCGCGGGTGGAATGCGTCGTGCCCGAGGCCGGGTGCCGTCTCCTGGTGTCGGTGGGGCAGCGGGTCAGGGCGGGGGAAACGGTGCTGGGGGAATGGGTTTCCTGAGCCACAGGCCGGAGCGCTATTTCTCGGCCTCCTGGCTGGCCAACCTCATCACGCTGGCCAACCTCTTCAGCGGCTTCGTCGCGATCCTCATGGTCGTGGAAGGCCGCCTGGCCGCCGCCGCGTGGCTAATCCTGCTCTGTCTCGTCTGGGATTCCCTGGACGGGAACGCCGCCCGCCGCCTGAAGACCTCGACCCCATTCGGGCGCGAGCTTGACTCCCTGGCCGATCTGGTGTCCTTCGTTGTGGCGCCGGCGCTGCTGGCGTTGAGGATCTGCCCGCCGCTGCAGGCCTCCGCGGCGCTCCTCTACCTCGCTGCCGGGGCCTACCGGCTGGCGCGGTTCAATGTCCGCCCGGCGACCCGCACGTACTTCGAAGGGCTGCCCGTCCCTGCCGCCGCCGCGACGCTCGCCAGCGTCGTGCTGGCCTTCAGCCGCCGGCACACGCTGACCCTGCTCGGGAGCGCCTCCCTCCTGGCCGCGCTCATGGCCGTGCTGAGCGTCCTGATGGTGAGCTACCTGCGCTACCCGAAGCTGTCCGCCATCCAGTTCAGCCGGTGGCGGTGGCTCTACGCAGGCGCCCTCCTGGTGTTCCTGGCGTCGGTGTGGCGGGTGGACGTTGAGGCGGGGCTGGCGTGGGTATGCCTGCTGTTCGCGGCGCTGGGGCCCGCGTCGTGGGTGCGGAACCGCCTCTTCGCCGTGCCGGTGGATTCCTGCGAGACGGCGTCCTCTCTTTCACGGTAAGCTCCGCCCATGCCATCATCCCGTCGAGGACTCGTCATCGTCTATACCGGTTCCGGCAAGGGGAAGACGTCCGCGGCGCTTGGAGCCGCGTTCCGGGCGCTGGGGCACGGCTGGAAGGTGCTCGTCATCCAGTTTTTCAAGGGAGACTGGCCGGTGGTCTTCGGCGAGCTGGAGATGGGCAGGCGCCTCGGCCCGCAGTTCGAGGTGCTGCAGCTTGGCCGGGGATTCGTGAAACACATGGGCGACCGCAAGCCCTTCGAGGAGCATCTGGCGGCGGCGAAGGTCGCCCTGCGGACGGCGAAGGAGCGCATCACCTCAGGGACCTACGACCTCATCGTGCTGGATGAGATCATCTACGCGATCGATTACGCCGGGGTGCAGCTCGTGACGCTGGAGGACGTGCTGGAGCTGCTCGACGCCAAACCGCCGTCGCTGCACCTCATCCTGACCGGCCGCAACGCGCCGCAGGCGCTCATCGACCGGGCGGACCTTGTCACCGAGATGCAGGAAGTCAAACACCCATGGCAGCGGAAGATCCCGGCGCAGCAGGGAATCGACTATTGAAAGGGGTCAGACCCCTTCCACGGAGACGATGGCGACCAATTTAAGACGACAGAGTTCGGTGCTGCTGGACGGCGCGGACCGCGCGCCGGCCCGCGCCATGCTCAAGGCCGTGGGCCTGACCGACGCGGACCTCAGGCGCCCGCTCATCGCGATCGCGAACACCTGGATCGAGGTGATGCCCTGCAACATCCACCTGCGGCGGCTGGCGGAGCACGTCAAGCGCGGCGTGCGGGCGGCCGGCGGGACCCCGATCGAATTCAACACCATCGCGGTTTCCGACGGGATCAGCATGGGCACCGAGGGGATGAAATGCTCGCTCATCAGCCGCGAGGTGATCGCCGATTCGATCGAGCTGGTGGTGCGCGGCCATCTCTTCGACGGCGTGGTGGCGCTCTCCGGCTGCGACAAGACCATCCCCGGCACCGTCATGGCCCTCTTGCGCCTGGATCTGCCGTCGCTGATGCTCTACGGCGGCTCCATCGATCCCGGCCGGTTCGACGGGCGCGACGTGACGATCCAGGACGTGTTCGAGGGCGTGGGCGCGTGCGCCGCCGGCCGCATGAGCCGGCGCGATCTGCGGCGGCTCGAGGACCGCGCCTGTCCCGGCGCGGGCGCCTGCGGGGGGCAGTTCACCGCCAACACCATGGCGATGGCGATGGAGGTGCTGGGCATCTCGCCGATGGGCAGCGCCAGCGTCCCCGCGATGGACCCGCAGAAGGACCGGGTGGCGTTCTGGGCCGGCCAACTGGTGATGGATCTGCTCCGGCGGGATCTGCGTCCCCGCCGCATCGTGACGAAGCCCGCGCTGGAAAACGCGATCGCGGCCGTGGCCGCGACCGGCGGCTCGACCAACAGCGTGCTCCATCTGCTGGCGCTTGCGCGCGAGGCCGGCGTCCTGCTGTCCATCGGCGACTTCGACCGCATCAGCCGCAAGACGCCTCTGCTGGCGGACCTCAAGCCGTGGGGCCGCTTCGTGGCCACAGACCTGTTCCGCGCCGGCGGCGTGGGGCTGATTGCGAAGCGGTTACTGGAGGCCGGTCGCTTGCGTCGCGACGCGCTGACCGTCACCGGCCGCACCATCTGGCAGGAGGCCAAGCGGGCCAAGGAAACGGCGGGCCAGCGCGTGGTGAGCCCGGTGCGCAGGCCGCTGAGCCCGACCGGAGGGCTGGTGATCCTGCGCGGCAACCTCGCCCCGGACGGCTGCGTGGTGAAAATCACCGGGCATGAGCCGCAGCGCTACCGGGGGCCGGCCCGCGTGTTCAACAGCGAAGAAGACGCGTTCCGCGCGATCCAGCGGCGACGCATCAAGCCAGGCGACGTGGTCGTGGTGCGCTACGAGGGGCCGAAGGGAGGCCCCGGCATGCGCGAGATGCTGGCCGTGACCGCGGCGCTGGTGGGGCAGGGGCTGGGGCAGTCGGTGGCGCTGCTGACCGACGGGCGATTCTCCGGCGCCACGCGCGGATTGATGGCGGGCCATGTGTCGCCCGAGGCCGCGGTGGGTGGACCGATCGGGCTGCTGCGCAGCGGGGATGTGGTGACGTTCGACGTGCCGGCGCGCCGGCTCGACGTCGCCTTGTCTGGCGCGGAATTGCGGAGGCGCCGGCGCGCGTGGCGTCCGCCGGCACCGCGCTACACCAGCGGGGTGATGGCGAAGTACGCGCACCTGGTCTCGTCGGCCTCCGAAGGCGCGGTGACGATTCCGGTATAATACGGTTATGGGGACGTGGCGGAACTGGCATACGCGCAACGTTGAGGGCGTTGTCCCGAAAGGGGTGGAGGTTCAAATCCTCTCGTCCCCACCATATTCTTGACAAGTTCGGTGCGATTTGCTAGGGTAAGGACAGATGCTGATGGGTATCTCAACCCTTGACGCAGGAACCGGATAAAAACATGACCCCGACGAGTCAACGCTCGTCGGGATTTTTGTATGAGGTGAGTCGTGTCACGAACGCTCAAACGGACGACCCTTGCAGTCATTGGGCTCTTTGTCATCGGCGTCGCGATGGGGGAGTGGCTCGCGCGCCATCGGGTGGAACGCGAATATCGCCAGGCGCTTGAGGCCCGGCGCACCCTGGAACTGGAGCTGGGCGAGGTGCGCGCCGACCGCGACCGCCTCTCCGGCGTGCTCTCCGACGAGCAGCAGCGCGTGCAGCGCTTGAGCGCGACGCTGTCGACGAAAGAGACCGAGCTCAAGCAGGTCGCCGAGCGGCTGACGCAGGAAGAACGGATTATCCTCGAGCTGCAGGGCCGGCTGCTGGCGATGCAGCATCAGTTTGACCGTCTGCAAGGGGAGCTGGCCGTCACCCTGGAGTCGAGAGCCGGGCGGGCCTCCAGGGGCGAGGCCCAGGTGGTGGAGCTGGAAAAAGTGGTCGTGAGCCAGCCGGCCGCCGGCGGGACCGGGCTGGAAGGGCGCGTGATTTCCTTCAATCCTGAATGGCGGTTCGTCGTCATTGACCTGGGCTGGAACGTGTTGAATATCGGCGACGTGGTGTCGATCTACCGGGATAAGCAGCTCCTGGGGAAGGCGCGCATTGAACGCGTGCAGGAAGAGGTCTCCGCCGCGGCGCTGCTGCCGGAATCCCAGGCGATGGAGATCCAGGTGAATGATGTGGTCCGCATCCTCTAGAGTACTGTTGAGGGGTCTGACCCCTCTCCTGCTCGTCGGCAGCGCGGCGGGCGCCGCGTGGGCCGCGGAAACGCAGGCGTCCGCCCCCGCCACCAGCACGACCCAGCTCGTCATCAAGCTCGCCACCCAGGAGCAGCTGCCGATCCGCACGCGCTTCGAGCAGCGCCCGCCGACCATCGTGCTGGAGTTTCCCCAGGACCGGGTCGCCGGGACCCTGCCGGAGCGCTCGCTCCTGCGGCAGGGCGTGGTGCAGGAAATCCGGACCGTCTACGCCTCGTCAGCCCCGTCGCTGGAGCCCCGGTGGATCGCGGCACTCCACGTCCGCCTGCGCGGCCCCTATGACTATGACGTGCGGACCGAGCCGGGGCGCGTCGTCATTGACATCGAGCATCCGTCCTCGATGGCCAGCAGCGACGTGCAGGTCGGGGTCGCCGGCGGGATCGTGGTCTCGGGCGTCGCGGCGCCGGTCTTCAGCGAGCGGTTCCGCGCCATGCAGGAGGCCTTGAGCCGGGCGCGCCCGCAGCCCGCGTGGGAAGCGACCATGTCCCCGTTAATCGTCCAGCCCCCGTCAATGCGCACCGCCGTCGCGCCGGCTCCCCACTCGGACCGCGCGCGGTCAAGCCCCGCGTCCTCCTCACCCCGGGCGTCTTCGCCCCGCCGTCCGCGTGCCGCGGCGGCCTGGTGGTGGGGACTGGTGGGCCTTGCGGGGACGGGCCTCGCGGCCCTCGTCTGGCGGCGCCGCCGCGCTCGTCCGGCGTCGAAGGCCGCCGGGCCGATCATCCCGATTCCGCTGGGCATGCAGATCATCGACCACCTGGTGTGGCGGGCGTTTGAGCGCCAGGGCTATCAGCTCGTGCAGGAAGCGGAGTCCGCGACGGAGCCGGTCGGCTTGGTCCGGGTCATCGCGAAAGACGGCGTGCGGGCGGCGCTCCTGTGCGTGGGGGAGGGCGCGTTCTTTGAGAAGGCGGCGGTTGAGCAGTTCCTCCGGATCCTCCAGCGCGTGGCGGCCGCGCAGGGATTCCTCGTCGCGCCCGGCTCGTTCACCGTCCCGGCCCAGCGGTACGCCAAGGACCACGGCATCGCCCTGATCGGCCGCGAGCAATTGACGGAGCTGCTCAGCGAAGGCGCGATGAACGAGTATTACACCAAGCGGCTCCAGCAGCTCCAGGCGCAGGTGGAGGAAGCGAAGGAAACGTTGAACCAGTACGCCAAACAGCTTGACACGCTGCGGCGCCAGCGCAACGAAGCCAGCTGGTTCCTGGGCGAGGAGCGCGCCAAGAGCGCCCAGTTGGAAGGCCAGGCCGCCGAGTTGACGCAGCAGATCGCCGAGTGGCAGGCGAAGGCGCAGGAATGGCAGCAGGCGGCCGAAGCCGGCCGGAAGCAGTGGGAGGAGAGCCAGTGGTATCTGGGCGAATCCCGCGCCTCGGCGGCGCATCTGGAGCAGCAGTGGCAGACCCTCCATGAGCGCTATCTCCACTTGGAGGCGCGCCAGCCGGAGGTGGCGTCGCGGCTGCAGGAGGCGGAGCGCCAGCGCGATGAGGCCAACTGGTTCCTGGGAGAGGCGCGCGCCGCCAAGGACCGCCTCGAGCAGCAGTTGGCCACGACCCAGGAGGCGCTCGAGGAGCTGCAGCGGCGTTTTGACGCCGAGCAGATCCACCGGCAACTCCTGGAGACCGAACTGTCGTCCCTGCGGATCAATGGCGAGCGCCGCGGGGCCCCCCGACGAAGTCCTGCCGACATCACCGTCGAATGGCCGCGTGACGGGGCGGAGACGCTCGTGCGCGGCTCGCTCCGTGATCTGTCCCGGACCGGATTCGGCTGTTCGGCTCTATGTGCCAGGACGGGCACAGTGCATCGAGGCCACGGGACGGCTGATCTGGCAGCATCCGGTCAGCGGCGCCTCCACGTATCTCGGGGGCTGCGAGCTGACGGAGCTGTCGGACGAGTCCCGTCAGGTCATCGAGCAGGTCCTCGCAACGCCCGCCAAGTAAGCCTCGCGCGGATGGCTGGCTCGTCCCGCGGCATCGGCGCAGCGGGGAGGGAGCGGATCGTCATGCAGGAGCGGCGTGCCGCGGTTCGCATCGGATGTTTCCTGCCGGCCGACTATCGCCTGTCCGACGGCTCTCCCATCTCGGCTGGCCGCATCACCAACCTCAGCGTCCACGGACTGGCCTTGCTCGCCTCGCGGCCCATCGGGGGCGGTGAGAAGCTCTGCCTGCGGTTTCTCCTTCCGGGCGATGAGGAGCCCTTCGCGCTCGACGGCATCGTCCGGTGGAGCACGCCCGAGCCCACCCCGCAGGGCGAGCATCCGCTCGGGGTCGAGTTTGAGCGCCTGGATGACACCTCCCGATTCCGCCTGCAGGCCTTCGTCACCGAGCAGACCGAGCAGTCGGCGCAGCTCATCGGGCGTCTGGAGCAGCAGGTCAGCCGCCTGCGGCAGCGGATTCCGGACTGGGCCGTGCGCGCGGCCATCTGGACGGCCGGGATCGCGGCGATGCTCTTGCTGGGCGCCTGGCTCCTCGCCCTGCAGCAACAGAACACCGCCCTGCGCCAGACGCTGGTGGAGCGCGCGATGGTCATCAGCCAGCTGGAGGCCAGGCAGCAGCAGCTGCAGGGCGCCCTGCGGCAGGCCAGGGTGGAGGCGTCGGAGTCCCTGAGAGAGATCGACCGTCTGAAATCCCAGACCGCGGAATTGGAGGTGGAGGTCGGGCGGCTATCGCAGAATCTCAGCGAGTTGCAAGCGAGCTATGCGCGGGTGCAGGGCGAGCGCGACCAGCTCAGCCGGCAGGCGCGCGCGCTGGAGCAGCAGCAGGCCGCGCTGCAAGCGAAGTTTGAATCGATTCCGGAACTTCGGAAGGCCCTGCGGATGGTCGTCCGGTCGCAGCAGGTGAAGCGGCGCCAAGAGCGCCTGGCGCGGATTGCCCAGTTTCGCCAGGCCGATGCCACGCGCGCGCGGGCTGGCAATCGGGGGTTTGTCGTGTACGGAGGGATCCCCACGCTCACGTCGTCCCGCCTGTCGATCCGCGTCTACGCGCCGGAAACCGCCTCAGTGCCCGCCGAGTAGTAGTCCACAGAAAAAGTGACAGTCACTTTTCCCCCAAAAAGTGACTGTCACTTTTTAGGTTTTGCGTTTGTCCTTGACGTAGAGGCTCTTGTCAAACTGCTTGGCGTATGCCTTGAGCTCGGCGCCGATCGACGCCACCTGCCCGAAGTGCGTGAGCGTCCGGTCGGCGTTGCTCACCACCGCGATGGAGATGGTCAGCAGCCGCACCGTGACCTCCTGGCCTTTGCGGTTGGCGTGCACGAGGTAGCCGCGGGCCCGGTCCTCCTCGTCGTAGAGCTGCGGGATCGTGGCGTCGAACTCCCGGACGATCTCCCCGCAGACCGCGTCAGCCCGGTCCGGCGTCGTCACGACGATGAAGTCGTCCCCCCCGATGTGCCCGACGAAGTCCGTGGGGTTGCCGTGCCGCTTGACCGCCTCCAGCAGGACGTTGGCGGTATGCCGGATCGCCTCGTCCCCCCGCCCGAAGCCGTAATGGTCGTTGAATTCCTTGAACAGGTCCAGGTCGCAGTAGCAGACGGCCACGGGCAGCTTCGCGGCCAGGCGCGTCTCGATGTCCCGCTGGATGGAAATATTCCCCGGCAGGCGCGTGAGGGGGTTGGCCTCCAGCTCCTGCGAGGTCCGCCGGATGACCATCCGGACCCGCGCCAAGAGCTCCATCGGCTCGAACGGCTTGACGAGATAGTCATCCGCCCCCGCCTCGATGCCCAGCACCTTGTCCTGCGTCTCGCCGCGGCCGGTCAGCATGATGATGGGGATATGGCGCAGGAGCAGGTCCTGCTTCAACGCCTTGCAGACCTCCGGGCCGGTCAGGTGCGGCATCGTGTAGTCGAGAATCAAGAGATCGGGGCGCTCCCGCTGGATGGTGTCCAGCGCCGCCTGGCCGTCCGGCGCTTCGAGCACCCGGAACCCTTGCGGTTCCAGGATGGACCGGAGGATGTCCCGGAGGTCCGGGTCGTCGTCGGCGACGAGGACGGTGGTCGCGCGGGCGCTCATGCCGGCGCCTGTTCGACGGGCGAGGCGGGGAGGGTGAAGGTGAACGTCGTGCCTTTGCCGACGTGCGAGGTGACGGTGATCCGGCCGTGGTGCGCCTCCACAATCCGCTTGGCGAGCGCCAGTCCCAGCCCCGTGCCGCGCACCTGCTCGTTGATCGGGTTGCCGGAGCGATAGAATTCCTGGAAGAGCTTGGGCAGCTCCTCCGGCGAAATCCCGCAGCCGCTGTCCTGCACGCTGGCAATGACCTGCCCGCCGGCCCGTTCCAGGTGGACCGCAATCGAGCCGCCCTCGGGCGTGTATTTGACCGCGTTCGACAGGAGATTCATGAAGACGCGCGGCAGATGCGTCGGGTCGCCGACGAGCTGCCGCACGCCGTCCAGACGGGTCTTGAGCGCGATGCGCTTGGCGTCGACCTGCGGCTTGATCATCTCGACAACCGTCGCCATCAGCTCCTCGGCCTCGATGGGGCGGCTCTCCATCGTCACGCGGCCCGACTCGATGCGGGCGATGTCGAGCAGGTTGTTGATGAGCTGCGTGAGCAGGTCGGTGTGCTTCTCGATTTTCGCCAGCCGCTCGGCCTGGGGCTTGGCCAGCTCGCCGAACTGCCCGCTGCGCAGGAGGGAGGCGTAGCCCTTGATGGCGGCCAGGGGGGTGCGCAGCTCGTGCGACACGGCGGAGACGAAATCGCTCTTGGACTTGTTGAGGCGGATGAGCTGCTCGTTGGCGGAGGCCAACTCCTGCGTGCGCTCATGGACTTTTTGCTCCAGCTCCCGGCGGGCCCCCCACGCCTCCTCATACAGGGCGGAGTTTTCCACCGCAATCGCCAGCTGGGTCGCCAGCACGGCGATGAGCTCCTCGTCGCCGCGCCCTTCGGCCGCGCCCGCGCCTTCCCGGATGAGCACGAGGAGGCCCTGCGGGCCCGCCTGGGGGCTGACGCCGGCCACCACCACGGTCCTCGCCGAGAGCAGCTCGAGGAGCGGCTGGTCGGCCGGCGCCGCGGCGCCCAGCCGGATGGTCTTGGGATCGGGGCGGCTGAGGAGCTCGCGCAGCGCGCCGCGGTCCAGCAGATGCCGGCGGACCTGTTCCGCCGCCGGCTCCTCGATGCCGACGAGCGACTGCCAGCGCAGCTCCTCCGGCGCGCGGCACACGCCGACCAGCGCTCTCGAGAAGCCGAATCCGCTGATGAGCTGCGCGTTGAGCTGGCCGTAGATTTCCTCCGGCTGCAGGTTGACGCGCAGCTGCCGGCCCAGCTCATGCAGCGCAAAGAGCGAGGCCAGCTTATGGTCGAGCTCCTCCTGCGTGCGGTGCAGCTCCAGGTCGGTCCGGACGATGAGCTTGGCCTGCTGGTCGAGCTGTTCGTAGCCGGCGCGGAGGTGGTTGAGCTCCTGGACCCGCTGCTGCTGGTAGTCGAACTTCAGCGCGAGGTACCCGATGCCCCCCAGAAGCGTCGCGACGACCAGCAGCTTGGTGAGCCAGTCGAACTCGAACGCCAGGATCCCGAGTCCCAGCGCGCTGACGAAGAGAATGATGAAGGTCCGGATGGAAATCTTCATCTAGGGTTGTCCCACCGCGATGACCAGGCACGCGCCGGTCTGCACGGAGGAGCGCCCGTACGGATACGGCGTGCCGAGCGGGGCCTGTTCGCCGTAGGTGTAGCAGCCGGCCAGCGGCACCGACGGGCCGACGATCTGGCGGATGCGCGCGATCTCCTCCGCCGCCTCCCGGCCCAGCAGGAGCCGCCGCACGACGGAGTCCAGCACCAGGACGAAGTGCACGGTGCGCAGCGACTGGATCGCCTGCCTCGCCGCGGAGGACGCCGCCTCGAGCGCCAGGCCCTTGCTGCCGATCATCAATTGGACCCAGCCGCCTTCCGGCATCTCGCCGGTGCAGACCAGGCCGCCGTCCTCACTGAAGGCGCGGATCGCGCGCAGGAGGAACCGCCCCGGCGCCTCCATCTGGATGCCGAGCGGGTAGGCGATCAGCCGCCGGGTCAGGCCTTCCTGCCGCATCGCCTCCATCGCCTCCTGACCGAAGTATTCCTCATAGACCGACGACGCGGGTTGCCCGTCCAACTCGTAGAGGATGTTGGCGCGCGAGCGCGTGATCTGCCGGGGCTTGCTGATCGGCTCAAACCCGTGCTCGACGCCGACGCCGATCTTGCACGTGCCGCCGAACAGCAGGCCGACGATCGCGCGGCTGAGGCTCCGGTCCTGGGCGTACTGGTACGTCTGGTGGAACCGCAGGTCATCGCCCATCAGGCCGCCTGTGACCAGGGAGCTCGTGCCGAGCACCTCCTGGATCCCCCAGAGCGCCTCGGCGTAGCCGGTGAGCAGGCCGTCGCCGAACAGGAGCATCCCGCTGCGCGCCTTCGACGCCAGGCCGTGCACGGCTTGCTGGGCCGCCTCGTAGCCGGCCGTGCGGGGGTCGTCTTCGAGATTGGTACCGGCTCCGACGCTGGCCATCATGCCGTTCTCCGCCAGGGCCAGGACCACGCAGCTGTGGCTGGTGGGCCCCTCCGGCGTGATTTCGCCTGCGGTGCTGCCGCCGGCCAGGACGGCGGACGTGAACACTTTCCGCACGCCCTCCAGCAGCTGGGCCTGGTCGAACCAGGACGAGCCGAAGACGATGGCGCACTGGGCCCGCCGTTTGCCGAGCTGTTTCAGCGCGGCGCGGGCCGCGGTCTGCCCTGCGGCAAACGCGCTTGGGCTTCCGCTCCAACCGAGGACTGCCGGGTTTGCGGTTAACATTCTTTAAGTAAGTATATCTGATTTTGTGCGGTTCTAGCCAGGGGAGGGAAAGACATAAGGGGTCAGACCCCTCAACAAGTGACGGGGTCTGACCCCTTTGCTTAGCGGCGGTACAGGCCGATGTACTCGGCGGCGGCGAGCACGTGGCCGTCCATCGCGCGCTCGACCTGCGCCTTCGTGGCTTTGGACGGAAGCTCAAGCAGCGCATCGAGGGCGTACAGCTTGAAGAAATAGCGGTGCACCGGACCGGGCGGGGGGCACGGCCCGCCGTAGCCGATGCGCTTGAAGTCGGTCAGGCCTTGTTTCGTCCCATCCGCCAGCTCTTCGGTCTTGGGGACGTTCTTGGGCAGGCCGCGGCTGGAGGGCGGGAGGTTGTACACCACCCAGTGCACCCACATTCCCAGCGGCGCGTCCGGGTCATCCGAGATGAGGACGAAGCTCTTCGTGCCGGCCGGCGGGTCGGTCCAG
>JACPTX010000019.1 GCA_016192545.1 Candidatus Omnitrophota bacterium | reverse complement strand
TTGCACCAATTTCGGCGCCAGCCCCAGCGACGGCTCATCCAAGAGCAGCAGCGCGGGGCGGCCCATCAGCCCGCGCCCGATGGCGAGCATCTGCTGTTCCCCGCCGGACAGGGTGCCGGCGAGCTGCGCCTGCCGCTCGCGGAGCACCGGAAACAGCGCACACGCCCGGTCGAGATCCCGCTGAATCCCCCGGCGGTCCCGCCGCAGATACGCGCCGAGCTCCAGATTTTCCCGCACGGTCAGGCGCGGGAAGATCCGGCGGCCCTCAGGGACATGGCCGATCCCCGAGGCGGCAATCGCTTCCGGCGAGGCCCGCTCGATCGGGGCGTCCTTGAACCGCACCCGGCCCCGGCGCGCGCGCACCAGCCCGGAGATCGTCATCAGCGTGGTGGTTTTGCCGGCGCCGTTCGCGCCCAGCAAGGCGACGATCTCGCCGGAGCGCACCTCCAGCGAAACGCCCTTGAGGCACACGGTCTGTCCATAGCCAGCAACAACGTGCTCCAATCGCAACATCACGCCTTTCCGAGGTACGCTTCGATGACGCGCGGGTCGCGCTGCACGTCGGCGGGGCGGCCCTCCGCGATCTTCTCCCCGTAATCGAGCACCACCACGCGGTCCGAGACCGGCATCACGAAGCGCATGTCATGCTCGATGAGCAGCAGCGTCAGCCCCTGCGCGCGCAGGCGCCCCAGGAGCGCGAGCAGCCCCTGTTTCTCCGTCGGATTCAGGCCAGCGGCCGGCTCATCGAGGAGCACGAGCTGCGGTTCGGACGCCAGCGCCCGCGCCAGCTCGACCCGCCGCTGCAATCCAAACGGCAGCGCGGAGGCGGTCGCCTCCGCCATGCGCTCCAGCCCCACCGCCTGCAGCAGCCCCATGGCCCGGTCACGCGCCCAGCGTTCCTCGCGCCGGGCCTCGGCGGTGTTGAACACCGCGCCCAGCAGGCCGGTGTGCGTCCGGGTGTAGATGCCGACGAGGACCTGCTCCGCCACGGTCATGCCCGCGAACAACCGGATGTTCTGAAAGGTCCGCGCCAGGCCGTATTGCATGACCTGATGCGGCGCCAGGGCCGCCAGGGATTCTTGGCCGTCCTGTCCGAACAGGATCCGGCCGCCGTCGGCCCGCAGCACGCCGGTGGCGCAGTTGAACAGCGTCGTCTTGCCGGCGCCGTTGGGGCCGATGAGCCCGACGATCTCGTGCTGGGCCACGGTCATGCTGACGTCCGAGAGCGCCACCACGCCTCCGAAGCGTTTGGTCAGGTGTTGCACGTCAAGCAGGGCGCGCGTCATGAGGCGGCCGATCGGTCAAGGGTTCGCGGCGAATCTGTCCCGTCCCGAGGAGGCCCTGCGGCCGGAGCCGCATCATGAGGATCATGACCGCCCCGAAGAGCAGCATCCGGTACTGCGCAAGCCCGCGCAGCAATTCCGGCAGCGTGCCCAGCGCCAAGGCGCCGACAATCGCGCCTGGGACGCTCCCCAACCCTCCCAGGACGACCATCGCCAGGACCATGACGGAGAGGATGAAGTCAAAGCTGTCCGGGGTGATCGTGCCCTGCTTGGCGGCGAAGATGGCGCCGGCCAGCCCCGCGATCGCCGCCCCGCAGCCCTGCGCCAGGAGCTTCAGCTGGAACGTATCGATGCCAGAGCAGGCCGCCGCCAGCTCATCCTCGCGGATCGCCGCCCAGGCGCGCCCGACCCGCGAGCGGCTCATGCGCAGGCACGCCATCGCCGTCAGCATCACCATCACGACGACCAGATAGTAATACGGCTGCGACGCCACGCCGAAGTCATAGAGGCCGCGCGCCGGGATCCACAGCGTGGGGTGCGCAATCCCGAGCAGCCCGTTCGGCCCGCCGGTCCAGCGCTCCAGGTTGGTGAACGCGATCCGCACGATCTCCCCGAAGCCCAAGGTGACGATGGCCAGATAATCCCCGCGGACCCGCATCGCGGGAATCCCGAGGACCACCCCGGCGGCGCCGGCGACGGCCGCCGCCGGAATCACCCCCGCCCAGAACGGGCAGCCCGCATGCAGATTCAAGAGGGCGTAGGCATAGGCCCCGATGGCGAAGAACGCGGCGTAGCCCAGATGCAGCAGGCCGGTGAAGCCGACCACCACGTTCAATCCCAGCGCCAGGAGGGCGTAGAGGCCGGCGCCGGTCAGCACATCCAGATGATAGGCGTTGGGATTGACGATCGGAACGAGGAGGGCGGCTGCCGCGGCCACCCACCACGGGGACATCTTAGGCGCGATCCGCAACCCGCTCACCCAACAATCCCGTGGGTTTGAACAGCAACAATCCGACCAGGACGACGAAGGCGAACACGTTCTTCCACTGCGCGGACAGATACCCCGCTCCCAGCCCCTCGAGGACGCCCAGCACCAGCCCGCCGAGCATCGCCCCGGGGATGTTGCCGATGCCGCCCAGCACGGCGGCGGTGAACGCCTTCAGCCCGGTGAGATACCCGTCGTGGAAATTGACGGTGTTGTAGTACAGCCCGAACAGCATCCCGCCGACGGCGGCCAGCGCGGAGCCGATCACGAACGTCACCGCAATCACGCGGTCCACGGGGATCCCGAGCAGCCGGCAGGCCTGGGGGTCCTGGGCGGTGGCCCGCATGGCGCGGCCCAAGGTGGTGCGCATCACCAGCGCCTGCACGCCCACCATGAGGACCGCGCTGCCGGCCCAGATGGCGAGCTGCAGCCAGGTGATCGTGACGCCGGCCACGTCCCACCGCAGAGCCGGGATGAGCGCGGGAAACCTGCGGTCCGTCGCGCCGTACAGCAGCATGACCGCATTCTGCAGAAAGAACGACATGCCGATCGCGGTGATCAGGGCGGTGAGCCGCTGCGCCTGCCGGAGCGGGCGGTAGGCCAGCCGCTCCATCCCCCATCCCAGCAGGCCGCAGCCGGCCATCGCGGCCGCCGCGCACAGCAGCAGGAGCCCGATCAGGACCGGGCCCGTCAGCGGCTGGCTGATGCCCAGGAGCAGCAGGACGCTCAGCGCGAGATAGGCGCCGACCATGAAGACTTCCCCATGCGCGAAGTTGATGAGCTGGATGACGCCATACACCATCGTGTAGCCCAGGGCAATGAGGGCGTAGATGGCGCCGATCGTCAGGCCGTTGGCGAGCTGCTGAAGGAAGAGTTGGAGAGGCGTCATGGCCGGCTGAGGAGAGCGGCGCTCACTCGCCGATGGATTTCACGAAGACGAACGCCCCGCCCTGCACGGTGAACAGCCCGATGTCGCGGATGCGCGAGTCGCCCCGCTCATCGAAGTTCTGCAGGCCGAACAAGCCCGGATAATCCGTCAAGGCCTTCATCGCCGCCAGCACCGCGGCGCGGTCCTTCTTGCCCGCCTGCCGGATCGCCCAGATCGCGAGGCTCGTCGCCTCATAGGCGTACGCGGAGTAGGCCCCGAGGGGGCCGAAGCGCGCCTCGTAGGCCTTGACGAACGCCTCGGCGGTCGGCATCCGATGCACGTCCGACCCGATCGTCGTCAGGTAGACGCCCTCCGACGCCTGCGGGGTCGCCAGCTCAATCAGGACCGGGTCAAACAGCCCGTCCCCTCCCATGAACCGGCCGCCGAGGCCGACGTCGGCGCGCTGCTTGATGAGCAGGGCCCCCTCCGGAAACATCCCGGCAAAGTAGACGGCGTCCGGGCGCATCGCTTTGACCTTCGTGAGGAGCGGGGTGAAGTCCTTGTCGCCCTGCGTGATGCCTTCGTGCCCGAGGACGGTCCCTTGCAGCCCGCGCAGGGCCTGCTCGAACTCATTCGCCAGGCCGCGCCCGTAGGTCGTCATGTCGTCAATGATGAAGACGCGCGCCGCCCCCAGCTCCTGCGCGACGAAGCGCGCGGCGGCCGGCCCCTGCAGGTCATCGGTCGCGCACGTCCGGTAAAACGTGTCGAACCCCTGGCGGGAGATCTGCGGATTGGAGGACACGGGCGTGATCTGGAGCATCCGGGCCTGATGGTAGATCGCGGAGGCCGGCATGGTGCAGGAGGAATTCAGGTGGCCGACGACCGCGACGACGTCGGGATCCGCCGCCAGCTTCTTCGCAGCCGCCACGGCCTGGGTGGGGCTGCGCTGGTCATCCAGCGCCACGAGCTCCAGCCGCTGCCCGGGAATCACGTCACCCCGGGCGATCGCATGGTCCACGGCGAGCCTCGCCCCGTTGAGCATGTCCTCCCCGTGCGGGGCCTGGTCGCCGGTCAAGGGGGCCACGAAGCCGATCTTCACGACCGGCTGCGCAGGCTTGCCGCAGCCGCCGGCCAGACCGACCAGCAGGCCCAAGACGAGGCGAGCCTGCCGCGTCATCAGTTTCGCGGCGTCTTCGCGGCCTCGAGGGGCGGAGCGACCACGCCGCCCGACACGATCAACCGCACGGCTTCTTCCACCGAGATGTCCAGCGGAATGACGTCGTCCTTGGGGACGAAGATGATCGGGCCGGTGAACGGGGACGGCGGGTTCGGGATGAGGACGGTGACCAGGGTGCTCGGGGTGCCCGTGACGGTGGTGGTCGTTTCGTTCGTCACAAAGGCGATCGAATACGCGCCCATCCTGGGATACTGGACCAGGACGACCCGCCGGAATGCCGCGTCGCGCTCATTCTTCTCAAACAAGAATTTGGTGAGCTGCTTGACCGGCTGGTAGATGCGCCGCACGAACGGCAGTTGTCCAAACCACCCTTCCAACCGGCGGAACATCCACTGGCCGAAAAAGTGGCTGGACAGGATGCCGACCCCCAGGATGAGGATGACGGTCATCACCAGGCCGAGGCCGGGGATCTCGTAGCCGTAGGTCCGCAGCCAGTAGCGGTTGATGAACCGCCCGAGGAGGCCGTCGGCGAAATTGAAGATCAGGAGCAGGAGGTACAGGGTGACGATGACGGGAAACAACGTGGCCAGCCCGGTGAAGAAGTAGTGGCGCAGACGCGTCGTGAGCTTCATGGCAGTCAGTATATGATATGATGAAGCGGTTGGCGATACAAGGAGGGAACCATGAAGCGCGTGATAGCCGTTGTTGGATGTGTGTTGTTCGGGGTGCCGTGGGCGTGGGCGGAATCCGGCAAGGCGGTGATTCAGGCGACGGCCGAGGGCTCTTCGGTGTCCGGTGACGCCGCGCTCACGGAGACGCCCGACGGCCTGAAGATGACGGTCCGCGTGTCGAACGTCCCGCCCGGCAAGCACGGGCTGCACATCCACCAGTTCGGCAACTGCGCGGATCAGGGCAACGCAGCCGGCGGACACTACAACCCGCACGGCGTGGCGCACGGCTTCCTGCCGAGTGACGGCTTCGCCGGCGCGCACGCCGGGGACTTCGGGAACATCGAGGTCGGCGCGGACGGCACCGGCATGCTGGAACTCACGCTGCCGGACCTGCGGCTGGGTGGAGCGTCGAACACCGTTGGCGGGAGGGCGATCGTCCTGCACGAGAAGGAGGACGACTTCGGTCAGCCCACCGGCAACGCCGGCGGGCGGATCGGCTGCGGCGTCATCACCATCACCGGTTCGTAAATTGGGGACGGTTCTATTTTTCTATCGGTGGTAACCAGAAAAATAGAACCGTCCTCTTATGGGGAGCCGGGGACCCACAGCTCCTGTTGATAGACCCGGTAGACCTGGCGCAGCTGCCTGAGGAATGGGCTGAACCGGCCGTCGCCCTGCGCGCAGAAGCCGGTGTGCTCCGCCTCCCAGGAATCTTCGCTCTGCTCCGGCTTCAAGCGGTTCAGCGACCCGATGGGCGCGTGGCGGTAGGGATCGCCCGCGGCCCACCAGCGGTCCAGCCACTCCGCCGCAAAGGCGCCGATCGAGTTGCCCTCGCCTGAGCCGCCGGCCCGGTGCTTGACGATATCCAGCCAGCACCCTTCATGGTAGGCGGCCTGCGCCTCTTCATCAGCGCCTGAGGCGTAGACGCCGCCGTATGCCGTGATCAGCACCGGCTTGTCGTAGACGCGCCGTACCCCGTCCCACAACACCCCGAACCCGTCGGGCCCGCGGAAGGCGTTGGCCCCGAAGATGTCCACCTCAGGCGTCCACCGGGCATACTCCTGGAGAAAGCCCATGTCGCCGTTGACGAGCGCCACCGGGTGCCGGCCGTCCAGTTGATGGATGAGCGCGGCGGCTTCATTCACGAACTTGGCGTAGTCCTCGGGATACTGGGCCGCGTTCGTCCGGCTGCGGTACCAGTTGTTCTCGTCGCCCAGCAGCCACACCAGCAGGTACGGCTCGTCCTTGTGCTCCCGGACCATGTGCGCGACGCTCTCCAGCATGCGCTGCCGTTGCAAGGGATTGCGGTAATCGGTCCCCTGCTCCCACGACGCGCCGGAGCCGACGGTCCGGGCGCCGAAGAGATCGCCGACCGCGGTCCGGATGCCGTAGGTGAAGT